>MHWN01000015.1 GCA_001825395.1 Candidatus Zambryskibacteria bacterium RIFCSPLOWO2_02_FULL_39_26
AAGTGGGCGAAGGCCTTGTTGGCTTCCGCCATTTTATGGGTGTCTTCGCGTTTCTTGACTGCCTTGCCTTCGTTTTTTGAAGCTAAAATAATTTCTTCTGCGAGTCTATCTGCCATAGGTTTTCCTTTTGCGTTACGAGCTGACTCAATAATCCATTTCATTGAAAGGAAAGAGCGTCTTTCAGGTCTAACTTCTCTTGGAATTTGATAGTTGGCACCTCCCACTCGGCGGGAGCGAACTTCGGTCAAAGGTCCGGTATTTTTTAGAGCCATATCCAAAACTTCAATCGGATTTTCTACTTTTGTTTTTTCTTTAACAATATCCAGTGCAGAATAAACTATTTTTCTTGCGGTTTCTTTCTGACCGCGTTTCATTATGTAGTTTATAAATTTGCTTATCTTTTCTGATTGGTAGAGATGGTCTTTTCTAACTATGTTTCTGTTAGTTACTTTTCTTCGCATTTTTTAATTTAGAATAATTAGGTTAATTAGGATAATTTTTTACTTCCCCTTCGGTTTCTTTGCTCCATATCGTGAACGCCCTTTCATTCTCTTCTCAACTCCGGTGGCATCCAGCACGCCTCGAACTATGGTATAGCGAACACCGACATCTTTTACTTTTCCACCTCGAAGCAAAACCACGGAGTGCTCTTGCAGACCATGTCCCATTCCCGGGATATAAGCTGTCACTTCCTGGCCGTTGGTCAAGCGAACGCGAGCGATTTTTCGAATGGCGGAATTCGGTTTTTTTGGAGTTTTGGTGGTCACTTTCACGCAAACCCCTCGCTTAAATGGGGACGGATAAAAAACCGGTCGGTTGGTCAGAGTATTAAATCCGCGCGTCAAAGCAACAGTCTTTGGTTTTGGTCGCGCTTTAGATCTTTTTCTCCGGATTAACTGATTTATGGTTGACATTGCGGGTCTACTCTAATATATAATTTGCAATATTGCAAACTAAGCCGTTAGACCAGTTATTAGCATAAATTCCCAAGAAACAAGTGGTAAAAGAAAGCGCCAAAGAAAGAAAATGAAAAAGATTAGGATAAAGAGACCGTTTCGTTCTAGAAATTCCCGGGTATTTTGCATATTGTTCGGCAAAATAGAAAAAAGAATTTTTGAGCCATCCAAAGGAGGAATGGGAATGAGGTTAAACGTAGCCAAAATAAGATTTATAAAAACAATCATGGCAACAATTTGAATAAAAGGTTCGCCAAATGAATAGGCAAAGCCAAATCGTATTAAAAGTCCGAAAAAAAGGGCCAGGCAAATGTTGGAAAGCGGACCGGCTACGGCAACGAGCGCTTCACCCCATTTTTGGTTTCGCAGATTGTAGGGATTAAACGGCACCGGCTTGGCCCAGCCGATAATAAATCCACCAAAAAAGTATGACATTAAAGGTAGTAAGAAAGAACCGAACCATTCCAAGTGTTTCAAGGGGTTAAGAGTCAAACGACCGGCAAATTTGGCTGTATTGTCGCCTTGTAAAAAAGCCACGTAGCCGTGAGAAACTTCGTGTACCACCACGGAGAAAATAAGGATTAAGATTGAGAAGATGAAATCAATTTGCATATGTACCCACTAATAATACAGTAACCTGCGAATCATAACGAATAAATGCATTCATTCGCAAGATTTGTACATTCGTGTGATTGGTGGGTTGCAATCATATTAACATCATGTTAGCATAACCGAACGTATGGCAAAGGTATGCGTAATAACTAAAAAATCGTCTCAAATGGGCGGCGGTTACTCCAACCGTACTCGCGCAACCCAGTTCAACTCAACTGGAATGGTCCGAAAATATCCAAATTTTCAGAAAAAGAAAATCTACATTCCTGAACTTAAAAAATCCATCACTTTGACTTTGTCTGCCCGCGCTATCAAAACTATTCAAAAAAACGGCGCTTACGCGACTTTGAAAAAAGCGGGAGTAATTTAACTTTGACATCCAAATAGGCAGGAGTAGCATTAAAGACAGAGGAGGCCCTTATGAAACTGCGACTGATTCGCAACATTGTCCAGAATGTCCGCTGGATATTCTCCTTCGGCTTTTGGAGAGGAGCATATTATGGGGAACTCCGACCAGTTTGGTCTCTCATTCTCCTGGTTTTGTTCACAGCTTGCGCGGATATCCTGCGAATGATATTCCGACCTGGCTACCCAAATAAGACGGCTCGCTAGCCGTCTTATTCTTTACAACCAACTTCAGTCGGTTTGGGATTTTTATTTTTTAAAACAAAATTTTTTCTATCTGATTTAAAAACAATATCGCCGTTGTTACAAGTATCATATGTCAGAACTTTAAGCCGGTTTAAAGTATCCAAAGTTTCCTTGTGCGGATGGCCGTATGAATTATCTTTACCAGACGAAATAATCGCCCACAGCGGTTTAACCGCTGTAACATATTTTTCGCTAGTGCTTGTTCGCGAACCATGATGACCGACTTTTAAAATCGTGCTCTTCAATGCCTCACCCTCCAAACCGGCGAGGTACTCCTCCATTCTGGCTGTGGAATCGCCTTGAAGCAAAACACTAGTCTCGCCATAGACAAGGCGCATGACGATAGAACCGTCGTTTGGAGAAAGTCCAGAAATATCCCGGTCTGGAAAAAGAATTTCTAAATACGCTCCACCGCCAAGATCTATCCTCTCACCACGACTGACAATAATTTTTTGAATATTTTTTATCGCTATTTTATCCTCCAAAACTTTATAGGCTGGATTGGGATTTGTCGTCCCCGGTTCCAAAACTAAATCGGTATTGTACTTATCCAAAAAAGGAATAAATCCCTCATAATGATCCCGGTCCGGATTTGTCACAATTAAAATATCAACATGCCGGTCATACCACGGCAAAACATGAGAAATTTCTTTCATCAGATTGTTATTCGGTCCACCGTCAACCAAGACTTGGGTACCGGTCGGAGATTCAATAAACAGAGCGTCGCCTTGGCCGACATCCAGCATGACAAACGTCAGTATGCCCTGCCTGTCTTCACGGGAAATTACCAGTGCCAGAATTACAATAGAAATGACAAGGAGAAGTAAAACATACCAGCGCAAATAGGCACGAATGTGGGAGAAAAATTTGTGCATATGATAGTATTATAATACGAATATTACAAATGTAATCGAATGTACGAATAGGACTCGATAGAATTTGATTTTATTTGTAAATTCGATCTTATCCATATAATTCGTTATTATGAAATTTGAAGAAAAAAAATTTAATATTCCGAAGCTCAAAGGAATTTCCGCCAAAACTATTGAGGAACATCTGAAACTTTATTCAGGCTATGTGAAACACACGAACTTTATCGAAGAAAAAATCGCAGAACTTATGCAAGATTCTGAAAAAAACTCCTACGCACTCGGAGAGGTACAACGAAGATTTGGTTTTGAGTACAACGGCATGCGAAACCACGAAATTTATTTTGAATCCCTATCTGGTGGGTCGAGTGAGATTTCCAAAGACAGCGAACTTTATAAATCTATGACTTATTTATGGGGATCTTTTGAAAATTGGCTCAATCAGTTTAAAACCATCGCCTTAACTCGCGGAATCGGCTGGGCAATGCTTTATTTTGACCGAAAAGAACAAAAACTATTGAACACATGGGTGGATGAACAACACTTAGGTCAGCTACAAGACTGCACCTTGGTTTTAGGACTTGATATGTGGGAACACTCCTATGTCGCCGACTACCAACCAAGCGGCAAGAAACAATACATTGAGGACTTTTTCACCAACCTAAACTGGTTAAAGATTGAAGAAAATTTAGATAATGCTAAATAGCAGCTAATTTTTTCTTTTTTAGGAAGTGTAAACCAGAAAGAATAACCAAATAGACCCCCACCAAAACTATTGGAGAAAAAGCTGGAAGATTTATTGCACTAAATGGAATACTTGCGCCCAGATGAACAACCGTAAGTTGGTACCAGAGAAAAATGTAGGCAAAAAGTGCTGGGATAAAAGAGAGATAGAGTGACAGTAGTCCCGTGAGTCCAACGAAAAATCCTAGAAGCATTGTAAGTGGTATCGTTCCGAGAATCAAAACATTAACCGGTAGTGAAACGAGTGATAAAATTCCCATATTGTAGATAAGGAAAGGAAGAACAGTGAGTTGAGTGGCAATAGTACTGCCGATTATTTCTCGCAAACCAAACTTCTCTGTCACTCGCGACAAGTATGGTGTAACGTATGGAGTAACAAAAATAAGTCCGGTGGTTGCAAGAACAGAGAGTTGAAAAGATGGATCAAAAACCAAAAGAAGCGGGTTAGGAGCAAGCATCAGTATTATGGTAACACCCAAAACTCGGCTAGCCTTGTAATCGCGATTCATTTTCTTGGCAAAAAGTGCCACCAAAACCATGATAGCCGCCCGAGTAGCCGAAGCTCCTCCTCCAGAAAGAATAGTGAAAAGAATTATTCCGACTGCTCCAGCACCAAAAGAAAAATTTTTTGGCAGAAATTTTAGGAAATCCATAATACTTTCCGCCACGATAGCAATGTTATAGCCAGAAAGCACTACAATATGTGAAACTCCTGTTTTTTGAAACTCCGTGAGTAAGTTTTTTCCCAAACTTTGTTTTGTGCCAAGAAGTAATCCGGCCATTAAAGAAGATTCCGGTTGCGGTAAGGCATTATTTAGCGACCTTGTGAATGCTTTTTTGATTTTGAATAACAAATCTTTCACAACATTTCCATTTCCTTTAGAAACAAGTTCCACTTTAGCAAATGAACCGGTGTACCAAATACCTCTGACTCGCAAATAACCTTGGTAGTCAAAAACTCTGCCGTCATCCGACTCGATCTTGTCGGGGACTTTGAGAATAACCTCCACTTTTACCTTGTCACCGTAGTTAAACTCTGGATAAATCGGGACTGTAATCAGAATTTTTTCTTGGATTGATGTTTCTCCGACTTTTTCGAGTTTAACCGTCAGTTTTGTATTGTTTTCCCGAACATCCGGCTCTGCGGCCACAATTCCAACTGCAGAAATTTTTTTATTTGCAAAACTGTCCAGCTTTGAACTTTGATTCAAATCCGAAAAATACATTCGTCCCATCCCACCGATGATTCCGAGTAATAAAAGTGTCCCGATTATTAGAATTTTTCTGTCTTTTTCCTCAACAAAGTATCGATAAACAAAAACGACTGAGGTCAAAATAATTAATGCCACAAAAATCCAAATATTGAGAGGGACAAAAGACCCGATGGTAATTCCTAAAACAAAACCGATGACGATAGAAAATAGCATGATATTAGAATTTTAAATTTAAAATTTTAAGTTCTAAATCAATATTCAATGTCTTAATTTTAAAATTTATAAATTAAAACTTAAAATTACGCCGTAAACTGGCGTATAATTTCTTCCTCATCTGCCGGTGAAGTGGATTTTTTGTACAAAGCGCTTGAAACGCCGTGCACTCGAGTCTTACACTCCTCCCAAGTTTTATGAACTTTTATTATATCATTCACCATACTTACATATGAATAGGCTTTGGTTTTGCTTTTTTTGGTTTTATTAATTTCCTTTTTGGAAATCTTTCCGAGATTTATTCCATAGCGCTCTAAAGAACCGTTGTATAAAACTGGAGGGTTTTTGTCGGCAAATCCCGTCGCGATAACATCACAGCGTTCGTTGGCCGGAGTTCCAGAATGACCTTTAATAAGTTTCCAATCTATTATTTTGTGTTCTGTGGCAAAAATCAATTTTTCCCACAAATCTTTATTCAAAACATCTTCCTTTTTGCTAGTTTCCCATTTATTTTTTTTCCAACCGATTACCCAACGAGTTATACCCGAGACAACGTAGGCAGAATCTGTGTAAATAGTTATTTCCACTTCATTTTTTACTGATTCAAGCGCAGAAATAACGGCCATAAGTTCCATGCGGTTATTAGTTGTATTGTCTTTCGCCCCACCAAATTCTTTGACCTTGTCATCATTTAAAATTATTGCTCCCCAACCGCCAGGACCGGGGTTCCCTCGAGCTGCGCCATCAGTAAATATCGTGATCATTAAATAAGTATAACAAAAATATATAAATAATTTTTGTAAACGAAAACGGCGTCTCGTGAGAGAACGCCGTGGAAGTTGTTGGGGGTTGGTTTACGGCTAGTCCTTTACAGGAATCCCCCGGGTGCGCCCACCCTTAGCCTACTGATGCCGAGCCTTCCTACTCGACCCGTGGTACCTAATGCATAATCTTCACCTCATGTGATACTTCTTGCGAGTACCCAGCTTTTGTTTTTGCCACCGCTAGAATGGAAATTTACCTTTGAATCCGAACACCATATAATTTAATTTGTATGGAAAATTTTAAACATTTTGGTTTCTTTGAAAGAAAGAGAATTGAGCGATTTTTGACAAAGAAAAAGAGCTTGCGGTTCATCGCCAGCAAACTCGGTCGAGGTCTCTCGTCAGTGTCGGACGAAATCAGGTTGAACAGCACTCACGGAAAATACAATGCCGAGAAAGCAGAAGCCAAAGCTCGGCTAAGGAGACAGAATTCAAAACTCCAATGTATGAAGATTGCACTTGATCCGGTGCTGAAAAATTTTGTCACAGAAAATATCCTGGATGATCAATCACCGGAAGGAATATCAGGCAGACTGAAAGAGGTCAGAAGTGACCTGCAATATGCTTCAACCAAAGCCATATACAAATTTGTCTGGAGTCAGCACGGCAGACAAATTGAAAAACATTTGTATTCAAGATCGGTTCACAAGAGGGGTGGGCCGAAGCGTGACACACCCGTCTCGATTGACGGTCGAACAATGATTGACCACAGACCAAAAAATGTCGAGTCACGAGAGGAATTCGGTCACTACGAGGGTGATTTCATTGAGTCAGGCAAAGATGGTGCTGGGTCACTTCTGGTGCTTGTGGAGAGAAAAACTAGATATCCTTTTTTGAAGTATCTGGAAGACCGAACAACAAAAAGTGTGAACGAAGCAGTCAAGGAAATGCTTGGAAGCAGTCCGATCGAAAGTTTGACCATCGACAATGATATTTCATTCCAAAAACACAAAGAGCTTTCAAAATTGGTTGAAGCAGAGATATATTTCTGTCATCCGCAATCACCTCATGAAAAAGGTACGATTGAAAATCGAAACAAAGCCATCCGGAGGTATGTCAAAAAAAGATGTGACTTGTCCAAACTACCAAAAGAAACTTTTCCTTTCGTGGAGGAAAAACTACGAAACAAATACATGAAGTGTTTGAGTTTCCAGACACCCAAAGAAGAGTTTGGAAAAGAAGTTGCAAAAATTGAGATGAAAAAATCCGCTGGTAGCGGTATGATTGGTGAGAATATTATTTTATCAGAAGGTGTTCGGATTGAGGGGTTTTTGTAAGAACCGTCTTCTTTAATTATATACCTTTTTATATTACTTGTCAAGTATGGCTATTATGGCTTAAATAAGCTATATTATCCCCTGTTACCTTAACTACAAATCAGATGACAATGCTAGATTACAGTGAAATAACAGAGCGAAAATATATCGTTTTTAATGGCGAGCCGTGGGAAGTGCTAACTTCACATGTTTTTCGTAAACAACAGCGCAAACCTGTAAACGCGACAAAAATCCGAAACCTAATTACAGGCAAAGTGACCGAGCAGTCTTTTCACGTGTCAGAAAAAGTGGAGGAAGCGGAAATTGATTCAAAAGATGTAAAATTTCTTTTTTCAAACCGAGGACAGTTTACTTTCTGTGACTCAAAAGACCCTAGTCAAAGATTTTCATTGTCAGAAGAAATCATCGGCGACCGTGGCAAATTCTTGAAATCAAATTCAATTGTTCAAGTTTTGTCTTTTGGAGAAAGAACGATCGGTGTAAAAATGCCAATCAAAATGGAACTAAAAGTTATTGAAGCTCACCCAGCTGTTAAAGGCAACACTGCTCAAGGCGGAACAAAAACAGTAAAACTAGAAACTGGAGTAGAAATCCAAGCTCCAATGTTTATCAAAGAAGGAGATGTTGTCCGGGTCAATACAGAAACCGGAGACTACTCCGAACGAGTGGGTGGAAGTAATTTTTAAAAATCACTCGTAATCCAGTTTCCAAAGCACGGATAAATTTCTTCTGAAATTTTCCTCTCGCTCAGCAATCAAGCAATTAATCTCCTAGATACGTAGCCTTTTCGCAAACTCGCTTCGCTCAAACAGTGCTTCAGGCTTACTCTATCTTCGTTGTTAATTGCTAATTGCCTCCGCAGTCTCTGGAAACTGGATTACTCGTTTCAACGTAAAATCTCGTTGAGTTGTATTTTTTATAGTGTCTGCGGAGTGCATGAAGCATGAGCAGAAAGAAAATTTTGAGCACAAAATTATTCTGGTACTATAAAAAATATAACGAGAAAGAGATTTATCTATCTAGATACGAAAGGAAGTAATCCCATAAAGCGAGCACGTTTTATCGCCATTGCGAGATTCCTCTGGTGCTTTGCTGTTACACCTGTTCTCTTGCGAGAAATAATTCGAGCATGAGGATTTAGAAACTTCTTCAGTAAATCCACATCTTTGTAGTCTATATACTTGATATTGTTTTCAGTGAAGTAACATTTCTTTGTATTCATATTTGTTTAGAAATTAGAAATTGAAAATTAGAAATTTTAGAACGGTATATCTTCAGGGTTAATTTCTTCTTCCGGATACTCAATAGTATCTATAGCTTTCTTATTATCTTCTTCTGCTGGAGGAGTGTAGCTACTTGCTCCTTCCCTTCTTGGCCCAAATTGAATTCTATCTGCCACAATTTCTGTTCTGTATTTTTTTACTCCGGAAGCATCGTCCCAACTTCGGGTTTGCATTCTGCCCTCTACTAGGATTGAACTGCCCTTTTTCATATATTGCCCGACAATTTCCGCTTGCCGACCAAAAACTACAATATTGTGATAATCAACATTTTCTTGTTTAATTCCGTTTTTATCCTTCCAAACTCGATTTGTAGCCACAGAGAAACTGGCCACTTTGACCCCAGACGGAATGGCTCGGATTTCCGGATCCCTTGTAAGATTTCCTATAATCATCGCTTTGTTTAGATACATATAAGTTAGTTAAAAGTTTATAAAGTCGTAAAGTCCATAAAGCTAAACGATGACCAAATCATCTATACTTTTATCAATATCTTCAGCTATAACTCCTTTTGGAATTTCGTCAGGAATTTCTTCGCTTTCTTCTTTTCTGACTCTTCCTTCTTTTTGCATCTTCATTTTACCTAAAAGAAGAGTGTTTTCTCGCACCGTTTTTATAATTAAATATCTCAAGACATTAAAATCGTTATCAAGGGCTTTTTTTATTTTGGCTATGTTACTTTTTTCCATCTCAAATTTTATCCATCCAAAATACCCGCTCCCCGCTTTGTGACGAATGGTTTGGATAACTTTGACCATTGGGTATGCAAGATCAATAAGAATCGGTTCCTCAAAAGAGATGAGCTCTCCACCAGTTTTTGATATGAGATTTTTTAGAGACGAACCTTTGGCGGAAATTTCCTCCGCCGCAAGAGCTGGTAGGAGCAAATAAGACAGCTCATACACTGTCGTTGCTCCAACTTCACCTCTTGTGTCTACATTTTCCATAAAGCAAAGACTAGCATAATACCTACTCCTGTGCAACAAGATTAAATTGCCTAATTGTATTGGCCATTAAAGCTTGTTTTACTTTATCCAATGATTCATTTTTGACCTCGGCAATGCGCTTCACCACCTCGGGCATATAAAGGGAGGAATTACGTTTTCCTCTGTGCGGAACCGGGGCTACGAAAGGAGCGTCGGTTTCGGCCATTATCATGTTAAGCGGAGTAAGTTTTATAAGCTCGTCATAGTCATGAGTAAAAGTGATAACCCCAGTAAAAGATACGGTAAATCCTATTGCTAAAAATCTTTCCAGAATTTCTTTGTTTCCGGCAAAAAAATGTGCGTTACCACGCAATTTTCCGCCGACAATTTTTGCATGATGTTCCAAAATATTTAGCGAGTCAAGATAGGCATCTTGTGTTCCTTTGCTTGGACGAATATGAAGCATCAGTGGTAAATTTTTCGAAATAGCCAAATCAATGTGATATTCAAAAACAGTTTTTTGAATAAGTTTCATTGAGTTAATATTTTCAGTAAGACGGAAGTAATCTAAACCACACTCACCTATGGCCACCACTTTTTTGTGTTGTGCTAAACCTTTCAACCTCTCGTCAAAAACAGAATCAGCATTTAAATCTTCTGGATGCTGTCCAATGCAAGCAAAAAGATTCTCGTGCTTTTCTACAAGCTCTATTGCTTTTTGTGACGAGTCAAAATTCGTACCGATAACAATAGTACCGATTTTGGCTTTTTTCATTCTTTCTATTTCTTCTTCCCTGTCTTTGTCGTAATCAGGAAAATAGAGGTGGGAATGAATGTCAAAATATTCGTACTTCATATTTAATCTTTTCGTAAGAACAGCGGTTTTTCTGGAGATTTATTTGATTTGATTAGCTCTTTTATTTTTGTGGAAGTATCAGGCATTATCGGATTTAGCATCCTTGCCAGAGAATAAAGACGAACGACAAGTTCTGATATTATTTTTTGCCCTTCTTCTTTATTTGTTTTTACAAGCTTAAACGGCTCAGTTTTCTGTATAAGTGAGTCCATCTCTCCAATCTTTACCCAAATATAGTCAGTCCCTTTTCCAATTTCAAAATTTTCAAGGTAAGAAAAGTAATCTGACATATCTTCCCATTCCGAGATTGAAACTGGTTTTTCCAAATTCCCTTCTGCCATTTTCATCACTCTTGAAACTAAATTCCCCAAACCATTGGCAAGATTTGCGTTATAAGCTTTTTTGAATTTTTCCAAACTGACATCACTATCTTCAAATGTTGAAAGTTCTCGCGCAACATAATATCTCAATGCATCGATGCCATATTCTGCCACCAAATCTTTTGGGTTGGTTGCGTTACCAAGAGACTTTGACATTTTCTGTCCTTCATTTGTGATAAATCCGTCAATTACGATCGTATTGCTTTGCGGAAGACCCACGGACATGAGCATAGCCTGCCACATAGCAGATTGTTGACGGAGATTGTCCTTGCCACAATATTGGACCGGTGTTCCGTTTTTCCAAAATTTTTCAAAATTTACCAGATTTTCTGGCCAGCCCAAAGTGGAGATGTAACTAACTAAAGCATCAAACCAAACATACATGACATGATCTGGATCTCCTGGCACTGGAACTCCCCACGACATTTTGGACTTTAAGCGAGAGATACTAAAATCCTGTAGACCTCTTTTTACAAAAGCTTTTATCTCGTTAAAACGAAAATCTGGTACAACGAATTTTGGATTTTTTTCATAAAACTCTAAAAGTAGTTTTTCGAATTTACTGAACTTGAAAAAGTAATTCTCTTCCTCCCTTATTTCCAGCTCTATGTTTGGGTGAAGTTCACACTTGCCATCTATTATTTCTGAATCTTGCTTTTCCAACTCACAACCAACACAGTATTTTATTTTATAATTTTTTTTGTAAATATCTCCTGCCTTAGCACATCTTTGCCAAAATTCTTGTGCAGATTTTATGTGATGTGTATCTGTAGTGCGGATAAAATGTATTGTAGGAAGAAGACCTAGAGACTCCTTAAGATTTTTAAATTTTAAGGAGTTTTTATTAACAAAATCTTGAACTGCCTTGCCTGCCGTTTTAGCATTATCAAAAATTTTCTGACCATGCTCATCAGTTCCAGTATTGAAAAATACTTCAAAACCTTGAAGCTCTTTGGCTCGAGCGATGATATCAGCTCGAATAATCTCCATAGCAAAACCGATATGTGGGTCGGAATTTACATATGGAAGAGTAGTCGTAATATAAAATGATTTAGACATAATAGTGCGACACTAATGGAATTTTATGTATTTTATTCGTATATTCGTGCTCATTCGTGTATTGGTGTCGTGTTTTACTTGTTCAACATCCTCTCTGTTCTCTCAATTTTGTCTTTCTCAAAATCACTCATAAATTCTGTAATGACTGCTGAAATAGGTACAGCCAAAACAAGTCCGACAAAACCGGCCAATTGCCACCCGGCGGCCAGAGCTATGATTGAAACCACTGGAGAAACCCCGACCACTTTTTTCACGACCAAAGGATAAATCAGCTGATTTTCAAATTGATGAACAATAATGTAGAGACCTGCCACAATAAGAGCTGTGGTTATATTGCCGGTGGCGAAAGCTATTATGATAGCTGGAATTGAGGCCAAAATAGGCCCAAAAAGAGGGATTATTTCAAAGGCCGCCGCCAGAGCGGCCAAAAGCAAGGCGTTCGGCACATTAATGATAAGTAATCCGAGATAGACAAGCATACCGATGATAATAGAAAGAACAAGCTGGCCTTGCATCCACAGACCTATCTTTTTTTGAGACCTTTTCCATAGAGCGGTAATATATTTTTCGTGTTTTATGGGAGATATTGATTTTAGAAATTTTCCAACACCATCCTCATCGACAGCCAGATAAAACGAAAGAATGATTGTTAGGAAAAAATTCAATATGCCGCCGAATACTGCGGCCACCGCGCTAAAGGTGTTGGAGGTAATACCTCCAATGATATTGTTGATCTGGAGAATTATTGAATCCAAGTTCAGACGATCCGTTATGCCGGCCACAAAAGGCTGGGATGATAAAAAATTATTATTGGATATGATATTGGTTACATTGCTGGTATTAAAGTATGAAGGAAGATTTCTCAAAAAATCGGTGGATTCGGAAAGTAACGGCAAAAGAAGGAAAAAAAGTATGCCGATGACACAAATAGCAATGACAATATATATTAAAATGACAGAAAAAAGACGAGGAAGGCCGCGACGGACAAACCATTGGGCTCCGGGCTCAACAGCCGAGGCCACCACAATGGACAAAAGCAGAACAAGAACTAAATCCTTCAAGACGAAAAGCACGATAAAAAGAAGAACTACAACTATAGCTTTTACGATTGTACCCACGCTAATACTTACTGTTTTTTCCCCAAGTTCCATAACGCCATAATAGCACTAGTTTGCTGTGATGTAAAAGTTAAAAATGAAAGATTTTTCCAAGTGATTGCAAATCTTTTATATTACCAACAATCGCCATGTTTAAACCTTTATCAATAAAAATTTCTTTTGCAAGATCTTGAATTTCTTTTGCCGTAACTTCTTGGATGTTTTTTATTAATCCATCAGGATTTTTTATATCTTCTCCTAGAATATCCTGAAAAGCATAATACAGACCTAATGAATCCGATGATTCCAATCCTAAATAAATATGACCGGCTAAATAATCTTTTGCTTTTTGTAATTCTTCCGTTGAAATATCTTCATTTTTGATTTTATTTAATTCAGATAAAATGGCAGTGACTACCTCTTCAATTCGTTTTATGTTTATCCCGGCAGAAATATACAAATAACCGTGGTCGGTAAATTTATCAGAATCCGTATTTACATAATAACAGGAACCCATTTGCTCTCTTAATTTTCGAAACATCCTGCTGCTCATTCCACCTCCTAACAATGAGTTGAGAACTTTGAGAATGATGTGTCTCTTGTCCTTTGCTCCAAATGTTCGAACACCAATGATCAAGTGGGTTTGATCCGTTTCTTTGTGTCTCAATTTTATTGACGGTTTGATCTGGTTTTCCACCACTTTTATTTTGTCTGTTTTTCCATCCGTAGAAATATTATGAAATAGTTTTTTAATTTGATTTATTATTTTGCTTTCATCAATGTTTCCTGAAACTATAACTGTGGTGGCAGAAGCTACATAATGTTTGGCTCGGTATTTAAGAAAATCCTTTTGTGTAATTCTGGCAATATTTTCTTTCGGACCTAGAATATCCCAACCAGCAGGCTGATCGCCATAAAGCAACTCCAGAAAAACATAATAAACTTTAACATGAGGCATATCCTCGTACATATTTATTTCCTCAATAATAACCCCTCGCTCTTTTTCAATTTCTTTAGAATCAAAAATCGGATTGTTATACATATCTGAAACTACATCCAAAATTATATCTGTGTGTTTCAAATGAGCTTTAGCGTAGTAACCGGTATATTCCTGGCCAGTAAAAGCATTGTTTTGAGCGCCGATGTTATCGAGCTCAAGGGCGATATCAATTGGTCTTGGACGGTTAGTTGTGCCCTTAAAACACATGTGTTCCAAAAAATGTGAAAGTCCGTTGATGTCTTTCGTTTCATATTTTGAACCGGTTTTGACAGTAACAAGACATGTAACTGAGGGGTTGTCCTTCATTGGAACAGTAATAACAGTCAAACCATTTTTTAAAACAGTCTTTTTAAAAAGCATTATATTTGGGATTTTACAAGAGAAATAATTTCTTCAACTGACATCCTTTTTTGCTCACCTGTATCACGATCACGCAAAGTTACGCCAGCATCTTTCTCTATGGTTTCAAAGTCCACGGTCACGCACCATGGAGTTCCGATTTCATCTTGTCTTCTGTATCTTTTTCCAATATTGCCGTTGTCGTCAAAAACAACCGCTCCAAATTCTTTTTTCAAAGTTTTGTAAATCTCTTTTGCTTTTTCCACTAATTCAGGCTTGTTTTTTAGGAGTGGAAAAACTGCAACCTTGACCGGCGCCATATTTGGTTTGAAACGAAGAACAACTCGTTTTTCATCGCTCATTTTATCTTCATCATATGCATCGAGAAGAACCATGAGCATGGTACGATCAACTCCAACTGAAGTTTCGATAATATGTGGAATAAATCTCTCTTTTGTTTCCTCATCAAAATAAGACATATCTACACCTGAAAATTTTTGATGTTGAGTCAAATCATAATCACCTCGATAGTGAATACCTTCAAGTTCGTTCCATCCAAAGGGATACTCATACTGAATGTCCCATGCCTCTTTAGCGTAAAAAACTAAATTTTCGTGTTGTTTCCATCTTAATTTTTCTTTTTTTATCCCAAGTCTTTCATAATATTTCATACGCTCCTTCT
This sequence comes from Candidatus Zambryskibacteria bacterium RIFCSPLOWO2_02_FULL_39_26, assembly GCA_001825395.1. Classification (GTDB taxonomy): domain Bacteria; phylum Patescibacteriota; class Minisyncoccia; order Phycocordibacterales; family DATDWN01; genus C7867-006. The sequence goes on from MHWN01000015.1 coordinate 14,980, forward strand.
TCCATTCCTCATACAAAACTCGCGCTTCTTTTGGATGCACAAAATATTGCATCTCCATCTGTTCAAATTCTCTTTTGCGAAAAAGAAACTGTCGCGGACTTATCTCGTTTCTAAATACCTTGCCAACTTGATAAATACCAAAGGGTACAGAGTACATCCCCGTAGAAAGAATGTTTTTATAGTTTATATAAATACCTTGGGCTGTTTCACCGCGCAAATATACTTGTTCATCCCCTTCTTCAAACATACCAAGTGACGATGTGGCCAAAAGACTTCTCGTTGATACTTTGCTAAATTTTTTTTTACCACATACTGGACATTTTACTTTTCCTCGATTTTCATCAAAAATCTGATTAATTTTTACTTCTGTCATTTTTTCATCAGCAACCACACCTACCGACTCCAAAAGATGATCCGCTCTTTGTTTACTATGACATTCGTTGCAAATAACAAGCGGGTCAGAAAAACCTGATACATGTCCACTTGCTTGCCATACGCTTCCTGCTGTAAATATACTGGAATCCAGACGAGCCATGTTGTCTCTCTCATTCATTGCTTTCGTCCACTCGCTAATAACATTTCTCTGAAGTTCAACCCCATATGGTCCAAAATCATAAGTGCCAGCAAAACCGCCGTATATTTCTGAACCTTGAAAAACAAAACCACGCCTTTTGCAAAGCGAGACAATTTTTTCCATAAGGTCACTTTTGTTTTCTGCCATAGAATTTATATTAACCTATATGCTAACTACTGGCTACTATTTCACCACAATATTATTTCCGGCTTTGTAATCAGGATCCGAGTACTGGGTAGTAACGGGAGGAATTGTTGCCCAAATTTGCCCTTCAGTGTAAGTATCAGTGGCGGTTGCGTTTATTTGAGAAAGCAAAGTCGGAGCTGAACCGATTTGATTTATGCTTGGAATAATTCCGACTTTAAATGAGACGGTTTTTGGAGACAGAGTAAATCCCACACCGGCAGATACATTCCCAATATTCCAAGAAACAGTCCGGGTGTCTTGGTTATAGTTTATTCTCTCTGAAACCGGTTGTGTTTCACCCTTCCAAATCACTCCGGTCGGCAATACCGCAGAAACTGCGACGCCGCTCAAATCGTTTGTGGTATTGGTTATTGTCCAAGTTATGGTGTAGGTTGATTCAATGTCAGCTCTAGGAGGAATCGGTCCGATATTGTTAAAGGGTCCGACGCTTCTGAAAGACTGGGAGTTAAGTTCCAGTGTTGAATTTATTTTTATAGTTACATCTTCGCTGGAAGATATGGTTGCGGAGTCAAGCCCTGACCGATCCCCAGTCATAACTATGTGCAAATCAATATGAGGATTTTTTATTGATCTAACTAAAACTGGGTTGGTAAGTGAAACCAGAGTTAAAGAAACACTACCGCTCCCGCCCGGCGTTATTTGAAGAAGATTCTCCGTAGTGTTTTTGTCCCACAAAACAACATTATCAACTGACCTATAAAAACCGCTATCACCGACTAAGACCTTGGATCTGTCCAGAATATTCCCGGATAAAGTGGCCTCTATTTTGGCATTTAATATTTTGTCCGGCAAGGTATTTTGCCAATTAATGGTCACTGGGGAAAATTGCCCCACCGATTTCACATTGCCTCCGCCGACGATAGTCTGCAAATCAAAGAAGGACTTGCGAATGCCGACTGTTTCAGTTTCTTCCACTAAAATCGTGTCTATGTCTGATTTGATTTGCGGATTCTGACTGCCGACAGAAATAATAAAAGACCTGTCTTCCATATTTTGGCCTATAATGACTCCGGTGACGGAAAGCGTTTTCTTGTCGCCATTGCGCAAGTCCCCGATGTTCCAAACAGAGTTATCGCTTAACGGCTTTATGTTGGAGCTTTTGTAGGTAAAACCGTAGGGATATTCCACTTTTACCAAAGTATTTTTTATTGGAACGCTTGAATTTGAGGTTATATTAATTGATAGGGTCATTTGTTGTCCGGAATTTACTTCTTTCGGATATGACACGTCCAAAAGTATCGGGGATGATCCAATCAAGACATCGTAGGTTTTCTCTTTTGAAAAAATGGCATTTGATCCTTTTACTTTATACTCTATTTTGAAAGTAAAAGTTTTTACAATATCCTTTTCACCAAAAAGCAGCGCGCGGATGGTGTAATCTTTGCTTTTTCCCTGGGCAATGGTGTCCAGACTGATTCTGTCACGAGTAATAATTCTATTTTCCTCACCGATAATCTCCGAGCCTTCCGGATATTCAATGAACAGGACAACATTTTCCAAATCAGTATTATTTCCGTTCAGAATGGAAAGTCCGATGTCAAGCTCCTCCCCTGAAGATACGGAACTTTGCGCTGTAATTTTAATATCCAAATTATCGGAAGAAATCATGTTTACCCCTCCGAAAAAAATAAATATTGCCACTCCGAGCGACACAACAAAAAAAACCAGAGAACCTATGAGAAACTTGTTAAAGAAAGAATTATTTTTTCTTGACATCATTTCCGGTGAAAATTGAAAGGACTTGGCCTGACCCCAACTTGTCGGGGCTTCCATGTCCAAGTTTTGCATTGAGGTTCGTTTTTCTTTCGGAATAATTTTCTCATTTCTGGAATAAAGAGTCTTTTTCAGCCGTTCTATACTGCTTTCTTCTTTGTCTGGCATGGATAAATTATAACATAAATCCAACGGAATGATCTATAAATGGCTTTCTTTGATGGCTTTGTTTATTAGACCTACTATGACTGTTTTCTTCTCACCGGCTAATTCAACAAGCTCTTGGCGCCAATCACTGATATTTTTTATAAAAATATGAATTTCCTCGCTTTTAGCCACATAACCAAGTTCGTAAAGGATTCGAAGAACGAGCAAGGCTTCAAAATCTGCCAGATTTTTCTCCGGCAAATTTTGTAAAAATTCAAAACCGCTGTCCACTGTTTCAAAAACTTCCGGATGAGTCAATTCTCCCGAAATCATTTTCATAAGTAAATCCGAAATTTGAGCCAAAATTCTTCGATGAGCTTCAGGGTAATTAAAAAAGTATGAACCCAAATCACCGACATTGGTAATTCTCCAGCCGTTTTTTCCTTTAACGCAAGAAACGGAAATATGTTGATACTCCTGAAGACTGCCTTTCAACTTTGAGGCTTGCAGTCTAGCCGAACGAGCCGAGGCCATGATAAGACCAAACTCCTTCGTTAAAATGTGTAAAAGAATATCGGCTTCGCCAAAAACTTGCCGTTTTAATATAATTCCTTCGGTGGTGTAAATGTGATAACTCATTATTTCAGAATTGAAACAGAAATTTTTTGCCCTTCTATGTCTATGTTATGCTTTTGTTTATCTTCTGAAAACATAATGCTAGCTACTTGAGTTGGTGTCTGAATCATTTCAAGATAGGAATTGATTATTGTTTTAATGTCCTCGCTCGTACTTACAACTAATTTTATTTTTTCGCCTGGATTTAGATTTTCAGTTTTTCTGGCATCTTGAATACCACGAATGATATCGCGCGCCATTCCCTCTTTTTTCAACTCTTCAGTTAGATTGGTATCAAGCCAAACTTCTTCTTTTATAGTTTCATTGAACTCAATTTCTTTAACATTTAGCTCATCTTTCAAAATCTCCAAGTATTCGTTTCCAAACTTTTTACTTTTAACTTTTAACTTCCCGAGTGGCTGTCTGACTTTTATCCCTGCCTTTTGTCGAAGCTCAAGGGCCCTTGACACAATATCCCGAACTATTCTCATATTCTCAAGAATATTGGAATGAATTTTGCCTGTTTCCGGCCAGTTGCATAAATGTATGCTCTCTGGAGCGGGATTATCTCTCACTTTCTGATAAACGATCTCAGCAAAAAAGGGTGTAAACGGAGCCATGTATTTTGCCAATTCCAGAAGCACAAATCTTGTCGTTTGCAATGCTTCTTTTTTTTCATTCAGATCATCCAACTTAAATCTTTCCCTTGATCGCCTCAAATACCAAGTTGAAAAATCGTTAATAAAATCTCTCAATGCTCTGGAAGCTTCAAATGGCTTGTATTTGTCCAGTGACTTGGTGCCAAGACTTAAAAGTTCGTTCAAGCGGGAAATTATCCACTTGTCTAAAATATTTTTGCTTTTGTCGCTCGGAGCAACAAATTCGTCCTTGTATAACTCATAAAAAGCCAGAATATTTTCAGCGAGGTTAAAAACTTTTTTTACGACATCATCAACTGTTTTTTCGTCAAAGTTTTTGGAATCTCCGGGCTGATTAACGCTATACATCCAAAAACGCAGGGCGTCTGCCCCATACTTATCCATCATTTCCCAAGGATCCACCACGTTTCCTATAGATTTGGACATTTTCTTCCCCTCCGCATCCAGAACATGGCCGAGACAAATAACATTCTTGTATGACTTGCCCTTGCCCATAAGAACACCAATTGCGTGCAGAGTATAAAACCACCCGCGAGTTTGATCTATGGCTTCAGAAATAAAATCAGCCGGATATGGCACTTTTTTCCACAACTTTTCAAATGATTTTCCGCGTCCGTCCGCGTCTAGTCTGCGCTTGTCTGCATATTGAGCAAAAGGCATGGCTCCGGAATCAAACCAAACATCCAAAACTTCTTTGACTCGAGTAAGTGGTTCGCCTTTTTCATTTTCTAACTCAACTGTGTCAATAAATGGACGATGCAAATCTAGCTCAAAATTTTCGTTGTGAGGCATTGGACTAAATGACAGTTCTTTTACTTCTCCAGTATTTAACATTTGTTCTTCAATAAAATCATTGTCACCCGACCAAGAAGATATTTTTTTCAGAAACCATAATGGATTACCGTGGGAAATGATAAGAAAATTCTTCTCTTTGTATTTGCTTTCTATTTCATAAATAAAATCGCCAATTCTTTTCCTAACAAAAGTTACGTCCTTTTCGTTATACTCGTGAAGCCTTTCATCCTGAATAACCGCTTCCCGACTTAAGCCGAGCTCTGTTCGAACAATTTCAGCCGTTTCTTTTGTTCGTAAAAATGGTGATGAGAATATCAGATCTATTTTTTTTGATTTTAATTTTTCTCCTCCCAATATAGCTTCACTTTTCCCTTTATCCGTTAAATGATTGTTTGGGTCACCTTTCGGATCAAGTATGTGCTTGGCATTATCTATTGCTTCCCCGTGGCGCATGACAAAATACTTGTTTCCGGATTTCTTAGTAAGTTTCTTAAGCTCATCTAGGCTTCCGACCACAGTTTTGTTACCGTTCTTGTTTGTCCAAATAGGTAGTGGGGTCCCCCAATACCTTTCACGAGAAATAGCCCAATCTTTTATTTCTCGAAGCCATTCGCCAAACCTGCCCTCTTTTATGTACTCTGGTTCCCAGTTTATTTTTTTGTTTTCCTCGACTAACTCATGACGCAATCTTGACATGGCAATATACCAGGAGTCACGGGCATAGTAGATAAGCGGCGTGTGACACCTCCAGCAAAACGGATATGCATGCTCGTATTTTTCTTTTTTGAACAGGAGTCCTCGCTTGGCTAGGTCTTTAATAATATCCACTGCTAAATCTTCGTCCCTGACAAACCTTCCTGAAAGAAAACCTGTCCCGGAAATAAATTTTCCCGCCTCATTAACCAAGTGAGACTTCGGCAAACCAATTTTCGTACCAAGCTCAAAATCATCTGGACCATACATAACAGCTGTGTGAACTATTCCTGTACCATCTTCAGTATTCACAAAGTCCGCTTTGTAAACTTTATATGCTTTTTCGAAAGCAGATGGATTTTTATCTTTAAACTTATCTTTTAGAAAAGGGTAAAGTGGTTCATATTCAAGACCAACAAGATTTTTCCCTTTCATTTCTTTAACAATAGAATATTCGTCACTTGGAAAAACGGCAGATAGTCTTTCTTTTGCAAGAATAAATCTCACCAAATCTCCAGTACCCATATCTTTTTTCTCAATTTCGACATACAAAATATCTGGATTTACAGCTAAAGCCAGGTTGCCCGGCAAAGTCCAAGGTGTTGTCGTCCAGGCTAAAATTGATGTGTTTTTTCTGCCAGCAATTCTAAATTCAACTGTGACAGAAAGGTCTTTTACATTTTCATATCCTTGAGCCAACTCGTGAGAAGATAGAGCTGTACCGCAACGAGGACACCACGGCAAAACTTTATAGTCTTTATATAAAAGTTTTTTCTCGTTTACAGTACTTAAAATGTTCCAGACAGACTCAATGTATGAATTCTCATAAGTTATGTAAGGATTTTTCTGATCAATCCAGTAACCCATTCTGTCAGTAAATTTCTCCCACAAATCAACATATTGCCAAACGTTTTCCTTGCATTTTTTGTTGAATGCTTCAATGCCGTAACTTTCTATTTCCTTTTTCGATTTCAGACCGAGCTCTTTTTCCACTTGAAGCTCAACCGGCAGTCCGTGAGTATCCCACCCACCCTTTCTGCGCACGTGAAAACCCTGCATCGTTTTGTAACGAGGGATAACATCTTTAAAAGCCCGGGCTTCCAAGTGATGAATTCCAGGTTTGCCATTTGCCGTCGGTGGACCTTCATAGAAAACGAACTCACCTTTTGGAGCTTTCTTATCAAGAGTTTTTTGGAAAATTTGATTCTTATTCCAAAATTCCAGTATTTCTTCCTCTGTCGTAGCTAGCGCCTTATTTGATTTATTGCTTCCGCTTTGCTTTGGCGAAAAGGATTTATCTTCTCCTTTCTTATTCATAAAGACATATTATCATTTCCAGTCACTTTTTCCAAAAAACACAGAATGCCCAATACCGTCCATGCTCATACATACTTATATATACTTATATATCTTTCATACATTATAATGATGCTATAGCACTATTATAATGTATGGATGGAAATAAATTTATCCCCAACTTTATTGTATATTAAAGTTATTCCTAAATTTTTTGTCATTTTCTATTGAATCCGCAATAATGTACAAAAGATCCTTCCCAACTCTGAAATCGACTTTTAACAAATTCACTAAGTCTTCGCAGGGATGGGGATAAATCCAAACACTATCCTGCAATCTTAGGAAACCGATATTCATCAAAGTTAACCTAATCTTATTTCTTAAAGATTTTCTGCTTTCTGGTATATCAAATACCAACATCCTCCATTTTTTATCCCATTTTCTCGGCTTATCTATTTTCCAATCAGTCATTTCCAAAAACTCTAGTTTTGCTTCCCCTTTTTTTGTTAATTCTAAAAAACCACTTCTGTTACTTAGTAATCCCTTATTTATCAGACGATTTTTAGAGGCATAAATTATCTCCTTTTGTCTTTTTCCAGGAATTATCCCAAGTGATTTTAGATATCTAATAGAATTTGGAGCCAAAATAGCCAAACTTAAAAGGCCAGCGGTTTTTACAGATGTTAGAATAGCCTTTTGGATATTTTCTTTTCGTTTCCTTTTTCTTAATGAGTTTTCAATAATTCCCATATAATTAAATTTGCTTTATCGCTAGATATATTAATTGATATATCAATATTATAATATACAATACATTATAATGATGCTATAGCACTATTATAATGTATGCGGCAATATAAAATTTTATCACATTCTTTCAGGAACTTTAATACCAAGTAAGTTAAGTCCGGTTGTCATTGTTTGAAGAAAGGCGTTAGTTAAAACTAACTTATAAGGAGAAGTTTTGTCAGTCTTGTCAATTATTTTGTGAGTGGCGTAAAATGAATTGAATTCCCCAGCCAGGTCAATAAGATGGGTGGCGATATGATGAGGTGCATATTCCCTTCCAGCTTTTTCTACAACATTTGGAAATCTTTCAAGTAACTTCTCTAAATTCGTCGTCTGCCATCCACTTGGACATCGGATGTCCAAGTGGATGGCAGAAGGCACCTTTGACACTTTAGCCTTCTCCAAGACTGAGCTTGCTCGAACAGCACTGTATTGCAGGTATGGACCGGAATCCCCTTCAAACGAAATGGATTTATCAAAATCAAAAATAATATCTCCGCCAATGGCCTGCCTTAGTATTGAGTACTTAATCGCCCCAATTGCTACAACCTCCACCGTCCCCTCAATGTCAAGGGGCATCCTTGATACTTCTTCTCTACTATTCATTTTCTCCAAAACCTTCTCTTTGACTTGATTAATAAGTGATTCAGCTGAAATAATCGTTCCAGTTCTGGATGACATCTTGCCGGTTGGCAGTTTAAGCATTCCGTGAGATAGGTGATGCAATTTGCCTTTAAGTTCTGGGAACACCTCTCCAATTGCCACTTCCACTACATCAAAAAAGGAGTCTTGTTCGTTTCCTGTTATTGTAACGGATTTATCATAACTCCATTTTTCTTTTTTAATTTTTGCCAGGCCCAGCTCTTTTGCTTCGTATGTTGGAAGTTTTTCCTTGGTCAAAAATACTCTAGTATGGGTTTTTGGTTCAAAATTTTCACCCTTGAAAACAACAGCACCGTCGCTTTCTTCAAAAACCGTTCCTATATTTTTTAAAACCAGCTCCTTGCCAACATCCCCCGATTCGCTTTCATAAAAATGGTAATCAAAATGACTGTCTAATTTTTCATAAACAGACCCAAAAAATTCCAATGAGGTTTTCCTCCCGTTTTCATATGATTTATTTATTTCTGCATCAGATTTATCATAAATTTTTTTATTTATTTCCAGTATTTCGGCAATTACTTTTTCATCACTCTCACCCGCCTTATGGCCATATGCATATGCCTGTTTTAGATCAATCCCTTTTTGTATAGCCCAGACAGCTTCAGCAATATGTAGCCCAACATCACCGTGATACGAGCATGTCTTAACTTCTGCTCCATTTGCCTTGACTATTCTTGCCACAGATTCCCCAATGGTATTGTTCATTAAGTGACCGATATGAAATTCTTTGAAAGGGTTCGGTTGGGTATGTTCAACAAAAATTTTCTGATCTTTTAAGATGTTTATTTTTTCTAGAGGTTTTGGCTCAAAATATTCTTTATCAAAAAAGAAATTGATAAATCCTGGTGGAACTGCCTCAATTCTCAAACTTGGAAGCTCGGCTTCCAAGTGACTGACGATTTCTTTTGCTAAATCAAGAGGTTCCTTGGAAAGCTCCTTGGCATAAGCCATAGCCACATTAGTCGTCAAATCCCCCATTTCAAAATGTGCCGGATAATCCAAAATAACCTTTGGATTTTTTATTCCCAAATTTAGTAAAATATTCTTAATTTTCTTCTCTAATACATCTTTCATTCGTATCATGCGCTCAAATTCGTAATATTCGTATAATAGCATTGACCTCACTCTTTTTAAAGAGTAGTATCGCACCAGAGGAGTTTGGAATGCATAAAATCACGATGATCGTCGCCAAGGATTTGAATGGGGTGATCGGCAAACAAGGCAAAGTACCATGGCATCTTCGGGCCGACATGTTGCACTTCAAGTCAACCACTGAAGGCAAGATTGTTATAATGGGAAGGAAAACCTACGATTCTCTTCCGGCAAAATTTAAACCTTTGCCGAATCGGTGGAATGTCATCTTGACCAGAAATCAGAATTTTCCCGCACCAAAGTGCACGATTCTGACTTCTCCGGAAGAAGTGCTTCAACTTTCTCAACTCCAAGAAGTTTTCGTCATTGGCGGGGAAAAAATCTACAAACTTTTCATGCCGTTTGCCAGCCGCCTCATCGTCACGGAAGTAAACGTGGAAGTCATTGACGGTGATGCTTTCTTTCCTCCAATGGACCAAACTTGGAGTGGCCGTATCATCAAGGGAGTTGAGACTGATGAAAAAAACCCGTTCTCATTCTGGATTGTTGAGTACACCAGAACTCGAGTTTGAAACCCACTGACCGCGCCCTCGAAAGGCGCGGTTCTTCTTTTGTTTGACTCTGTAAGGAAAAATGCTAGTATCATTCAATGGTTCTTATAACCAAATTTAGCAATGAAAAAAATAGTTGTAAATAAAAGATTTGCAAAAGGAAAGGGTGAGTATGAAAAAGTTATTAATACGATTGAATCTAAAGGTAAGTGTCCTTTCTGCCAAGATAACTTTAAATATCATAAAAAGCCGATCCTTAAAAAAATCGGAGCATGGTTTATTACGGAAAACAATTGGTCTTATAAAAACTCAAAATATCACTTTTTGATAATAAACATTAAACACAAAGAGTTATTTGAAGAACTAACAAAGAAAGACTGGGAATCAGTCAGAATACTAACAAATTGGGTGATAAAAAAATATAAAATAAAAGGTGGTGCTATCGCACTAAGATTTGGTAATACTAACTACACCGGAGCAACGGTTTGTCATATTCACGCTCACATCATCTATCCTGAAGTTAATAAAAAAAATCAATCCAAGACAGTAAATTTTCCTGTTGGATAAAAGTGAAGGGGCCCCTTGAAGGAGCCCCAGATGAACTAGATACCGACATCCCCCGAAATGTGAGGATGCGGGTTGTAACCGGTGAGCGTGAAGTCAGAGAACGTGAATCCGAAGATATCACACACGTCGGGATTGAGAACGATCTTCGGCAAGGAACGCGGCTCGCGCGTCAGCTGAAGCTTCACCTGCTCCACGTGATTCAAGTATATGTGTACGTCTTCGAGAGTATGAATGAACTCTCCCGGATGCAACCCAGTGACTTGAGCCAGCATGAACAGAAGAAGTGAGTAGCACACCATGTTGAATGGCACGCCGAGAAACATGTCACAACTTCTCTGGTTGAGATGAAGCGAAAGTTCTCCGTCAATCACAAAGCACTTGAAATCACCGTGGCATGGTGCTACCGCGACAGAATCTACATCTTCCGGATTCCACGCAATCACTTTGTGCCTGCGAGAGTCCGGATGTGATTTGAGCCCATCCACTAGACGCTGAATCTGGTTGATTTCAGTGCCGTTGCGAGCGAGCCACCGAACCCACTGCGGACCATAGATTCGACCGAGATCTCCCTCGTGAAGTCCGTAGAGAGAAGAGACTTCAGCCTTCCCCCACTCGTCCCAGATGGTGATGTTGTGTTCATGCAAAAAGTCCCACCGAGAACTCCCGCTCAAGAACCACAGAAGTTCTCCAACAATCAGACGAAGTGGGAGTTTTTTTGTGGTAATCATCGGAAACTCTTCGGCCGGACGAAAGCGCATCTCCCGGCAAAAGATAGCGAGGTTGCCAATCCCTTGTAGATCAGTTTTCCTCTTACCGTTGGTAAGGACATCGTCCAACAAATCAAGATACTGTCTCATTCACACTCTCCTCTAATACTTTTATTAACACAACTGATACTTTATTGCAAATTAAAAATAATTTGAATTAAATCCTATTACGTATTGGAACATGAATAATTTCCACATTGGCAGATTTAAGTATCAATTCCCCATCTAGATTAGAAGAACCTTCTCCGTAATAACATTTTTTAATTCCTGAAAAAGCAATCAGTCTAGCACAAACCGAGCAAGGAAAATGGGTCACATAAAGATGAGATCCCTTTAATTTAAATCCTATTTTAGAAGCTTCGGCAATGATTTTTTGTTCGGCATGAATAGTATTACTAAGATCTGGTCTCTCACCGACATTCAAAAAATCCCTAACAGCTCCTTTCTGATAAGGAGAGTGATCATTAGGTAAGGCTTGATTATAAGCATTGACTAGTTCTTTGCCACTCATGACCACAACGGCACCAACTTGTCTCCAAATATCTGAACTGTTTTTTGACTGCTGGTAGGCCCTTTTCATCATTTTTTGATCAAAAGATTTTTTAGAAACATGACTTTTAATTGAATTTGTATTCAAAACCGATTTTTTATCCCAACGCAAAAAAACTGATGACCATTTGATATCGTTTTTCAATAAATATTTCTCATGAAGTTTACGAGAAACTTCATCGTTTATTAAAATAAGAGGTCGTTTTTTAAGTCTGTGTATGTTGGTTTCGGAAACAATATCAACGTCAGAAAATCCAATACTTTCCAACAAACCTTTAGCAATTTCTGGCTTCAAAGAAGCTATATCTGTTTTAAATTCTGATAGTTTGTTAAAAAAAGAGTTACAAATTAAATGGATTGTGGCTATATTTTTTTTATTGGACTTAAAAAAGTCTATGTATCCTCTATGAATAACTGGTAGGTGTAGTATTAAATCTCTTTTCACATTATTTTTTTGCTCTTAATTTGGCAACTTCTCCTGCTAGATGACTTTTAAGAACATTCTGAATAATATCGGTTGATGATGTTTTTTCTGCTTGTCTTGGTAAAACCACCAATTCTCCACAATATTTTTTAATCACCCTTAACTGACCTTTTGTATAACTATTGCCACTAACTGCAACGAATAAATCTATTGGAATTTCCTTGATAAGTCGGTACTGCCAAGCACCTTTTCTATCTATATCATCAACTAATGTAACATAGTCAACGCAATCCTGATAAGACAACATTTCCATTCTCTCTCCCTCTGGAATAATCGGTCGATTTGGACCTTTATAGGATTTTATTCCTCTATCACTATCTGTTCCAACAAGTAAAATATCTCCACGCTTACTAGCCTCATTAAGATAACGTAAATGACCTATGTGAAGCATATCCCAAGATCCTATAGTACAAACAATTGTGTGACCGAGAGTTTTATGAGCTAGAATTTTTTTCTTTAAATCTTTATAGTTTTTATGAATTTTATTTTTAACATCTGGCATGGAAATAGTGTCCTCTATTTAACATCAATCCCCATACTTCGAGCTGAGCCAGCGACGATTTTCATCGCAGCGTCCACGTCATTTGCGTTTAGATCTGGAAGTTTTCTTTCGGCGATTTCTTTTAGTTGAGTCTTGGAAAGTGTTCCTGCTTTTGAAACAGTGTTTTTTCCAGAACCTTTTTCAATTTTCAGAGCTTTTTTTATTAAATCTGTCGTTGGAGGAGTTTTGAGCACAAAAGTGAAAGTTCGGTCTTCAAAAACAGAAACAACCACAGGCACGAGATCCCCTACCATCTTGGCCGATGCGTCGTTAAATTGCTTCACAAACTCCCCAATATTCACACCAGCTTGACCTAAAATAGGACCTGCTGGAGGAGCTGGAGTGGCCTTTCCCCCTGGGAGTATAAGTTTTAGTTTTTTTGTGACTTTCTTTGCCATAACCCACGAATGATGACCCTTTCGAATCTTAACGAATAATTACCTAGTTAACCTGATTATTCGTACAGGTTTTAGATATTTTTGATGAAAATTGACTATTGGCCCTAACTTATACTTACTAGCATCAAGATAACGTTTCATTTGGGAAAAATCATCCTTTGCAAGAATAGGTTTAGCTTTCAAGTCAACTAGAAGCTGGTTATTTATAGCAAAATCTACAATATTTGTAAACTTGTTATCTAAAAGCTTAATTGGTAGAGCTTTTTCTCTTTCAAAAATAATCTTAGATTCTTTAAGTAATTTTTCGAATAAATCTCCATATTGCTTCTCTCTTCCAAATCTTCCTATTTCATTATGAACTTTATATAACAAGCCTGAAACTGTGTACGACAATTCTGGATATATAATCTCTGTCATAATTATTTATTATTTGAAAGATTAGTATATATTCGTGCGATTTGTAGGTTAAATTTTCTTTACTTGCAAGAAATCCAACTCAACCGGTGTCTCCCGGCCGAACATGGCTACGAGAACTTTGACTTTTCCACGTTCCTCGTCCACATCCCCAACCTTACCTTCCAAATCCTTAAATGGTCCGTCCACAATAATAACGGCGTCGTTTAGAGACAAATCAATCTTGTGCTTAACATTACTTGTGTTCATTCTGGCGAATAATTCATCAATTTCTTTTTTGTCTATCGGCACGGGATAAATTCCAGAGCCAACGAAACCGGTAACCCGAGGGGTGTTTCGGACAACGAACCATGAGTCCTCGGTCACGATCATATCCACTAAAATGTAGCCCGGATAGATTTTCTCCTCCTCTTCTACTCGTTTTCCGCCCTTTATTTTTATTTTCTTTTCGGTTGGAACTATTACACTGAAAATTTTGTCTTCCATGCCAAGAGATTCAATGCGCTGTTTTAGATTTCGCATCACGGCGTTTTCATATCCGGCGTAAGTGTGGATGACATACCAATTTCGGCCGGTTTGTAGTTGTTGTTTAGACATTGATGTTAGGTTAAAGTCGTAAAGTCTGTAAAGTCATAAAGTAAATGCATTTGCTTTATAGACTTTTGCCTTTATGGACTTGATGGACTAAATTACAAACTTCTCAATAATCAGCTTGAAAATGTAATCAAAAAATCCCAGGAAAAATGAAACGAAAATAGAAATCAAGACCACCACAATTGTAAAAACAATCGTCTGTTTTCTTGTCGGCCAGCTGACATGTTTTAACTCCGCTTGGGTATCTTTTATGTATGTAATGATAGACATATGCGAATTTTAGCGAATAAGATCGAGTAACGCGAATGGATTGATGTATTTATTCGTACATTCGATCCTATTCGGAATATTCGTGTTATTAAAAAACCCCTGCTGGGGACTTGTTATTATTCTACTCCTTCCTATAAAATAAGTCAAATCTTTTTTACATGACGAAACCCCTCCCTGTAAGCAGTGAACTGCTTGGGGTGTAAGTGAAAAAGAAAAAAGGGTCGAAGGGAAAGTTACGAAACTGCCTGACGGAGACCACCAACGGAGCATGAGCTGCCCACCGCGGACCAGCACACGTCCGACACGCTGGCCGCCCGAGAACCAGCACACGTCCGACACATCCTCTTTTCCTGTGAAAAAACGATTTGGTGGACTCTCGCCCACCGCCACTGTCTAACTATATGATAGAACATTTACCAATATATATGTCAATGATTATTGAAATTAAAATCTTGAATCTTAAAAATATGGCTTAAAATAAGGTGTTTTTAGAATATATCTACAATCCGCAAGCGAAGTTCAGGATAGTTTCGAAATTCGGATTTTTCGAGGGTGGCGACTAGGTTTATTTTACTTCCCTCTTTGACCGAAACTGGAAACTTGTCGCCATTTGAGAAAAAAGCAATAGCGGTTACATCTGAATTTTTGGAATTTTTGAATTTTAACTCTAAATGGTTTTTTTCTTTACCAAAAAGTTTAAGCCCAGTGACTTTTATATTTTCAAAAAGAAAAAGTGGTTTTGGATTTCCGAGTCCAAATGGTGCAAACTTCTCAATATGTTTCCAAATTTCCCAATTAACATCCTCTAATGAAAGCTTTTTATCCACCCAAGTGTCAAGGATGCCCCTTGACACTTGGGAGAGCTCTAGAAAAGCTTCGTTGAGTCTGCCCTCTAATAAATGAATTTTCTCTTGGGCAACGGAAAAGCCTCCGGCACCTTTGTGTCCGCCGAAATCGAGGAAAACATCCTTGGCTTTTTCCATAAGAGCAAAAACATCCGTTTCTCCACCCGCCCGACAAGAACCTTTTATTATAGAACTGCCGTTGCTACCCTCTCTACCCCAGAAAAAGACAGGTCGGTTATGCTCATCGCTGAAACTGCCCGCTACAAGACCCAAAAGCGACGGTTTCCATTCAGGATTGCCGAAAACCAGCACATGCTGCATTCCCGAATCAGAATTTTCGATCCTTTTTTTGATTTCCCTAACCATACTTCCAACGACTCCTTTTCTCTCATCATTTATTTTATTCAAATGTTCTGAAAGAGTCCCGGCCTCCACCTCATCTGTGGTTGATAGAAGTGAGAATGCATCATGCGGGATACCCATTCGTGAAGCAGCATTGATGCGGGGAGTAATCATAAACGTAACGTCGTCCTCCGTAACAGTTGTTTGGTTAATTTTTAGCAGTGAAAAAAGTTTTTGCAGTCCGGCGCGCGGAGATTTTTGCAAAACTTTCATACCGTAATATGCAAAAACCCTATTCTCACCCAAAAGCGGGACCATGTCGGAGAGTGTGGCCAGACCAACCATGTCTAGTAACCATTTCTCCCACCCAGGAGAAATGGTTATAATTTTTAATTTATAATTTTTAATTTTTAAAATAAGTGCTTGGATAACTTTAAAAATAACCCCTGATCCACAAAGCATTTTGTCCGGATAAGAACAAGCCTCTTGCTTTGGATTTATTATAGCCACCGCTTTTGGTAATTTTTCAAGTGGGCTGTGATGGTCGGTGATAATAACGTCTACTTTGTGTTTATTGGCAAAATCAACTTCTTCCACGTCGGTGATCCCACAATCAATGGTGATGATGAGCTTCACTCCTTGCTCTACTAGGCCCGCGATAGCTTCATGGTTTAAGCCGAAACCTTCCTCATTACGAAGCGGAATATAGTTTAGAAACTTTGAAAAACCGATTTTTTTAAAAAAATCGGAAAGTATGACTGCTCCCGGAATGCCGTCTGCATCATAGTCGCTGTAAATTCCTATTTTTTCATCACTTTTTATGGCCTTAAGAATTCTTTCTACAGCTTTGTCCATACCCTTCAGTAAATATGGGTCGTGTAAATGTTTGTCGTAGTCAGGATTGAGAAATCTCTCTGCGGAATCTAAGTCAGTTATTTCCCTGGCATATAAAAGAGACCGAACTAGTGGATCATATTCCGCAAACATTTCGTCAATTTCTTTTGGTATTGGATCTCTAATGGCATATTTTTTGGGCATTTTAAGATTTTATCACACTTTATACTTTTAACTTTCTACTTTATACTATATGTTATGAAAGATTGTATTTTCTGCAAGATTGTTTCTGGAGAAATTCCCACTCATAAGGTTTATGAGGACGAAAATTTCCTAGCTTTTTTGGATATTAATCCACAATCACCCGGACATACTCAAGTTATTCCGAAAAAACACTGCCGTTGGGTTTGGGATGTGCCGGAGGTTGGAGAGTACTTTGAAGTGGTGAGAAAAATAGCCAAGGCGGAGCAAAAAGCATTTGGCACTGATTGGATTTTATCTAGAATAATCGGTGATGAAATCCCTCACGCTCACATTTGGGTTTTTCCAAACGACAAAGTAAGTGGCGATAAAAAAGATTTCGCTGGTAATGCAGAGAAAATAAGAGGCTTTTTATAAATCTCGTTGACTGATGTTTTAAAGAGAGACTAGTGAGCGCGACGGCGCGAACTCAAGCAAAACTCTAGCAAGAATTTATGCGTGTCTCTTTGAAAAATATGAGGAAAAAGAGATTTATTTTTATTTATCTAGTGCCCCCAGCCCAGGAAGGGTTTCATTAACTAGATAATCCAGCATGGCTCCTCCGCCAGTGGAAATGAAACTGAATTTGTGATTTAGTTTCTTCATATTGATTGAAGCAATGGTATCACCTCCGCCAATAATACTAACTGTCATAGCTCCCGCCTCCGATGTTTTATTTGCTATAATTTCAGCCAGCTTTTCCGACATGTCTCTAAATCCTTTTTTGTATTTGCCTAGTGGTCCGTTCCAAACCACCGTTTTGGATTTGAATATTAGCTCCTTTAACTGATCCAATGTCTTTGGACCAATATCGGCAATATATTCATCCGGTAAAACCGCGTCTGGTGTTTTATACTCCGAGGTACCGTCTGGTTTTCTAACAGTCACATCAATAGGCAAAACAATCTTTGGATTGTTTAAAACATCTTTAATGCCAAGATCGGTTTCCGACAAAAGTGAAACTCCAATCTCAAAGCCTTTCTCTTTAAAGAAATCATTGGCTATGGCTCCGGCCACAAAAACCAAATCTGCCTTTTCCAGATATTTTTTTATAAGAGGAAACTTAGTGTCAAATTTTGCTCCTCCCAAAATAAAAACGAACGGGTGTTTGGGATTAAAAACTTTGGAAAGATGTTCTATTTCCTGCCGTAAAAGTAATCCACCAAAATGTGGTAGAAATTTCGGAACGCTGACAATAGAAGCATATCTGCGATGACATTCGGCGAAAGCATCGTTTACATAAATATCGGCCATCTGCGATAACTTTTTGGCAAATTCTCTGTCATTTTCTTTTTCTCCAGGATTTATACGCAAGTTTTCAAACATCAAAACTCCTTTGTCTTTCATATTTAAAAGTTTGGCTATGGCTCCGGCCACAAAAAAGGTTTTAGAAAATTCCACCGGGAAAAGGCCGTTTAGATAGCGCCACATTGGAACCAAAGTTTCGGACTCTTTACCAGCGCAGTGGGAAATAATAATAATTTGAGCTTCTTTCTCTCGCAAAAAATCAACTGTCTCAATTACTCTATCCAATTTAAAAGTGTCCAGAACTTTTCCTTCTCCGACAGGAGCATTCAAATCCAAGCGAAGTAAAACTTTTTTGCCTTTCAGGTCTTTCGTGCTTAATTCGTCAATATATTTAAGCATTTATTATTTAGAAATTATAAATTATATTTCCTCAATAAGTTTAATCATTTCAATAAAATCTTGAGCTCTCAAACTCTCTCGACCGACCAGAAGTCCTGAAACATTGCCGTCGCGAACAAGTGAGTCGGCGTTGACTCTGTCCGCATCGCCTCCATAAAGCACTCTGACATCCGCACTGAAAACCCCATACAGATCTTTCAAAACTTTTTTTATAAAAATGGACATTTCGTGAAGATCTCTCGGGTTCATTGATTCTTTGGCGCCAACAGCCCAAATCGGCTCGTAAGCTATTACCAAGCGATCAGCGGATTTTTTGGATACATCTTTAAGAGCGGAGGTAATTTGATTTTTTATAAAGCCGAAATACTCACCGCTTTGATCCCGGACAGCCTCACCCACACAAACAATGGCCGTCATACCGCCGAAAATGACAGATTTAATTTTTTTATTTATCAGTTCATCCGTCTCGCCTTCGCCAGTTGACGGATTTCGCCTCTCTGAATGGCCGAGAATTACGAAACGGACCCCAAACTGATATAGCTGACTATAGCTGACTTCCCCTGTGTATGAACCGAGGGCCAAAGAATTTGCGTCTTGAGCTCCGAGAAAAAAACCTCCTCCAACTTTCCCAGAAAGTGGTGAAAGATAAACAAACGGCGGACACAAAACCACTTGAGTTTTCTTAATCCGCGCTATCGCCCTCTTGACGCTACTTGCCAAATCTCTGGCTTCCTCTAAACTTTGCGGATTCATTTTCCAATTCCCCACCACCAACTTTTTCATCTTTTTCATAAGTTTAATTGTATCACAAGAATACGAAGTGGTAATTTTTATACGAAAAAGTGACCTCCGAAAATGGATCGAGCAAGGACTCCCCTTGCTCACTTTGCTCAATTACCAGCGTTTATTATATACAAATTATTTTTATATAACAAAAAACCCGCCGAGGAAATCTCGAGCGGATCGAGGACTGAGGTCTAAGAAGTGGAGTTCCACTTTCTCGTCCTCACATTTCGGCAGAGTCTTCAGCTTGGGAACGAGGAGTTCGCCAGATTTGGGAGTTCTACTTTACTTCTTCCCAAGAGATGACTTGGTACTGATCGGTCGTTAGTGGAAAACTCGGTGGCGGACCGTATAGCAAGTTGGCGTCATAGATTATATCTCGCGTGGCATATCCGGTTCCGTCCGTATAGGCGAAACCATATCTAATGTTACTTGCAATCATTCCATACAAGGTGATTGAGCTTCTTAAATAACCTGTCCCGCAATTTGATGAGTAGTAGTGCCTGCCAGTCCGTCCGTTTTGAGCCACTAAAGCGGCGTCCACTCGCAAAACGTTGGCGCTGGAAAGTCCGGCATTGAAATTACCTTGAGCGATTAGGGCAATGACGTCCTGTCCGTCATAATTGGTATAAAGTAAATTGTTGTTCACTATAATATTCGGCCGAGTAGACGGATTATCCGGGAATCTTCCGGCGGCTAAAGTAACTCGGGCGATATTTATTTGGCCTTCCACCCAAACATTGTCTTCAACAAAAATCAGTCCGTTGACAGGCATTGGGTAATTTCCGACAAAGGTGGTGTTGCCACTGCCCGATGTTTTTATAGTCCATGTTCCCCAACCGCTTTGAGAGGAACTGCAGCCGCTCGGCGGACTGATTAGATTATTTACTTTATAAACATCAAAAGTGTCGTCTGTTTTGAAAACAATTTTATAGCCCTGCTTACCGGAAGAAGAAATGTATTTTCCGTCAGATTGAGCATCAGCTTTTATTTGAGCGAGATCGGTTGTCAGCCCGACAAAATCCACCGCCGGAGTTGGAAAAATTCGTCCAGCTTCAAAAATGTCCGTGCGATTGGCCACCGGAGATGGTGGAGCCTCCAATGGTCGGAATGTGTTATTTGTCCCGCTTCCCGGAGGAGCATTGACGTGAGTATGAACACCAAACTCGTTATTGCCGGTGTGATCGGGATCGTCGTATTGGTCTTTGGCGCTTGTAATAATGTTGTGAGCTAAACCGTCAAAGCGAATTCCACCGTTGGAATGGATCGGACCGAAAACTTCCGTGCCACTACCGAAGCGCATGTTATCATTCGCCACCACGGCGTACTTGGCAAGCGACGGAATGGCCAGCTGGACCAGAAGGGCCCGAGAAACCGTCGGATCAATCAAAACTTTTCCGGTTGATTTTATTTTAACTAAAGTAGAA
Source organism: Candidatus Zambryskibacteria bacterium RIFCSPLOWO2_02_FULL_39_26 (assembly GCA_001825395.1). Classification (GTDB taxonomy): domain Bacteria; phylum Patescibacteriota; class Minisyncoccia; order Phycocordibacterales; family DATDWN01; genus C7867-006. Next base: position 35,476 of record MHWN01000015.1, read on the forward strand.
CCAACGGCCGGAGGAATGATATCCAACGTGTAAGTGCCAATTTTCACTCCATCCTTGTCAAAAAAATCGTGGATGTACGAACCGGGAAAACCGGTACCATCTTGAAAGTCGGTGGAAGCGTGAGCCAGATGCCATCTATAATAGTCAATGCCAGCTTCGGCAATCTGCAGGGCCTGTTCCCGATAAAGCCCGATACGGGAAGCTTTTATGTTAGTGCTAGCCCAACTAATGAGAGCCCCAATCATTATTATGGAGATAACACCAAAGAAAAAAGCTTGGAGCAATATGGACCCGGAATTTAATTTTTTATTTGATAATTTCATGGTCTTTAATTCAAAATTCAAAAATTAAAGTGTAAAATGACAATTTAAAATTAAAAATTTGAATTTAAAAATTTTACATTTTTAATTGTCATTTTGATATTTACATTTTACATTTGCTATAAGTTGTCTTTAAGATTGCGCAAATTAACTTGGGAAGTGACTATAATCGGCGCGGGAGAATGCACTGGATCCGTGTCAATTATAACAGTAATTTTTATCAAACGAACGGAAGATGTGTCCACCGGTAGCGAGAGCGGAGGCGAAGCGCCAGTGTAAGTGGCCCCGTAATATTGGAACAAGGGCAGAGTGGAACTTGAGACAAATCCGGAAATCAAAATGGTTAATTCTTCATTGGCATCAACATAAGCAAGCGGACTGCCGCTCGGAGCAAGGACTCCTCTTTTTATGGTAGAGCCGCTTAAAAAATATCTGACTCTGTCTTTCACTCCATCACTGTCCACATCGCTGTAAAAGGTAATGGCCGTGGAACTTGCCAGAGCGATGGGATAGGCCCCCAAAGCGCTCGGGGAGGCCTTCCGAAGTTCGGCTACCATAATTTTTACCACATGACGAGCATCAAGTTGGGCGTTTAGACTGCCTTGCAGAAAAAAATTCAAGGAAAAAACGTCTCTTTGAAAAGTGGCGGCGGAAACTACGATAAGACTTAGGATAAAAACACTTATAATGACTTCAATGATTGTGAACCCGTCCGTAAAATTTGATTTTTTTGACATATTTAGTTTGGCATAAAGATTACTTCCTGCGACTGCCAATTTGAATTTAGGTCAACAGAAATATCCTGGCTGGCATAACCGGTTTTGGCAAGATTCATATTGTATGTTCCGGAAGAAAGTCCGCTAAACGATACTTGGCCGGGCGGAGTGCACTCTCTTGTAAAAGTCATGGAAATATCGGAAATGTTTGGCGAAGTGCTGGTTGCGACGCTGTCTAAAAATATTTTGTATCTTATGTATTGTTTTGAGTTATTGATTGAACTGATGTTTTGATCTGCCGTTGTGTAGTATGTATTATCTGTGCCGTCCGGACCGGCAAAGTTCCAGGTTCCGCCATTATTGTTTGTGGCAAGCTGAACTCTGACATTTGGCACTCCCCCCGCCGGCGGCTGGTCTATCGGATTCCAGCTGACTTCTTGAAAATTGCTGGGAGATCCGGCATTAAAAGATGAGGAGATTAAAAAGCCGCTACTTATGTATTCGCCAAATATTTGTTTCAGTTTAATGTCTCCGGCCGGATTATTTGTTTCAATATTTCCATCGGAAGAAAGATACATTGTCGGGTCGGTTGAAGTGGCTTGACCCGAGCCGCCGGACCAATCAGTCTGACCCAAAAAGCCCTGACCGGTGATGGAGGTGGCGCTAAAACCGGCCTTGGTAAGAATAACGGTTACTCCGGAAAGTGGCAGACCGGTGGCGCTGTCTTTGACAGTAACAAGCAGAGTTTGAGGATTTTTAGGAGCGACGACAAGTTGCAAATTTTGTGAACTGTTTGGGATAACGCCAACTGGTAAAATAGGATTTATACCGACAAGCTCGTAAACTCCGTCAATCAAAGTGATTAAATATGAATCCCATTCAATATCACTGACATTCAAACTGCCGCCAGCGTCGGTTATTTTATTTTGATTATATTTTATAACTGTCGGGTTGGTGCCGATTATTTTACTGCCAAGAAGATTGAAGTCCACCGAGCCGACCGAACTGCAAGTTTCAGTCACGGAAGTTACATTGAAAGCGCTTAGCCTGTCAATAACAAAGCTTAGCTGGGTGACTTGCTGAAGGACGACAGTGGCGTGAGGATTTGTGGGATTTGGATTACTTGGAGATTCGGTATAGGTTTTGTCCGTTGAATAGCCAGATTTAGTAACCGTTATCTCGTAAGCATTGACTCCCGGAGGGGCATCGACTATTTGAAGCATCCCACTGTTATTGGTCACGTCATCTATAACAACAGTGGGACTGGTTTGATTGTTCTCAATATGAATATTGGCCCCGGATACAGGATTGCCGTTGGCATCAAAAACTCTGACGAACAGAGCGCCATTGGCTGAAGCAGTTTCCAAATTTTTCGGAGCGACATTTGTGGTAACAACCATCGGCACAAAAGTTTTACAGTTGTTGCAGTTGATTTCAATTTCCACCACTTTGTAATCAGCCGGGGAAAGATCATTCGGCGTGCCGCCAATACTACCGTCAAAAGGGTCGTCAATATTTCTGACTGTTGTAGTCACTTCGTACGAGTAATTGTCCCGAACAAGAGTTTGGGTGTGAAGCAAGACCCCAGACGGGATACTGCCCGCCACGCCGACATTTGAGTAAGTCAAATTGCGCACTATCTCAAACTGTTCGTTTATAAGAGAAACGGCCTCTATTTTAGCTCGACTGGCCCCTACTACATTAAAGACGCTTATATAAGAATCGTAAACAGCTATGATGATAGTCAGAAAAACGGCCATTCCCACGATAAGCTCAACGAACGAGAAACCTTGAGAACTTTTTTTTATGTTTTTATTATTCAATCCATTTATCATAAATTTCTAACTGACAAAACAAGGTTAATTTTAATTTATAAATTTTAAGTTTTAAATGAATGTTTAAATGTTCGAATTTTTAATTTGATTTAAAATTTATAAATTAAAATTTAAAATTTTTATTGATTGATTTTCTATAAGGCGTCTGCCAAACTATAAGTTGGGCCGAGCATAGACAGTGCAAACACTCCCACCGCCACTCCGATAAGTATCATGAGCACCGGTTCTATAATGGAAGAAAGATCTTTGGTTTTTTGGTCCACTTCATCTTCATAAAAAGTGGCAACCGACAGAAGCATTTCCCCTATTTTCCCCGTTTCCTCTCCAACCGAAACCATTTCGGCCACAAAAAGCGGGTAGAGTTTGCTGTTTTCAGAAAAAACTACAGAAATTTGTTCTCCTTTTTGTATTGTATTTTGTGTCTTTTCCAGAACGGCCTTGTAGTAAGAATTTTGCAAAACGTCTCTTGTCACACCCATGGCCACAACGATATCCACCCCCGAGGAAAGCAGAGACGACAGCGTTCTGGCTGTTCTAGCTGAATTTATTTGCTTTACAATCTCACTTATAACGGGCGTGTGGAGGATTATGGTGTCGGCCAGACGCTTGCCACGAGCGGTACGAAAACCAAAAAATATGAGAAGGGCCGAGATCAAAGCGCCGACCATAACCAGAGCAAAATATGACTTGAGAAAATTACTGATGGCGATGATAACCCGAGTGGATAGCGGAAGTTTGATGCCAAGTCCGACGAAAGTTTCGGTCAATGTCGGCACCATATAAACCATCATCAAAACCCCTATGACAATCATCAGGGAAATAATGATGGTCGGGTACATTAGGGCTCCTTTGATTTTTTTGTTTAGCTGGTACGACTTTTCCATTTGCTGGCCTACATTTTGCAAAGCTGAAGAAAGATTGCCGGATTCCTCTCCGGCTCGAACCATAGAAATGAAAAGTGTAGAAAAAACGGCCGGATAATTTTTCATTGAATCGCTCAAGGTATTTCCTTTGCTCAAGGAGTCAATAAGACCAGTCAAGACTTTTTTGAGTTGGCCTTTGGACTGCCGCTCTAAAATGGAAAGGCCTCGAGTGACCGGGAGTCCGGCATCAATCATTTTAGAAAGATTTTTGGCAAAAATTATTTTATCGTGCATTTTTATGCCCCCCACAAATGGCATAAATTGGTCTATGGAAAAACCTTCCTTTTCTTTGACTTCTTCGGCATATATAACGGTGGAACCGTCCTGCTTCAAAGCATGATACAAGGCAAATTTATCCTTGGCCTCCGTCGTGCCTTTCACCGTTTTGCCCTCCTTGTTTAAAATTTTGTAGTGAAAAAGCATAATACCCACGAATGGGTGCCCACGAATTTTAACGAATAAATTCATTCGCAAGATTCGTATTTATTCATCTCTTGGTAATTCGTGGACTATTCGTGGGTTAATTGTACCAAAACTAGACTTTATTTACATGCATATTGTGTACAAGAAAATTTTTGTACGAAAAAAGCGGCCTAATGTGCACACATATTATTGCGGTTTCCCTTAAACTAGGAATAGTTTAAGTAAGGACTCCCCTTGCTTATTAAATGCTTATTAAAAAATAACCCTTAAAATAAAGGTATAATAGGAATTATAGACAACCTCAAACTTCCAAATTTGAGACAAGGTCGCGTATAAAATTTAAAAATAATTCGAGCCTTAGTTAGTGCTAAGGTGAGAAATGTTTTTAAATTTTAGACGATGAGATTGGCCAAATTTGGAAGTTTACTCAGATATTACACGTAACACTTCCTCGATCGTGGTATAGCCCTGTACGCACTGGAATATCCCATCCTCAACCATCGTCAGCATACCCTCTTGCTCGGCAATTTTTTGTATTTCATCTGCAGTTCCAGATTTCAGAATTGATTCTTTTATTGCCGGTGTTACTTTCAAAACTTCGTGAATACCTGACCTGCCGACAAAGCCTTCATCGGGAGAGACTCCTTTTTTCAATCTATAAAACGGAACTTTTTCCCAAGCGTCCCCTTTTCCAATTATTTTTTCTTCTTTCAATGCTTCCAAAACTTTATCAAGATTGATTGATTTGCCCAAAGTGGCTATTTCGGCTTTTGTCAGAAAATATTTTTCTTTTTGGTCAGTCAATTTTCTGACAAGTCTTTGTCCTAAAATAACATCAACGGTAGAAACAATAAGAAACGGTTCCACTTTCATATCAATAAGTCGAGGAATAGCACCAGCGGCCGAGTTGGTGTGAAGAGTTGAGAGAACCAGGTGTCCGGTCAGAGCGGCGTTTACGGCAAGCGAGGCTGTTTCGTTGTCGCGGATCTCGCCGACCATGATAATGTCCGGGTCCTGGCGAACAAGAGTGCGGAGACCGTTGGCAAAGGTGAAGCCGATTTCCGGCCGGACTTGAGTTTGGTTCACTCTTTTCATTTGATACTCTATCGGATCTTCAATGGTGGAAATGTTTACGTTCGGTGTGTTTACAATATCAAGAATGGTGTAGAGAGTGGTAGTTTTTCCAGAGCCTGTCGGGCCGGTGGCCAGTATCATGCCGGTTGTAACCTTGACTGCTTTGTGAATTCGCTCTAACCCCTCGCCATGAAAAGAGAGGTGCTCTAGGGTGAAGCCGGAGACATTTTCCCGAAGAAGGCGCATAACCACTTTTTCTCCATAATATGTCGGAAGAGTGGAGACGCGAAAAGAAACTTTCTCTCCGTCGGAATCAATTTTAAATCGCCCGTCTTGGGGAAGTCGTTTTTCGTCAAGTTTTAAGCTAGACAGCACTTTTATACGAGCCACAACACTTGGCGCCATATTTTTCGGCAAGACCATGGCGTCGTGCAGTAACCCGTCTATGCGGTAACGGATTAAAAGCTCGGTTTCTTGAGGTTCAATATGAATGTCGGAAGCATTTTGGAGAATGGCGTGTTTCAATAAGGTATCAACAATACGGATCATTGGAATTTCCTCCGCCAGTTTTTTTAAATCTTTCTCATCCAGTTCAACCCCCGAGCCGTCTCCGGGAATATTTTTTATATGACTGACGTCTTCGGCAATCAAATCGCCAAACTCGGCCTTTAAAGATTTTTGGTACTGCAATATGGCGCTTTTCATTGACTCCACGTCGGTCAAGCGGGGTAAAATTTTTAATCCGACTTTCTTTTTTATGAAATCCAAAGCGGTCAAGTCTTCGGTATCAAGCATGGCCACCTCCAAAGCCGTGTCGGTTTTTTTGAAAGCTACTACATTGTGGTTGCGGGCGATTGGTTCCGGGATAAGGGATAAAACATCAAAGGGAAGTTTTTCGGTTTTAAGGTCAACGAAAGGAATGCCGAGAATGTAGGCTTGCATTCGACGAAGATCGTCTTCTGTCAGTTTGCCTTGTTTTACTAAAATCTTGCCAATGCTTTCTTTTTTGGCTGTAGCCTCTTTTTCGGCGCTCAAAACATCGGCTTTGGATACTAAACCTGAATCAAGTATAAAATCTTTTAATTGTTTTTCTTCAATATTCATAGAATCCCCCGCGAATAATCCAAATTCTTACGAATCATAACGAATAATTCATTCGCAAGATTTGTATGTGTTCATTCGTGGGTTAATTATATCAAAATATAATCCTACTGGCACTGTGATATGCACACTGCTGTAATACAAAGTTGACAAGATAGTTGGGGTTTGATAGCATGGCCGTATCGAAGTTCGCCGTCCGGCGAACCGTTTTAATAAAAAAATATGACGACAGATCTAAAAGTAATTAATTCAGTCCTATCTCAACTTGAAGAAGAGCGTGGCATACCTCGAGAGAAAATTCTTGAAGCCATTGAACTTGCATTAGCAACCGCTTATAAAAAAGAGTACGGCAAAAAAGGTCAGATAATCCGAGCAAAATTTGATATAAACACGGGAAAAACTGAAATGTTTCAGGTTAAAATCGTGGTTGATGAATCTACTGTGGCATTGAATGAGGAAGAGCTATTAACATCTGAAGCACAAACTATATCAGAAGAGGTTAAAAAAGATTTGTACAATCCGGAACATCACATAATGCTTGGCGATGGCCGGCGCATCAAAAAAGATGTGAGGCTTGGCGAAGAAATGATTTTTCCTTTGGAACATCGGGAGGATTACAGTCGCATTGCCGCCCAAACAGCCAAGCAGGTCATTATGCAAAAAATCCGCGAGGCAGAAAAAGTTTCCGTGCTAGCTGAATACGGCAAGCGTGAAGGTGAGATCGTCTCTGGAACCGTCCAAAGAGTTGAACGAGGAAATATTTTTATTGATATGGGCCGGGCTACCGGTCTTTTGCCTTACGAAGAGCAGATTCCCGGGGAACGGTTTGGCCAGGGAGAGAGAGTCAGAGCTTATCTTTATCGAGTGGAAGAATCCGGTAAGGGAATTTTCTTGCGTCTCTCAAGGTCGCACCCGAAATTTCTAGAAAAACTTTTTGAAACGGAAGCTCCGGAAATCGCCAACGGCACAGTTGTCATTAAATCCGTGGCCAGAGAAGCCGGAAGTCGGACAAAAATCGCTGTGACTTCCAGAGACTCGCACATTGACCCTGTCGGCTCAATGGTTGGCCAGCGCGGAGTCCGCGTTTCCACCGTCATGTCGGAACTTGGCGGAGAAAAAATAGATATCATAGAGTGGTCTGAAGACCAAAAGAAATTTATAGAAGACGCCTTGTCTCCTGCCAAAGTTTTGGAGGTTGAAATAAACGAGGAGGAAAAACGGGCAAGCGTTACAGTTTCCGAAGACCAGCAATCGCTTGCCATCGGCAAAGGCGGACAAAATGTCCGTCTGGCGGCAAAATTAACCGGTTGGAAAATAGACATTCAATCTACCAATCCAAGGGGTGAAATGAGGGAAGTTGAGGAAGATGAGGGGGAGTAAACCTTATAAACTTGATGGGTTCTGTTTTATTAAAATCTCTTACTCATCATTATTTTTTCTAGTACCAGAATAATTTTCTGCTAAAAATTTTCTTTCTGCTCACCTTTTCACAGGTTCCGCAGATACTAGGAAAAATACTGATTCGACGAGATTTTAATTCGCAATCTCGTTGAACCAAGCCTTTTGGAAGACCCCACAGACCTAAAGCATGGTTCCGTCAACGTCCCGAACGAAGTGAGGGCTCATTGACGGATTTAGGTTGAGGACAAAGTTAAATTTTCACTGGAAAATTTAACGGTCTGGAAAAAGACTTGGTGAATAAGAGATTTTTCTGAAATTGTAAAAAATGAAGAAATTAGCTATAGTAAGATTTATTAAATATTAATCAATAAAGATGACAGAAAATCAAATATTGCTAGGAGCTATTATTTCAAGCATCGTTTCTATACTTTACGGAACGTTTCTAATATACAAAATTCTGAAAAAACCGGCCGGTAGCGGAAAAATGCTCCAAATCGCCGAGGCTATTCAACAAGGTGCAAAAGCTTATCTCTCTCGCCAATACAAAACTGTCGGCCTTGTGGCCATTGTTGTAGTTGTAATAATGTATTTTGCAAATTTCGGGTGGAACACTATCTTAGCCTTCATTTTGGGCGCAATTTTTTCGGCCATTTGCGGTTTTGTCGGAATGAATATCTCCGTCAGAGCCAATGTCAGAACGACAGAAGCAGCCAAAAAAGGACTGGGCGAGGCTTTATCTCTGGCTTTTGAGGGTGGCTCTGTAACCGGTCTCTTTGTTGTCGGTTTGGGGTTGTTATCCGTTTCCGGTTTTTATTTTCTGACAAAAGATTTGGGGGCATTGATCGGTCTGGCTTTCGGAGCATCGCTTATTTCAGTTTTCGCCAGACTTGGCGGTGGCATTTTCACCAAGGGAGCCGATGTTGGAACAGACATGGTCGGAAAAATTGAAGCCGGCATACCGGAAGATGACCCGAGAAACCCCGGGGTTATCGCTGACAATGTCGGAGATAGCGTTAGCGACTGCGCCGGTATGGCCGCGGATCTTTTTGAAACTTACGCCGTTTCGGCTATTGCCGTCATCCTGCTTGGAAGCGCTATTTTTGGAGTAACTTCAAACGCTGTGGTCTATCCTCTTATGATAGGCGCTGTTTCTATTTTTTCTACAATCATCGGTACTTGGTTCGTCAAACTTGGGAGATCTGGAAGTATAATGGGGGCCTTGTACAAAAGTCTCTTGGTTACAGCCGGACTATCAGCCATTGCTTTCTATCCTGTTACAAAAACTTTAATGGTAGGCAATGGGCAATATAGTGTGGGCAATTTATATCTGGCTTCTCTTATCGGTCTCGTAGTAACCGGCCTTATCGTTCTCATAACGGAATATTACACATCCAAAGATTATTCACCGGTCAAAAATATCGCCTCGGCCAGCACCACCGGTCACGGCACAAACATAATCGCCGGCCTGGGCATCGGCATGCAATCTACAGCTCTGCCGGTGTTGGTTATTGTTTTGGCAATTTTGTTTTCATATGAGTTGGCCGGACTTTACGGCATTGCCCTGGCCGTCATTAGCATGCTTTCTCTTACCGGTTCTATTGTGGCGGTGGACGCTTTTGGTCCCATCACCGACAACGCCGGCGGAATCGCTGAAATGGCCGGCCTGCCAAAAAATGTGCGCGATGTTACCGACCCGCTGGATGCTGTCGGCAACACCACCAAAGCGGTAACAAAAGGTTACGCTATCGCTTCCGCTGGTTTGGCGGCTATGGTTTTGTTTGCCGCTTATACGCAAGAGTTAGAAGTTTTTGGTATCTCAACGGTATTTGATCTTTCAAACAGCAAGGTCTTGGTTGGCTTGCTTATCGGAGGACTATTACCATATCTTTTCGCCGGTTTGGCTATGGGAGCCGTGGGTCGCGCCGCCAAGGCAGTGGTGGAGGAAGTTCGCAGACAATTCAGAGAAATAAAAGGCATCATGGAGGGTCTGGCTCTGCCGGATTATTCCAGAGCGGTTGATATTGTCACCAAAGCGGCTATAAAAGAAATGATTGTGCCGGCTCTTATCCCGGTTTTAGTGCCGGTTATAGTCGGACTGACGCTTGGGGCGGCCGCTCTTGGCGGACTTCTTGTCGGCTCTATCGTTACCGGACTTTTTGTCGGCATTTCAATGACAACGGGCGGAGCGGCTTGGGACAATGCCAAGAAATATATTGAGGAAGGCAACTTGGGTGGCAAAGGCTCGGACGCCCACAAAGCAGCGGTAACCGGAGACACGGTCGGCGATCCGTATAAAGACACCGCCGGTCCTGCCATAAACCCCATGATAAAAATCATAAACATAGTGGCCTTGCTTCTTGTAAAATTTCTCAAACCATAAATAAAGTGTATAATACTGGTATTAACATCATATAAAACTAAAGATGAAAAAATTAATAAATATATTTGTGATTGTGGCCCTTCTTTCTCTGGGAGGAGTAGCTTTCGCTCAAAGCGGTAGAGCCAACGTGGGCGCAGTCAGCACTACTTCAAGATCAGCTCAAGCAATCAAAAACTTTTTAAAAAATCGAGCCGAACACAAATGGACTAAAATGATAGAAAGATTTGATAAAGCTTTGGAAAAAGAAGAAAATGTAATGAACAGACTGGCTTCCAGAATTGCCAAAATTAAAGCCAGCGGAGGACAGACGGCAAATGCAGAAAAATTTTTGACAGAAGCTCAAACGCATTTGAATTTGGCAAAAACTTCGCTTGAAAACTTGAGAACTCTTGTGGCTAGTGCTATAACAGAGGAGGAGGCCGGTGGAACTATTTCCGAACTCAAAGACAATATGATTGCCATGAGAAAAGCCGCCGGAGAAACTAAAACGCATATAATAGAAACTCACAAAGCTCTGCAAAAAATCGTCGGCAGTCTCCGGGGAATTTCACAGTTACGCAACGCATCGTCAACACCATCAATTTAAAATATTAAAAATATGGAAACAAACAACACACCACAAAATAATATACCCCAAGTTCCCCACAAATCCGGCATCGGCTCAATTATTGGAACCATTATCATAATCGCCATCATCATCTTGGGCGGGTTGTATTTCTGGGGCAAACGAGTTGAGGAAGCCAAGCTGAAGCAAGATTTAGTATCTGATGGAACGCCACAGACTTCACAAACCACCCAGCAATCGGATGATTTGAATACAATTGAAGCGGAATTAAACAGTACAACCGAGCTAGACACTCTTGGATCAGAGTTAGATAGCTAAAACTTCCAGATTTAGGCACTCCTTTGTCGCAGTTCAAAAAATAAACCTCACCTTATATTTATAAGATTCGGCTTATTTTTCTTCTGCTTCGCGGATTACATCCAAATCTGAAAGTTTTATAATCACATTTTGTAATTTATGAGCATTACCGTGTTTTAACATACCAAAATAAGATCGAACGGACTCTGGTTTTAAATTGTTACTTAAATTCTTCAACATTCTCCTCTTAGTCGTTGTCCTCAAAACTCTGTGATGTGGAAAATTAACCCATCCAAGAAAATCCACTCCAGAGGCGAGGGTTTTGATACTGATTTTATTTGGATGCAAATTGAGTTTCAGGTGATTCTCCAGAAATACTTTGATATATCGCAGTAAATTATTTAGTGTGGTTTTGTTTTGATCTAGGATTACAAAATCGTCAGCGTAACGAATGTAATATTTGACTTTCAGTCTGTGCTTTACATATTGGTCAAACTCATTCATGTAGATATTCACTAGAAGTTGAGAGGTGAGGTTGCCTAGTGGTAGCCCAATACACATATCAGTCATGACTGATATGTGTATTGGGGTGTGGAAGCTGTCTATTACTCTGTCGAGTAACCAGAGGGTGTCTTGGTCTAGCCTATTGTACTTGAGTATTTCTTTGAGAGTCTGGTGGTCGATGCTGGCAAAGAACTTCCTGACATCACACTTTAGTACCCAGCACTGTTTAGTGTTGTTTTGGGAGACTTTACAACTAAACTCTCTAAACCTATCCATTGCTCGGTGAGTTCCCTTCCATTTACGACAAGAGTAGGAGTCGTGGATGAACTTCTGGTCAAAGTATGGATACAAAACTCTATAGATCGCGTGGTGAAGCAATCTATCCCTAACACTGGCTTTGCTGATGTTGCGAGGTTTGGGGTCGGAAATGTTGAAGTGGGTATATCCGCCGTGGGTGTAGGATTTATCTAGTAAATCGGAATGTAATTTATAAATATTTTCTGACAAATGTAGAGAAAACTCCAAAACATCTAGTTTTTGTTTTTTGCCTTTAATAAATTCATCCCAAGCTAAGAATAAATTTTCCATAGATGATATTTCTTTGAAGAAGTCTTGTTTATTCATGATAGAATATTCCTATTACACATAATTAGAACACAAAATGACAAATAATGTTGCCCCCCCCCCGAGAAGCACCGAAGGTATTGTTAAAGGAGAAAGAAGTTTATAGATTTTGGATTAAACTTCACAGAGATTTTCCGAAAGTTGAGAGATTGGGCATTGGAAAAAAGATTGAGCAGAGTTTTTTAGACTTATTGGAACTGACTTTTACTTCAGTATATCTAGCTCCAGAGCAAAAAGTAGTGGTTTTAGGTAGAGCTATAGCAAAACTTGATAATCTAAAATTTTTTATGCAACTTGCTTGGGAAGCCCGACTCATACACACAGAAAACTATGCTATCATTTCAACAAACTTGGAAGAAATCGGTATGATGCTTTGGGGGTGGAGAAAGGGCTTGCAAGAAAAACTGCAACAAAAAACTCCCACAAAATAGCTGTGGGAGAAAAACAATAGTTTCGGGAGAACACCTGGTTGCCATCGTTCCACTCGTTCTCGTCCGTGGTCGGATTGGCGTTGAAGTTCCAACCACCATCGTTCCAGTAGACGTTCACGTTGCGAAGAACGGATGTTTCGTACAAAAAACCATCCAGGACACCGTTCGCTAAAATATAACGAGCTGAATTTTATTCGGGACATATAAGTCCGCCAGTTTCTTGTACCAAGTTTTGTTATTTTTTGAAAAATATATAACCCACTCTTGTGTAAGACTTATCCAACACAACTCTCGAGATATACATCCTAAAACCATGACACGAAAGCCGTAACCGTCGCGTAACACATAGCTTCAAATATATTATATCAAAAATTTTTGAAATATTTTTATATAAAAAATGTGACCCTCTACTTTCTGCAGGATTGCAGAGAAAGCAAAGGGTCACAGTGTCAGAGAGTCAAGGGGTCAGAAGGTCAAAGTATCTAGGCGACCTTGCGGGAGAACACCTGGCCGCCACCGATCCACTCGCCCTCGCCCGTGGTCGGAAAGGCGTAGAAGTACCAACCACCATCGAACCAGAAGACGTACACGCGGCGAAGAACATCATCCTTGTCACAAACATAGAAGATGTTCGCCCAACCGTTGTTGAGCAGGACACCCGCTTCGCCGTTTGGTTGGAGAGAGGTCAGGTGGAAAATCTCCGCGAGAGAGGTTTCCGCCTTGCTGTCTCCACCCAAGAAAGCGATGATGACCGCGTCCTTGGCGCGTTGGATGAGCTTGCCGTAGCCGATCCGCGATGGAGCAACATTCGTCTCGGTCTTGCCGAGAAACCAGTTGCTGAAGTTCGAGCCGAAACCCGAAATCTTCACAGCGACTTCTGGCGAGGTGTTCTGAATGAACTTTTCCGAGGCGACGAAGTTCGTCACACCCGGGAAAGCCACCTCGCCGAGATTCTGGAGAAGCGACACCACGACCTTCCCATATCCACGAAGGATGGGAAGAATCTGGGCGACCATGTCTCCAGAAGAGAGGGACTTGATGTCGGCGTTGTTCCCGCCGTTCCTCTCCCACGCGTACTTCAGTTCCGCCGCTTGCACAACGTCGAGGCCGAACGTGTCATTTGACATGACTTGTTCCTTTTCTTTGCAACATGTTCTTTCGAACTCGTTGCCTTACAACTACTCAGCTGGAGGGCGAACCGTCTCGGTTAACCACAGCAGAGACCCTTCAACTTTGTTCAAGGTAAAAAGTCTCTGCTGTGACTAACCTATTTGACTCTTTATACTTCAAAGAACTTTACTAGTGTATTATACCACCTTTGATACCATTCTGTCAATATCATTTCCAGAAACTTTTAGGACTTGCGAAAAAATGGCTAATAATATAGACTCTAATGGGATGACTAGGCACTACAAAGATATAAAACTTAATTCCCTTCCAGAAAGAGAGCTCGAGATAATCGGCTCTATTA
>MHWN01000016.1 GCA_001825395.1 Candidatus Zambryskibacteria bacterium RIFCSPLOWO2_02_FULL_39_26
ATATTATTAAAACTTACAATAAGTACACCATGTTTCATTTTCTCGTGATATGTACCCTTCCCTCTTCTTATAAGTATAGTGGACTTATAAAATTGTGATTTTTTTATAGAAAGATGTCTTTTCCAAAAAAGAACCAGTCTATCAACATCAAAATCATCGTAAGTTTGTAATTGAAATCTCAACCTATTTTTGTCTATTTTGTAAATTTCAACCAAAAAATCTAAATATTTTTTCACGAGTACTGGATCAGAATTACTTAGTCTAACTGCATGACGACCTCTTTTTGTTCCCTCACCCCAAAATAAACCTAGTCCTAACCCAAATAAAAACATCTGTTTAGTGCTTCTCGGCATGCTAAATTTAAAAGGATCCCCGTCGGGATTACGTTTGTAATATATAGCTTCAGACAAATTCCTTTTTGTTATTTTTAGCTTTTTTAGCCAGTAATTTATTTTAGATTCAGAATATCCTAGTTTTCCTGCAACATCATGAGAAGATAGCTTCTGATCAAGATATAGTGATTTTAATTTTTTCTTATTCATTTGTAGTAGAGCATTATATTTGTGTGTACGTACTCTACCAATAATAGTTCTGTAAGTAAAGCGAATTATTTATTGTCACTTATTTTCCACGCCCAATGCTTCAGAAATATTTTTAAAACCATCACGAGTTATTTTCTCAACCAACCCTCGGTTTATTTCACTGACGATTTGTGGTCCTTCAAAAATCATGCCTGTAATGAGCTCAATTAAACTTGCTCCTTGCTTTATGACTCTGTATGCATCATCGGCCGAGAAAATTCCTCCACAAAAAATAAAGATATATTTATTGCCGACTTTTTTATACATATACGAAAGTAAATCCAAGGCCTTTGGAAAAACAACTCTACCCGATAATCCTCCTTGAGGAGGTATCGGATCTTTTATTTCTTTTTGATCGTATTCTTTGGAAAGATTTGTGCAGATTATTCCATGAACTCTGTGTCGACCGGTAATTTCTAGAAATTTATCAATTTCCTGATGGGTCATGTCCGGAGAAATTTTGACAAAAAATGGCTTATTTGTTGGGTTTTTATCGATTTCAACCATCAATTTACCATAACTTTCCGGCATAATAAAAGGTATTCCACCTAAAGTGTTTGGGCAACTTAAATTGACAGTAATATAATCGGCATATTTTTCCATTACTTGGATACCTGCAACATAATCAGAAATAGCGGAAGGAATATCTAAATTTTCCTTGCAATTTGTGAAGGCGATATTTACTCCGATGGGTAACTGATGAATTTTGTTTGCAAGTTTTTTTGAAAGTATTTTTGCGCCTTTATTTTTCAGTCCGTACCAAACTCCTAAACTTTTCGTCTTTGGCAATCTCCAAAGCCGAGGTCTTGGATTGCCATCGCAGGCTTTAGCTGTGATAGAACCAACTTCTTCAAATCCGAAACCGAGAGATGAAATAATGTCTGTTAGTTCAATGTCTTTGTCAAAGCCGGCAGCGAGACCCACAGGATTTCTAAAATCAATACCCAAGATCTTTTGACGGAGCTTTTCGTTTCTATAGTCGAAAAGTTTTGAGATTTTCCATCGTATCGGACTAAATTTGCCTAAAAATGCACCGAAACGCACGAAAAAATCATGGATATCTTCCGGATCCAAAAGAAA
The DNA here is from genome assembly GCA_001825395.1 of Candidatus Zambryskibacteria bacterium RIFCSPLOWO2_02_FULL_39_26. GTDB lineage: Bacteria > Patescibacteriota > Minisyncoccia > Phycocordibacterales > DATDWN01 > C7867-006. Next base: position 1,662 of record MHWN01000016.1, read on the forward strand.
AAGAACGGGCTTTAAAATGCCCTTATAAAGAGCGCTCAGCAATCTATTGCGGTATTTGACGTACCTGCTCATTCCATTAAAAGTAATTGTAGTAGTATACTCCGGACTCAAACTATATCAAATCTTTTCTGATTGATTCAAACTGTTCTTTGGTTATCTCGCCTTTGGCGTATCTTTCTTTTAATATGTCTTGCGAACGATCATTTTTAAATGAGTGTTTTGAGTGTTTAAACACTTGAATTAACAGGTAAATCAAAACCACCCAAAAAAGAATGTGGAACAATGAACCGAGTCCCCAAAACATACTGGATGGATAAAAACCGTTGTAGTACATCATAAATTTTATTATTAGTTAATAATGGATATTATACAACATTGCTGTTTTACGCAACCTCCGAGGCATCTACTAATCTTGGTGATTCAGCGCTCAGTATGCTTTTTGTGGCTTAAAATATAGATTGATTCGTATAGTAACATATGTTACTATACGAACATGAATAAAAAGATGTACTCAACCATTGAAGTTTCGAAAATACTCAGATTGAGTCGAATAGAGGTTTTTAGAAAAATAAAAAGTGGAAAAATAAAAGCTGAAAAAGTCGGTAGAAATTATATTATTGCTGAAAATGATCTTTTAGAAGCACTGGGCAAACTTGTCGGACCCTCAAAAAAAATCAGAATCGAAAATGCAGTTAAGAGAGCAGTTAGGGAGTACGGAAGAACATTTAAAAAACTTGCGGAAGAATGAGAACTAAAATTATTACTATTGCAGAAGTAGAATTTACGGCTTTTTCCTTAGTAAGAGAATTGATGACTGGAAACGAGCCCATTCCTGAATTTGGAACTCGTTTCCCGAATGTATTGGAAAGTTGCTTAAATACTCCATTTGCGCAGTTCAGCAAAAAACATCTATACAGAGGACTGGTTGGGAAATCAAGTATTTTATTCTATTTAATGATTAAGAATCATCCGTTCCAAAATGGAAACAAAAGAATTGCGATTATGACTTTGCTTGTATTTTTATCTAACAATAACAAATGGTTAAAAATTTCTCAAAAAAACCTTTATAACTTTGCTGTTGGAATTGCAAAAAGCAGACCGACATCAAAAGAAAAAGTTTTGCAAAATATCTATAATACAATCGAAAGATACTTGATAGATTTTACCGAAATCTAGAAACTTCCTTTGCGCGACCGATGGGACTTGAACCCACAACCTCGTCCGTGACAGGGACGCGATCTAACCAGTTGATCTACGGTCGCATTAGTTACGAACCAATAGTTACGAACCAATAAAATCTATCAGAAAAAAAGACTTTTATCAATTTGTGTCGACGGATGGAATCGAACCATCGTCTAGGGCTTATGAGTCCCTCGTTCTACCATTGAACTACGCCGACTAAAAACATTTGTAAACAAATGTTCGTCCGTCCGCTTTGGCGGAGCGGAATAGAACAATATGAGAAATATATCATAATTTGCTTATAAAACAAAAAAATTGTATCATGTATCACAGCGGGATGGAGAAGCAGTATCTCGGTAGGCTCGACATATTAGGGCTCCTTAGTGAGAAATCGCTAAGTGAAAATTCGTCAAAGTCGGAGAAGTCCTCTCCCCTAGGCGTCGCCTAGGGGAAGGATAATTCCGAGCCAAGACTCGAAAGAGTAAGGTGTAGAGACTAGACGGCGAACTCCCCACCAAAATAAAATTTGAGGGAGAAGGTATAGTCCAGACCACAAATCCACCATTCGGCGGAGTAGCGAAAGCTATAGTGAGAAAGCATAACCTGCAGACCCAGGTGCAAGTCCTGGTCCCGCAACAAGTAAAGAAAATCCCCTCTTGGGGATTTTCTGTTGCGGGACAGTAAACCGCTGGTAGCGGTTTATGCCAGGACTTGCAAGGCGGAGCGGTCACCTAGTCAACAGACTAGATCGCGAGCCGGGGAGGCGGAAATTTTGCGATAGCAAAATTATCTGTCGACGATGTCCTGGTCAAATTTTGCTACCAAACCTGGTCCTGCAATCAAATTATATGAAATTCTTCAAAAACAGCTTGGTAGAGGCTAAGAATTCGTTTTGTTTCTCTCTGATTTAGCAAAAATGACGAGCCCTCATGGGCAATTTGATTTCGTATTTTATGGGCCTCCCAAGCTAAATCCACTGTTGTAAAATCACTCCTCTCCACCGCTTTCAACTTATCCCCGATAGTTTCACCCGGAAGTGATAAGTTGTCTAAAACTTCGCCGAGCATAATATCGGCTTCAATGATAGCCAGTTTCCAGTTGTTTTCATTTATAGACTCAACGTGGTCCTGTATTTTTTGCCATTTTGGATTTATTTGGGCAGAAGCAACAGACAAGTCGAGGCTCGTTCCATTGAAATAACTTTCAGGATAGAGTTTTCTGGCTTCTACAATAGACAAACTCATAACTTTCCTGAATAGATAAATGATGCAGAAAATAAATATAACGGAAATTAACAGTAGCAGAATTTTTATATACCAAACTATTCCCAAAATATTTATGGCAATTTTGGCCAGCAAATTTGGCTCGGCTTCAAGATAAGCGATGTCATTTTCTTTGACCCAGCCGTCCGAATCTTCTTCATAATCAACATACCAGTATCTTTCTCCGTTTATAAAAACCGGTCCCTGTAAAATTTTTCCGTGAGCGGTTATTTTTTGCTCTCCAATCCTTTCCCCTGCCGGCAAATTGTAAACATCCGTCTGATTGACGCTAATAACTTTGGCTCCTATCGGGTTACTCAAAGATGATATCGGTTTGGTGTGGGCCAAAAGAATACCGCGGGGAGTTAAGCCTTGCCAGCCATTAGATAACAACCTACTTGAGTTAACGGTGGCTATCAAACCGTTGACCAAATACGTAACCACCATTAAAGTCACGATTACTCCGACTATTTCAGCAAAAGGATCATCCACCGGCCCGGTTGGTTTTTTGTCATCTTTTTTTGTGTCTGGTTTATTGTCAGGAACCATATGTAAAAATTTTCAATTTCTAATTTTCAATTTTCAAACAAAAGTCTAGTGTTTATTTAATTATATCATTCCCCGAGAAATTTTTTTCCGATTTCAAAAAGCAACTCCTCGCAATTGTGCGGAGCCATAAATTGAATGCCTAGCGGCAAATCTACTCCACCATCATTTACACTCCCGCTTGGAATGGAAATGGCCGGAACGCCAACTATGTTTGCCGGCACCGTAAAAACATCTTCAAGATAAAGGGCTAATGGGTCGCTTGCTTTCTCCCCTATTTTGAATGCCGGTCCTGTTGTGGTTGGCAGCGCGATGGCATTCACCTCGGTAAAAGCTTTTTGAAAATCATTTGAAATGGTCTGCCTCAAGTGTATAGCTTTGTTGTAATAAGCCTCATAGTAGCCAGTCGACAGAACATAAGTTCCGATAAGTATCCTTCTTCGAACTTCCTCACCGAAACCCATTCCTCGAGTTTTCAAATAGTCCGAAAGCAAATCATTGCCATCTATATGAAGGCCGTATTTTACTCCATCAAAACGAGCCAGGTTTGATGAGGCTTCGGCCGGCATAATAATATAATAGACTGCAAGAGAATATCCTATGTTTGGAAGTTTTATATCTTTAATCTTGTATCCCAACTTTTTTAATTTTTCTATTGACTCATCAAAATTTTTTCTAACATCACCACGCAAACCTTTTTCCAAAATATGATACGGAACGCCAATAGTTAAACTTTTATTTTTTGAATTTTTATTTTTTGGGTAAACATCTTCACTGTAAGTTGTACTATCCATTTTATCCTGTCCTTTTATAGCATCCCAAAGTATCTCGGAATCAGTAACTGTTTTTGTTACAGGACCGATGACATCAAGCGAAGAACCAAGCGCCATAAGACCATATCTTGAGACTCCGCCGTATGTCGGTTTGAGCCCGACAAGTCCGCAAAACGAAGTTGGTTCACGAACAGAACCGCCCGTATCCGAACCAAGAGAGGCTAAGGCTCCCCCCATGGCCACCGAGGCCACGGAACCGCCCGAAGACCCTCCGGCTACCCGAGTTGGATCAAGAGGATTTTTGGTCACCCCAAAAGCAGAATTTTCGGTAGAACTGCCCATGGCAAATTCGTCCATATTTGCCCGGCCAAGAAAAACTGCATGCTGTGATTTGAGCTTCTTTATAACAGTGGCATCGTATGGCGCCACGAAACCTTTCAAAATTTTTGAACCGGAAGTGGCTGTCTTGCCTTCAATCAATATATTATCTTTCACAGCAATGGGAATGCCGGTCATAGGAAAAATTTCTCCGCGAGTAATAGCCTGGTCCGCCATTTTGGCTTGCTCTAAAACATCATTGTAGATTTCCAGATAAGCATTTATATCTTTATTTTTTCTGTTAATTTCATCCAAATATGTTTTTACTAGCTCAACGACGCTGAATTCTTTGCTATCAAGTTTTTTTCTGGCAGAAAATATGGTAAGAGTAGAAATATCTATCATAGTATTTTTTTGACTTTGAGATAACTTTTCTCTCTGGCTGGAGCGTTACGTAGAATTTTTTCTGCATACTGGTTTGGAGCATTTGTAACGACATCATCTCGCATGACATTGTGCAATTTAAGCACAACTTTTTCGGAAGTTACTTTCACCTCTTTAATTTGCCCGACATAAACCAAAATAGAGTCAATTTCTTTGGTCATTTTTTCCGTTTCTTTATCATCTATTTCAATCCGAGCCAAATCAGCCAGATTTTTTACATCTTCTTTAGTGATCGCCATAACGTTATCTTATCACATTTGGAGAAGTTTTAAGAATTCGTCTTCGCTTAAAATTTTCAGACCCAGACTCTTCGCCTTTGAGAGTTTTGAACCCGGATTCTCTCCGACCACAACAAAACTTGTCTCTTTTGAAATACTCTCGGAGGTGTTGCCTCCGTATTCCCGGATTTTATTTTTTGCTTCATCACGAGACATTTTTTCAAGTGTGCCTGTCAAGACAAATGTCTTCCCAGAAAGTAAACCGAGTGTCTTCTTTGAAACTTTTTCAATGGTTATTTCTTTGAGCAGGGAGTTTGTAATTTTTTGATTATCTTTTGATTTGAAAAAATCAACAATTGACTCGGCAATGATAGGACCGATACCATTCATTTTTTCTAAATCTTCGTATTTTACTTTACGTAATTTTTCTATCGTCCCGAAATGTTCTGCCAGTTCAATGGCCGTTTCCTCGCCAACCCCAAGAATAGAGAGCCCGGCAATGAAACGTGAAAACTTCACCTTTCGCGCTTTCTCAATGGCAGAAAGCAAATTATCCACCGATTTTTCGGCAAATCTCGGCAAAGCCAAAAGGTCGCCCTTTTTTAGGGTAAAAATATCGGCGTATTCAAAGATTAAATTCTTTTCAAGTAAAAGGTCAACTACTTTCGGTCCTATGTCTTCAATGTCAAAAACTTTTTTGGAAACAAAATGATAAAATTTACGTTTAATTTGGTCTAAAGAATTCGGGTTGACACACCTCCACGCGGCTTGTCCAGGAATTCTTTCTATCCTTCCATCTCCACCACACTGCAGGACTTTTTTCGGCCAGACAAATTTTTTCTCCTTGCCTGTGCGAAGTTCGGTCATGACCGAAACAATGTCTGGAATAACGTCTCCGGCTTTTTGCAGTATAACCGTGTCGCCAATGCGGATATCCAGCCGATTGATCTCATCTTCGTTATGAAGCGTTGCCCGAGAAACTGTTGAGCCGGCAACAGAAACCGGCTTTAAATGAGCAACTGGAGTCAGTACTCCCGTCCGGCCGACTTGCAAAACAATATCTTCCACAATAGTGGTAACTTGTTCGGCGACAAATTTGAAGGCAATGGCAAAACGTGGAGCCTTGCCTGTAAATCCCAGAATTTCTTGATATTTTTTCTCGTTGATTTTTACAACAACCCCGTCTAATTGATAATCTTTTGTTGTATTTTTTCTCTGCCACTCCTTCCAGTAATCAATCACCTTATCTATAGATTTACACTTTTTGAAATATGGATTTACCTTAAAACCGAAAGAGCGCAAATATTCCAGTTCCTCGTACTGGCTATCTGAAAATTCTTCACTGCTTTGCGATAAATCATAAATAAAAGTATCAAGTTTTCGACTGGCAACGATTTTCGGATCAAGTTGGCGAATGGAACCGGCGGCCGCGTTTCGGGGATTGGCAAAAACGGTCTCCCCGGCTTTTTCTCTTTGCTTATTTAGTTTTTTAAGACTACTTTTTCCCATCCAAATCTCTCCTTCTACAATCACATCAACCGGTTTTTGTAGTGTAAGTGGCACCGAATCAATCGTCCGAACGTTTAATGTAACATCCTCACCTACTTCACCGTCCCCGCGTGTCGCTGCTGTTACAAGTTTCCCTTTTTTATATGTCAGCACAACTTTGAGTCCGTCAATTTTAAGTTCACACGTATATGTCGGTATTTTTTCTTTAAGTATTTTTCTGACTCTTGTATCAAAAGCTCTGATTTCTTCCTCGTTGAAAGCGTCGTTAAACGACCATTGAGGCACGGTGTGGACCACTTTTTTAAACTCCGGCATAGGTTTGCCGGCCACTCTTTGAGATGGTGAATCGAACGTGATAAGTTCGGGATACTTGGCTTCAATTTCCGAAAGTTCATGCTTTAGAGAATCCAGGGCTTCAATGGAGATTTCCTCCTTGTCCAAGACATGATAGTTATAGCGATGATGCTCAATTGTTTTTTTGAGTTTTTGAAGTCTTTCTATTACCTCTTTAGGAGCTCCTTTGGCCATAATTACCGACATTCTACACTAAAACTAAATTGAAACCATGAGGGAAAAAATAGAAATTATGGGTAAGGGTAACGAATTATTATAATACCACTTCCCCCAGAGCCACCAACTATTGCCCCGTTATCATCATCATAATAACCAGCTCCTCCACCTCCTCCACCAGTATTAGAAACTCCATTTGTAGGATATGTTCCAGGGTAAGGTGAATAGGAATTCCCACCACTACCTCCACCTCCAGCACCACCATTTCCTCCAACATAATTAGCGGGCCATAAAACATAGCGGACGCCTCCACCTCCGCCTCCACCATACATTACTGAAGATCCTGATATAGATGAGGATACACCAACTCCCCCATTGCCTCCATTTTGTTGTACCCCAACGCTTCCACCAACACCCCCAGCGCCTCCTCCTCCAGCGGCAGTATTACCTGAGTCTGTGGTACTGCCCCCATCATAACCCTGTCCAGCAGTACCAGATCCACCTGCACCACTCGTACTGAAACCTCCTCCTCCTCCTGTTGCCCCGTTTTTATTGGATTCAGTAACACTCACACCTCCACCCCCACCTCCAGAACCAAAAACACCATTAATGTACGATGGGTTACCTGCTGTTCCTTGACCATTACTTGTCACCCAAGCTTGGCCGCCCGAACCTCCAGCTCCAACAACCACTTCGTAAACGGTTCCTGCTGTAAATCCGCCATTGAATGTACGAACACCACCGCCTCCTCCGCCGCCTCCAATGACTCCTCCACCTCCACCTCCGCCGCCAACCGCAAGAGACACGATAGATGCTACGCAACCACCGGCGGGAGTAGGAGCAGTAAATGAAAACGTACCAGGAGTTGCATAAGTATGCAGTATATATCCTCCAGTATATGGCGGTGATGGACGAGGGTTTAAACCATTTGAATCAGTATAAGTTATAGTCCCTCCGGAACCGACAGTACAAGCTGGGGCTGTGACAGTAAATGTTGGACTTGTTGCAAGTTTGGTAACTCCTCCATTACTTTGGAAAATCCTATATTCGTATGTTGACACTGGAACTCCGTTCGGGATTACAAAAGCGCAAGCTCCGGATATACTCGGTATGCCTGGAGAACCGCCACAAGTTCCAGCATACATTGATGAATGCCATGACGAGTCAGCAGCAGTTGTAAGATAGAGTCCAATCCAATTGTTTGAATTTGGATTACCAGCAATAGTGTCCAGATAATCCCAAGAAACCGCATTTGAATTTCCCATCTGAACCGTACCAAGACTTCTAGCAAGTGAAGGATTTTGTGGTGGTGGAGTAACTGGCTCGGAATAAACATAAGTGCTACCGGAAAAAAAGGTTGTGACTCCTCTCTCATATTTGCGAGTAGATCCAGCGACACAAGTGTTATAGCCCCTTGAATCAATTATTGTGGTTAGAACTGGAATACTGCCAGCGTACCTTTTTATTACCCTAACCCAAGCGCATCCTTTGGATAAATTTATTGTAATGTCTTGGTAATAAATGCCTCCTCCAGCATTTGTCATAGCAGGACCACCAACATTAAATGACTGACCATTGCAAGAAATTTGAGTTGTGCCAGAACTGGTTGTGGCAAACGGGCTTGGGTTTGATTGGTCTTTTAAATCCCAATAAGTGGCGCACTCTATTCCACTGTCGGCGTTATAAAAAGAATATTGTGATTCTTGGCTGGCACTTGCCAAAACCAGCTGTTTCAAAGCGATATTAGACACCACAAAACTGACAATCAAAAGGAGCGATGTGGTAATGATTGCTACAAGGAGAGTGAACCCTTTTTTAAAATTTAAAATTTTAAATTTAAAATTTATCATGATTATTGTCTATTATAGAGCGTTTCAGAAACCTGGAAAGATTTAGTAACTCCTTTCGTGGTCCAAGTTATAGTTATATAAACTATTACTTCATCAAGCGAATAAGGTACTCCAAAAGTTATGTCCCTTCGAAAATTTGTGAGAGTCCAGGCGCCATTGTAACCCATGAGTCCTGATGTTGGATCTTTTCTTAGATTGGGGCAAGGGGGCCAAGTACCCGCAGTGCTTCCACATTGAGTAATCGCCATTGTAGTAGTGTCAATCATACAATTAAAACTGTAACAAATACCATTTGGTGAAAAGCTTTGGTTAGCCATACCAGTCATCCAGTGATTTGAACCTCCACTTATTTTATTTAGCGCATTGTTATCCCTTATGTTTCTTACCAGTTCCATCCCCTCTTGAGCCAAGTAAAAAGCTGTAATCCTGTCCTTTGCACTAATTGAGGCCTGCAGTCCGCCCTGAACTGCAGTAAAAGTTGCCAAAATAGAAATAGAGAGAATAGCGATAGCCACAAGTGTTTCCACGAGTGTAAACCCCGTGTTTCTTCTATCTATTCCTTTTTGATTTATCTTTTGCATTTTACTTTATGAACTTTATAGACTTTACGAACTTTCTAACTCTACTTCGCATCCACCACCCTTTGAGAAACCGTGGTTTGAAGACTGAAGGACGATCTGGTTGTCAGTTTAGGTCCGACATAGCCCTGGACAACAATAATTACTCTTGGCTGAGCTGTGTCTGTCGTACTGCATCCAGACTCGGGTGAACAATACGGGTCCGATCCCAAAACCCAAAAAGTTAGAGTGCTTACAGTAACATCAGAAGATGTCATATCGTTTGTGGCGCCATCTATAGACCTGGTTATGCGACCATTGTTTAAATCATAGATTATTTCCGAACCGCTGTCCGCCACCAATACAAGCGACGAGGCTCCGGAACCGCAATCTCGCGGTAAATATGTCGGAGTAACTCCTCTGTCGCAATGATAATCGTAACCAAACCGAATGGTTCTGGTCATTGATTCCAGCGTATAGTTTAGATTATCCATGACGGAACGAAGATTTTGGGATTTTCCGTTGGCGTCAAAAATAGTGTAAATTGATCCCGAACTTATAAGCAAAATAATGGCAAAAATGGAAACCGAAACCATAATTTCTATCAAGGTGAAGCCCTTTTGTCCTTTTTTTATTCGTGTTATTGGCATGATTCGTATATTTGTGTCACGGTTATTATTGTACCAACACTTGCCCGGTACTTTGAATAGTAACCGCGACTGTGGTCCCTTGTGGGGAAGTCAAGACAATTTTGCCTGTAGAAGGGTTAGTAACTATACCTGAAGCATACAAACGAAGGGTTGCATTCGGATTCGGCCGTTTAAAGATTACAGTGAGATCCCTACTACCCGATGAGTAGCATGTTGAAGCATTACAAACTCCCGTAATATTTACATTATTTCTTAATGTAAAAAGTTCAACACATTCTGTTGAAACAGTTCCGCAACCATCCCCCAGACTAAATACTCCGTCAACATCTTTATCAGCAAAAATAATATAGTTTGGATTAAAGCTTGGACTGAAAAAAATACCGTAAGCATAATCGAATTGCCCACTATTTGGAGCGTACTCTTTAACAGAAATTGCATAAGTTTGGGCCTGTCTTATGGCTATGGCCACTTCTTGAGCGGCCGATGATAGAGCCAAGTTGTTGTTGGCAGTTCTATAACTGTATGTAATAACACCCAAAAGAACGGTGGTAATGGCGATGACAATTATAAGTTCAACCAATGAAAACCCTTTGGAAAAATTAATTTGCATATAAGAATTTTATAAACTGGCCTAAACCTAAAACATCTATCCGGGTTAAAAAAATAATTATCGTTCCCAAAATAAGAAAAGGGGCAAACGGCACTTCCGAGGTCAAACTTAGACTGTCTATTAGCGGGTTTTTGGCCCTGATCAATCGGCTTTTGATTATAAGCCAAACACTCCAACCCGCCCCTATCCAAAAAGCCAGAACAACAGCCGAAACCCCGGAGATAAAACCGAGGAGCGCTCCAATGCCGAAAACAAGTTTTGCGTCGCCAAAACCCATCCATTTGCCGGAAGAAAGAAGCCATAGGATTGCAAAAGGAATAAACAAAACAAGCGGGGAGAGGAGATTGAACCAATCCTCGGAAGTAAAGACAAAACCCTGGAAATAGAAAAAGAGGAGAAGTTTAGAGAAGCTTAAAATAATAAAAGTATAAACTAGTTTGTTTGGAATAATTTTGTGGCGGACATCATAGATAACGATTACCAAAAGCAAACTGAATACCAAGGTGTAGTAAACAAAAAACAGCGCCGAATATAAAAGCCCGTAAGAAAATGCGCTATAAAGCGGCCAGAGGCTTATCTGCCTTAACAATACCCCGACAAAAATAAAACCTGTAAGAAATTCAATTATCGGATACTGGATTGAAATCGGACTTTTGCAATTGTTGCATTTACCGCGGAGAAAAAGAAAACTGAATATCGGTATCAGTTCATACCACTTGAGAGACGTTCCGCAGGAGAAACATTGGGACCTTCCGCTCCAAACAGACAGACTACTGCCCCAACGCAAGCCGACTACATTTATAAAACTGCCGACAATAGTGCCGAGAATAAAAATAAGTATTAGAAATGTTAAATCCATTCTATTATTATAGCCTGAACAAGCTACACTATCTAGACTTACCCCTAGCGGTTAAACCGCTGGAGGAATAATTAAATGTTTTATGGGCAGGTTACAGCTGATCCGCCCGGATCGGTGTCCAATATTTTAGGTATGCCGGTGGCATCCACGCATAGCCAATCAAGGCCGGAAGATGGTCCGTACTGGTTTTGTTGAACAAGTTGAGCTCTGACTCTGTATCCGCTGGCCCCATTATTGCAAGTAGCTCCCGCCGCCTGCCACATATTTTGAACTGGACCATAGCTACAGACCCCGTTGAAGGATTCGTTGCCTAAAGTAGCAGAGTCATACCAAATAGCCGCTTGAGTGCCTATGTTGCGCAAATTTGATTTTTTATTGGCGTCACTGCCCTTGCTTCTGGCAGAGTTAAGCTGGCTAAGAATAACGGCCGACATGATACCCACAACAGCGATAACCACCAAGAGCTCAATAAGGGTAAACCCTGACACCAAGTTCTTTTTATTGCGATTAAACTTTTTTGTCATGTATGGGTGAAAAAGATCTTCTAATCAACTATTGTTACACATTATATTATAATTCATCACAAAAACTATGGCAACAAAAAAGCCGGGGTGACCGGCTTTTTTGCAGTAGAAAAAATATTGGAATATTAAGGACAAACTACGGCACTTGCTCCAAGGTAACCCGGTGTAACCTGCTTTGAAGCTCCGGCGCTGTCTGAACACCAAGAGTTAGCATTGTTGGTCTTGAGAGGCACATTTGCGGCCCAAGCCGTAGCAGTTTCGTGACAGACTGATTGAGTGGCAGTTCCAGCTGTTGTCAGAACAGCTGAAAAAGTGGTTCCAGTTCCAGCGGCGGCGTTAGCTGAAGTCATTTGAGCAATAACATTGGTATTGCCACAAACCCCTGTGTAGTTGTTGTTTGTATCGTAAAGTATTTCCGCTTGAGCGCGAATATTGGCTAAGTTTGATTTGATGGCGGCATCTGCCCCCTTGCCTCGAGCGGTGTTTAGAGAGGCAAGCACGACAGATGATAGAATACCGATGATAGCTATGACCACCAAGAGCTCAATAAGGGTAAAACCTTGGCTAAAAATCTGATTTGACTTTTTTATCATATATATAATTATTAACTAAATTCTTATAATACCAAATTATAACGGATGAATGTATTATACGTCTCTATCTTCTCTATGGGAAGATGCCCTGTGGATAAGCCCGCATAAGCGATTACTTGCAAGCCACCCCCAAAAATCCCCTATCTCCGCCAGCCGGAGTAACTTGCCTTGATGTACCTTTGTTGTCAACACACCAAGAATTAGCCTGGTCTTCTTTAAGCGGCATGGAGACAGCCCAAGCATTGGACGCGCTTACGCAACTGCCCTGGCCCATACCACCGCCATTTGAAGCGTTTCCGGCGGCAGTGATTTGAGCAGAAATGTTTGGGTCGGAGAAAAGAGTGTCAGGGCTGGCGGCGCAAGCTCCGACAACAAAAGGAGTCGGGGTGGCGTCAACGCCGTAAACTCCCCAAGTATCGTTCAATATTTCCGCTTGGGAACGAATACCCGCCAAGTTAGATTTCACTCCGGCATCACCGCCCTTGTTTCTAGCTCCATTGAGAACACCAAGAACTATGGCCGAAAGTATGCCGATGACAGCGATAACGACAATTAGTTCAATCAACGTAAACCCGAATACCAAGTTCTTTCTGTTTTGTCTTTTCATAAATATTATGAGTAACTAAATAACTATGCTCTTAATTATACTAAAAAACCACTCGCATTTCCCTACCTCTGTGGATAGGAAAAAAATTTTCAATTTCTAATTTTCAAATCTGGACTAATTCTTAGTGAGAACTAGTGGAATAAATAAAATTGCCTCGCAGATTGGGCAATTTTATTTATTCTAAGTGGCGGAGGCGATGTTGTAAATCGGCATAAGCACCGCCGCCAAAAGTACCCCCACCCCCAAGCCCAGCCCGACAATCATCACCGGCTCAATTAAGCCAACAATAGTGTCCACCGCATTGGTTACCTCCCTTTGGTAAAAATTGGAAAGTGATTTCATAATGGCCCCCAGTTCTCCGGTCTCCTCCCCGACTTTGACCATTTGAGTCATCATGTTCGGAATGTCTTCAAACGTGCCCAAAGAATCGGAGAGAGAAGTTCCCTCCTTTACTTTTATCAGGGTACTGTCAAGAATGGCTTGATAGGTGCGATTGCCGACCACGGACGAGGTAATTTCTAGAGCTCGGAGCATAGGAATGCCGCTTAAAATCATAGTGTTTAGATTGTCGGCTATGCGCGAAAGATAAAGTTTCCTGTATAAGTCGCCTATGTACGGAATATTTAGAACCATTGAATCCAGATAATTTGCTCCTTCGTCTGTTTTTGAATATCTCCAAACAAAATATCCGGCAATAATAGCCCCGGCCGCCAAAAATATCCCATAATTTACAATAACATTGCTTATCCAAAGCACGATCTTGGTATAAAAAGGTATTTCCTGTCCGGAGTCGGTGATCATTACGGAAATCTTTGGGATAATGACCGTAAACATCAAAATCATAACCCCGATAAAAGTGGTGACCACAAAAGCCGGATAGATTAAGGCGTTTTTGGCTTTTGATGAAACTTCGTATGATCTGTCCAGATAATCGGCCAGATAATTAAAAACCTCATCAAGTTTACCGGACTCTTCTCCGGACTTGACCATGTTGACATAAAAATTGGAAAAAGCATCCGGGTATTTTGAAATGGCGTTGGAGATGGAACTTCCGCCCTGCAAATCATCGGCAATGTTTGACAAATATCCTTTCAACCTCGGATTTTCCACTTGGGCGGAGAGAAGCCTGAACACCCGCAAAGCCGAAATCTGGGCTTGAAAGAGAGTGGCCATCTGGCGAGAAAGTATGACAATATCTTTATTTGAAACTCTATTGAGAAAAGACAAAAGGGCCAGCGAAAATTTTTTCTCGTCATTTGAATTGATTTGAGAAATAATCAGCCCGCGTTTCTGAAGCAAGTTGATGGCGGTGTCAACATTAAAAGCCTCTATACTTCCATCTGTTTTCTCTCCATTATTTGTGATTGCTTTGTAAGTAAATAACATAGAATTAATAATTTTTAATTTTGTACTTTTTAATTTTTACTCAATCTCCAATTTGAAAATTGAAAATTGAAAATTGAAAATTGAAAATTTTTACAACATATGATCCAGTCCTTTGGTATTGTTTGAGTGGAGATAGGCGTTTTCCATGGTTATTTCCCCGGCTCTGACAAGCTCGCTTAAGTTTCTGTTCAAATCAATCATGCCTTGGTCAGAACCAGTCTCAATGACCGAACTAATTTCAAATGTACGATTTTCCCTAATCAGATTGGCCACGGCGTTGTTGTTTATCAGCAGTTCCACGGCTGGAATAAGCCCTCCAGAAATACGCGGAATAAGGCGTTGTGAAAAAACACCAAGCAAGCTGTTGGCTAGCTGTACACGAATTTGAGTTTGTTGGTTACCGTCAAACGAATCTATGATGCGCTCAATAGTTTGGGCGGCCGAATTGGTGTGAAGAGTTGAAAAAACTAAGTGTCCCGTTTCAGCGGCGGTAACGGCCGTGGCAATATCTTCCTTTGTACGCATTTCTCCAATCATAAGCACGTCTATATCCTGACGGAAAGCCCCATCCAGGGCAGTGTGAAAATCCGGAGTATCTTGCAGAACCTCTCTTTGGTCTATGATTGATTTTTTTGATTGAAAAATATATTCAACAGGATCTTCTATGGTTATAATGTGTTCCAGTCTTTGTTCATTTATCATATCTATCATAGTGGCCAGAGTGGTGCTTTTGCCGTGACCGGTTGGACCAACCACCAAAAAGAAACCTTGCTGTTTATTGACAAACTTTTCCAAGACGGCCGGCAGATTTAATTCTTCCAGCGTTCTGATTTTCTTTGGCACCAAGCGCAAGGCTATACTTATCCTGCCAAGATTTAAATAAGCATTACCTCGAAATCTGGTACCCTTATCATCATAGTAGGCAAAATCAACTTGCTTTTTTTCCAAAAAAATCTCCTTTTTGGGGGCGTCAATCAGTTCCTCCAAAATGCCTTTTAGGTCCTGTTTGGTCAGGGCCGGATGGTTGGATATAGGCACGAGAAAACCGGCGGATCTTATAACCGGCACTCGATCTTCCGACAGATGAAGATCGGAAGCATCTTCCTTTATGACTATTGAAATCAGATTTTGAAGGTTCTTTTTGTAATCGGCAGTCATCCCGTTAGAATTTTTAATTATTAATTTTATTTTTATAAATTGCCAAAACTTGGTCGACCACTTCCGACGGAATGGTGGTGGCTTTAATAATATAGCCATCAACATTGAATTGCTTGACCTTTTCAAAATCATCCGCTTGGTTAGTAAGCATTACAATAGTTGAGTCTGGTGAAAGTTTTTCCGCTCTGATCACTTTTAAAAGCTCCAAACCGTCCATCCCCGGCATAATAATATCCAACAGAATAATATCGTAAAAACCTCCGGTTCTAAGTTTTTCCAGAGCCGAGAGACTGCTGGACGATGTATCAACCTCCAGTTCCGATTTCTTGAACTTTAAAGAATACATATCAAGAAGAAAACGATCGTCATCTATAAGCAATATTTTTAATTTTTTATCTTCTTTGACCATAACTTTGTGAACTTTATAGACTTTATGGACTTTCAACTATAATCATAACATGTTTGCTTCCTCAAAAGGAATGATTCTGTGCATGGCTTTTACAAGGGCGTCCTCTTTCATGGTAACCAAGCCCTTGGCTCTTGCCATTTTTGTTATTTCAAGCTCGCTCGGATTTTTCAAAATAACAGTCTCAAGATCCTTATCCATTTCCATAACTTCCATGACAGCAACACGCCCGCGGGTTCCGTTCGGACAATCAGCGCTCGGATTGGCCTTATAAACTTCATCGGTAAATTCAATCTCATCAATATATTTTCGGGGTAAATCGCTGAACTGCTTATCTATCATCAGCTTGATACTCCCCTCTATCGGTATTTTAGTTCCGCTATTAGGGCACAATTGCAAAGTCAATCTCTGGGCCATGGCCAGAATGAGTGTCGGTCCGATAAGATAAGGGTCAATACCCATGTCAATCAGTCTGGGTATGACGCCGGTGGCGGAGTTGGTGTGAATGGTTGAAAGCACTAAGTGGCCGGTAAGGGCGGCCTGAATGGCAAGCTGGGCAGTTTCCTTGTCTCGTATCTCACCGACCATGATGACGTCGGGGTCCTGTCTTAAAGTGGTGCGAAGACCGGTGGCAAATGTGTAGCCGATTTCCGGTTGGACTTGGGATTGGGACATGCCTTCTATGTTGTACTCTATTGGATCTTCCAGTGAAAGAACGTTTTGATGATCCTTGTCAAGTTCGTTTAGCATGGCGTACAAAGTTGTGGTTTTTCCAGAACCGGTCGGACCGGATATGAGAATCAGGCCATATGGTTTATTTATGGCTTTGCGGACCAATTCAAGATTTCTGTTACTCATTCCCAAATCTTCCATTTTCCTGATGCCTCTTTCCTGGTCAAGAAGTCTCATGACCACTTTTTCGCCGTAATAGGTCGGAAAAGTGGAAACACGAAAGTCAATTTTGCGTCCTTCAATGCGAGCGGTAAAACGTCCGTCTTGCGGTTTGCGCTTTTCGTCAAGCCGCATGTTGCATAGTATCTTGATGCGGGAAACTACGGCTGAATGAATTTTGTATGGCAAGACCAAGCTGGTGTTCATCACCCCATCCACTCGGAAACGCACCCTGACGTTTTCCCGCCACGGTTCAATATGTATGTCGGAAGCGTTCCCGTCCGTGGCATAACGCAGGATGGTGGCGACGATTTTTGTGACCGGGGCATCTTCGGCGATTTTTTTGCTGTGTTCAATTGATTCATCGGCTTCCTCGTCCCTTCTGGCTGTCTCAATTTTCAGTTCCGCCTCAAGTTCGGTCAGGGATTTTGAAACTTCGCTGGTCAGTCCTTTATAAAGAGAGAAAACTTTATTGAAATCAGTTTCAGTGATGAGAAATATTTTGAAAGGCATGCCGATTTTGGAAGAAATAAAATTCAGGGCATCCTTGGCCTCTATGTCATCCGGATCAACCATTCCGACTTCCAAAACTCCTTTAGTGACGGCAATCGGCACAAAGCGGTAATGGACGGCCGAATCTTCCGGAATATAATCCAGAGTTTTTTCGGTAACGTCCTGACCGGCCAGATTTTTTATCGGCACGTCAAAATATTCTCCTTTGGCGGAAAGAATTTCATAAGGAGAAATCCCGTGCTTAATCAGGGCCTCTTCAAGAGTTATGCCGGAAGAAACTGATTGGTTTGTAATCTTGGCTACGTCTTTTTGAGGCAGTACTCCTTTTTGTACAAGTATTTGAAGTATGTCCATTGAACCAAATTATACACTATTTATCTTCCGGAAGTTTTAAGCGTCGTAGCTGAACCCGCGTCAGTGCCGATCAAGGCAAAGGGGTTAGCCCGGCCTTGGGGTTCCGGCAAAAGAGGTAAACTCCAATCTACCAAAGTTGTAAATAAGACAGAAGAAAAAACCGAGGCATCAATGGAAAGGATGTTTAATTTTTCTGCCAGGATTAAAATATCTTGACCCAGAGGCCCTGTATCAGCCGACTGATCCAAACTTATCATTTCCGTATCGCCGCCTCTGTAATAAAAGTAGGCCATAACTGCCAGAGCCAAGAGAATCAGAATCGGCACCAGTATATTTTTATTTTTTAGCGAAATGTTTTGCATGTTATCTTAACGAATAAACATTAATTTCCAATGTGTATTGAAACTGGTTATCCGTCGGCTTTTGCCCCGCAGAAGAATTCATGGCTAGACTGGTAACATCAACCAACTGAAGGCTGGTTTCAAGCTCCGCCAAAAAATTCATAAACTGCCTGTATTGACCGATCAAACTGATGGTAATAACGTTGGTTTTATAAGCCGGATTTTCCTGACTTGCCACAACCGCCCCGCCGCTTGTATTGGAAGTGCTTTCCTTAAAACTTTTGATGACAATGCCGTTTTTGGAAGCCAAATTGTTCAAATCGTTAGCCAACAAAGTAGAATTAAATCTTTCCGGAACAATTTTGCTTAATCTGTTTAAATCGGCGGAAGGAATATTGTTGTAGGTGGCAGAAACGGCATCGCGCATTTCTTTTATTTCCTGGACTTTTTCCAAAACATTGGTGTATTCGGCTTTTTGGTCACGGAGCGCTTGCACGTCTGTAATGGTCGGGCTTATATACAAAAAATACAAGCCGATGCAGATTGCTATGATAATAAATGGTAGAGAAGATTTCATATTATTGTTCATTCCCCGACACGGATTCCACAACACTTTTGTATGATATGAGACTTGGATTTAACTCCGTAAAAAAATCGGTAGTGATATAGCCGTTCTCACCAATATTAAAATCAAAAAACTTCGTGTTTTTCAAAAACTGGCTTTTTGAAAAAATTTCTTCCTGTGAGGCCAAGGCGCTGTAATTTTGAGATTCGGTTTTCATCTTGAGAGTGAGGGAATCTCCTTTCTTGGCATATGAAAAGTCGGAAAAGCGTATTTTTTTTATGGTTAACTCTTCAAGCAGAGTAAAAACCTTGGATAAAACAACGTGATTTTTTAATAAGCTGTTGATGGCGGTAATGCGAGAATTGGCGTCAATTAAGTCTTTGATTTCTTCCACTTGAAAAGCCGCTCTGGCTTCATTTACGTCCTTATCGGCTTTGACTATCTGGTTTTCCAGTATTTTTTTGTAAGCGAAAAGACCTCCGGAAGCCAGTATGGTAATAATGAAAATAGTGGTGGATATGAGGGAAAAAAAGTTGAAACTGCGCGCCGGAGCAGGCCCGCTGGCCTGGGCCGTTGCTATGGGCTTTTTAGGAATAAACGATGTTTTGAAGGTAGGCTCCATACTATGCACTTATTATATTATATGTGGAAATAAAAGACTATAACTAGGTGTGTATAATATAGCGCTCAATTATAAGCTTTTAGAGACCGCATAAACTCTGGTGAGTTTTGCTTACCTCGGCTCTCTAAGAAAACAACATCCTTGATACGTCGCCCTCTCGCAAACTCGCTCGGAGAACCCTCGCTCAAACAGTGCTTCGGGCATACTTTATCTTCGTCGTTGTTTTCTAAATCGCCTGCGAAGTTTCAAAAAACTTATAATTTCGCTTTTGAAGTTTATAAGCACTACCATGACTTAGTAACCCGAGATAGGATTGTATTGTTTCTTTACTAGGATTATCATCTAGATTTCTAAACATTCTCCTTTTTGTCGTGGTTCGTAGCACCCTATGGTCGTGAAAATGCACCCAGCCCAAAAAATCCACTCCGGAAGCTAGGGTTTTTATAAAAACCTTATTAGGATGAAGATTTAACTTCAATTCTTCTATTAAAAACAATTGTGTCTGTTCCAAAATTTTTGTTAAAATTTCTTTTTGGTGACTGAGCACGATAAAATCATCTGCGTACCTAATATAGTATTTTGTTTTAATTATGTGTTTCATGTATTGGTCAAACTGGTCCATATAAATATTTACCAAAAGTTGTGAAGTTAGGTTCCCTAGAGGTAAACCTTTGCCAGATTCAAAACTATAAAAACTCTCAACCACTTCTTTTATAAGACAGCCAGTTTCAAAATCCAAAATGGATTTTCCAACGATTTCTTCTAAAACTTTATGATCTATAGAAGCAAAAAACTTTCTAATATCACATTTCAAAACAAAACACCTCCTACTATTATTCTGAGACGATTTATTTATAAAAGATTTCAGTTGATTAAGTGCTTTATGTGTTCCCTTCCCCAATCTACAAGAATACGAATCATCTATAAACTTTTTATCAAAATATGGATATAAAACTCTATAGATCGCGTGATGCAACAAGCGATCCCTGACTGAAGCTTTATGAATATTCCTTGGTTTGGGATCATTTATATTAAATGATTCGTATTTACCGTGTTTATACTTCAGAGAAAGCAAGTCTTTATTAAGTAAGAGGATGTTATCCATAAGATGTAGCTGAAATTCTTGGACATCTTTCTTTTGGTGTTTGCCTTTAGAAAATTCACACCAAGCATCTAAGATATTTTCAACAGAACATATTTCTTGAAAAAAATTCATTTTAATGTTTAGATGATAGTTACTTTATTATTTATAATTAAAACACAAAATATGACTTTAAGTGCCCCCCCCCCGAAACTACTACCTGTATTGGAACTAATGAAATCAGCCTATATACTTTGGCAGAGCTGTATAAGAATTGCTCCAAAATCATCCCGATACACTTTAGCAGAAACTATAGATAAATACTTTATTCAAACTATTGAGAGTATACTCATAGCTAGTTTTTTGGAAAAGCAGGAAAAACAACCTTTTGTTAAAAAGGCAATTATATCTTTAGATACTTTGAAATTTCTTTTGTATATGATGTGGGAAATTAAAGCACTGGATAATAAAAGATATATTGCTTTAAGTGAACCTCTTGCTAAAGCTGGTGGACAACTCGGTGGTTGGCACGGGCAAATAGTAAAACAAAACTCTCCCGACACTAAGCCGAGAGAGAAATGAGAAAATTTGCGGAGCGAGGAACACGAAACCGTCCCGACGATTCCACCTGTTCGTCGGGTTGCCGTTGTACGCGCTCAAGCAGCGACCATCGTTCCGGTTCAAACCGAGCAAGTTCGGATTGCCATCGGAATCGGTACACTCGTTCTGTATAAAGTGCCGTCCATATCACCATCCTTCGAATACTCTCGGGATTGAATCTTATCTCGCATCATAATGCGTTAGCACTCTATACCAAGTATCTTCATTTTTTGAAGTTTCTACATAAATCCTCCGCCTAAAACCTTGATCTCAGACGCTCTCAACTTATGGATACTGGATTCGGCCGCCGGAAACCTTGATCTCCAGCAAGACTCGCCTACTACCACAGACATCGTAACATAGATTTTTATACGAAAAAACCGGTCGTACAAAAATACGCCGGAGTGCAGGGCTAAGGTCAAAGGTTCAAGAGAACCAAGACCCCAGCCCTAAGTGCTTATTCTTGCGGAGCGAGGAACACGAAACCGCCCCGACGATTCCACCTGCCCGCCGGGTAGCCGTAGGACGCGCTCAAGCAGCGACCAACGTCCCGGAGCAAACCGAGCAAGCTCGGATCGCCATCGGAATCGGTGATTGGTTCGTGCATCACGATGAGCCAGTCAAGACCCATTGCCAGAATCTCCGAGTCGGAGACTTTCTCCCGAAGGAGGGGTGCGAGCCACCACGGCGGTGTCACGAGCTTCTGTGCCTCGGCAACCTTGCGGATGTTTGAAGTGACGCGCTCGTTGTCCTCGAACTCGCCGCCCTTGATAACGACGGGTTTGTAGACGACTCCGGAGGATCCAGTGACGATGAGATTGCCCTTAGCATCCCGTCCCACCGTCATCGCGTTCTTGGCCCAGTCATCGAATCGCAATCCGTTGTGCTCCCCGACCTCGATGAACTGGTGACCGTTCCGTCCGTCCGAGGTAACCGGCTTGAGGTGGAGGAGGTTCAGCTTGCGCTTCATCTCTTCCACAACAGGAGAGTTTCCGAAAAGTTCCAGAAGCTTGGCGGAGATGAGTTCCGCCGGCGCCCCGTTCCAATCACAAAGAATTTCCGCTCGTATCCCTCGTGGAAAATGGAGCTGAATCTTCTGGGTCAATTCGAGTGTCGCCGGATTCAAGGCCTTATCGCTCATAGCGATCCTTCCTTTCAATTGAAAACATGCCGTTCAAGCTAACCCGTCCGTAGGTTTTGCCACAGCAGAGAAAGCCTTATTTTTAGGGCTCTTTCTGCTGTGGCAAATGCAAGAATAATGTTAAAGAACTTACTCTTGTATTATACCACCTTTGATGCCTTTTTGTCAATATTTTCCACTATCGAAAAAGTCTTTAAAATAAGTGGTTTTAGAATTTCCGTACTGGCACTATCCAAATCTCGTCGAACCCATATTCTTTTTGGAGACTCTCGGAGCAGGACGGTGCGAGAGTGAGCAAATTTCTAGCCCAGAAATTATGCGTGCTACAAAAAGGATGTGGGTGAGAAAGAGATTTGGGTCTTAGACATTAGCCGAGCTCTTGGAGACGGCGAAGCGCAACGCCAACCGCCACGGCAAATTCTGGACCAGTATCTTTCAATACCTTTTCCAAAAAAGCTGGAGCAACAACTTTTCCGAAAGGGTCTCCGGCCACTACTTCTGTCTGAAAATTATTTTGGGCCACATCCACTATGCCCTTGAGCGCGCTACCACCTCCAACCAGAAGAACTTTACTGACATTTTTGTTATATTTTTTCTGATAAGCCAAAACGACCTGATTGGCCTGAGAGAAAATATAATTTAAGGTAATGGTCATGACCTCTTTTACTTCTATGCCGTTTATCTGGCCGGGGATTCCTTTTTCCCGCTTTAGATATTCAGCGTCTTCCAGAGAAATGCCGAGCGATTTGGAAAGCTCGTTGGTAATGTTTTGCGAGCCGCGATTTATCATGTGAGACGATCGCAAAATTCCCCTTTCCACGATGTAAAGTTTTGTGGTGGTGGCCCCCATATCTATAATCAGAGCCGGATTAACTTCCTGATCCAAGACCGAGCGCATGGTGCTGAAAATTTCAATCTCAAAAAAACTGGCGTCCAAGGAACTTTTTGTCACAATATCTTTGTATTGGTTTATGGTGTCATTGTGCAAGGCCACCAGAAGAACTTCTATTTTGGAAGTTGGTTGATTTTTGTCATTTGGCGCCGACCCATCCGCATTTTTATCCTTTGGAATGGTGTACCAATCCAAAGTTACTTCGGATATCGGCACTGGAACGTATTTTCGAGCTTCAATCGGAATCATCTGGTCAAGTTGGGTTTTGGTGGCCATAGGCATGTCAATAACCACCATCAGACTGGAAGCAAAAGGGATGGCTATGCCGCATAGTTTGGTTGTAATGTTTACCTCTTTTTCCCGAAGCATATCGTTGACCGCTTCAATAATTTTTTCTTGTGATAGACTGGTAGCTTCTCCAGCGCCCTTGCCAGTGTAAGGTCCTAAAGCTAACTCGCCGTATGTTTCCAAAACAGGATGGCCTCCTTTACGGCTAAGTTGAACCATTTTTATGGAAGATGAGCCGATATCTATGCCCAAAACGCTCTGGCTCTGTCTATTGAATAAATTTGAAAAAAAATTGGCCATGTATAATTAGTATATCAGGTTACCACTGATATAAAAACATCATTCGGACACTGTGCGAAAGATTACTTTCTCACGTGCTCCTCTCTCGTTTTTATAACGTATAAAGTATAATGTATAAAGCATGTTGAAAAAAATTAGGGATTTATTTGAATTGTTGCTAAACGCCATTCTTCCTCCCCGAACCAATTTTGCCATTATGCAAAAATTGGACGAAGAGGCCATAAATTCCCTGCCGGAAGCCTCGTCAGTGGAAGAAATGGATTGGATTCACCCGCTTTTTCACTACAAAGACAAGAGGGTTAAAGCCATTATTTGGGAATTAAAATACAAGGAAAACACTATGCCGCTCCAGCATATCGGCAAGCTTCTTTTTGAAGAAATTTTTGCCCTAATTTCCGATATTTCCCTTTTTTCGGGCAAGGCAGAGTTCCTGCTCATCCCCATCCCTATATCAAGAGAAAGAAAATTTGAACGCGGGTACAATCAGAGCGAATATATTGCCAAATCAGTTTTGGAAAATGATTTTGATCGCATTCTTCTTTACGCTCCACAATGGTTTCAAAAAATTACTGACACACCGGTCCAGAGTCACAGTCACACCAAAACCGAAAGAATGAAAAATTTGGCGGATTGCTTCAACGCCGATCCGCGAGTGGAAGGAAAATATGTCATTTTAATTGACGACGTCGTCACAACCGGCAGCACTCTGCTTGAAGCCCGAAAAACTCTCTTGGAAGCCGGAGCTCGGGACGTTTTTGCTTTCACGATAGCACACTAGAGAACCACAGGAGTTAAAAGTTAGCAGTAAAAAGTTAAAAGTAAGTGTATTTGCATCACTTTTCAACTTTCAACTTTCTACTTTTTTACTATTGAGCTTTGAACGGTTTACCTCCCAAAATTTCTTCAACTTCTTCGTAACCGGTAAGATACTCGTAGTTGTAACGGGCTGGGATGGCAAAAACATATTTTTTATTTCTTCCGAGCTCTGTAGGATTTATCGGTGCCACGCCGATGTGAAATTTATTTGCCTGTAAATCTGTCCATTGTACTATTGTAAAAACCATTATCGGGATATCTTGGCGAGGACTTTTATATTCCCAATCCGGATGACGGATAGAAATCAACGGACCAGTCTGGGTAAGTATTTGACTTTCACCTTTTGCATCTAGACTGTACCCTTCCCAGATATCTTCGATGACAGAAAAGTCTTTCCAACTTTCAGGTAAGATAAAACTGAAACCATATTCTGTGTTTTTATATTCTACTCCAGTTGTTTTCGGAAGCGGGGTTGGTGTAGTTGTTTTCGTATTATTTATCGGAACTGCCATCTCCTCCGTTTTTTTGCTAAAAGCAAAATAAGCGATAACAGCTATAAGAATCACTGCCAGCAAGCCCGAAATAAGTTGGTAAAATCTCTGGTTCATCTCGTTAGAGATACCAGTAGCTTTTAACTACAAGTATAAAATTATATTGATTAACTATTTCACCCGAAAGATTTTCAATAAACTGAAATCTCTAACGGGAATCATTGAGAAAATTATACCATAATTCCAACTGGCGGAGACGGACGGATTCGAACCGTCGGTGCCTTTTAAGGGGCACACCTCTTTAGCAAAGAGGTACATTAGACCACTCTGACACGTCTCCGATAGTCTATTTTTATCACATTTTCCTACTTTGAGATAGAATACCTCTTTGTTGCAAAGAGGTACATTAGGTCACAAATAATTTTCTGCTGAAAATTTTTTGCGACCCCGACTCGCGCCGTCGCGCTCTATCTTTGATTTGCTACGAGTTTTCGCAAATCAACACTCTGACACGTCTCCTTTTAATGCAATTCACTATACAACAAATCGTTAAAATAATGTATATTTATGCGACGGACAGATGAGTGAGCGGTTTAAACTAGCGGTTTACTAAACCGCCGTACTTGAAAGAGTACCGTGGGTCCGAATCCCACTCTGTCCGCCAGTTGGGAAAATGCAAGTTTCAACGGAGATACACACAAAATCACAAAATTATTTTTAGTTTATTTTTACCTCTTAATTTATACTTAGCGATATATCGCGAAGCATAAATCAGGCCAAAAAACATCATTTCAACCAGAGACTATAACACAAAATACTTGATATGGTAGAATTGGTGTTGCCAGAGTTATTAACTAATCACAAAATCATGTCAAAAACTGTCATAATAGTTATCGTTGTGCTTATTGTTTTAGGTATTTTTTATTTCTGGGCTCCCGATTCTTGGAAGTGGTGGCAGGGAACAACTGCAGAAAAGACAAATGGTGATGTTTTGGGGACAACTTCACCCCACGAAAGAATCACGGCAAAGCATCAGTTTAAAAACGGCACGCATATAATTGCCGGAGAAACTAATCTGCCCACGCCATGCCATATTTTAAATACAACTGCCCGGGTGGCCGAGTCATTCCCGGAACAAGTGACCATTGATTTTACGTCAACAAGCAGTGGAGAAATTTGCGCCCAAGTTATCACGGTAAACAGATTCAAAATAGAATTCCAAGCCAGTGAAAACGCAATGATAAAAGCTACTTGGAACGGACAGCCAGTAGAATTAAACTTGATTCCATCCGGAGCAACCGAAGATTTAACAAATTTTGAAATTTTTATCAAAGGCTAAATCATACCACTTACCCAC
>MHWN01000017.1 GCA_001825395.1 Candidatus Zambryskibacteria bacterium RIFCSPLOWO2_02_FULL_39_26
ACCCCTTTTGTTGTTGTATAGTTTGGAGATGATAAAATGTTTTGGTAAATTTTATCAACGCTTTCAGCCGAAAAAGTCTCATTACCTTTTACTTCCGTTAGGTATAAAGAAAAAATATCTTTGGCCGCTTGGGCTGTTAGAGTCGTTTCTTCCAGAGTCTCCTCACCATTATTGCTTAAATTGATTAAAATATCTTGATTTTTTGTATCAACGCTCGCCAATATTTTTTTCCACTGGCTACTGCTCTCTGCCACATTTTCATACGGCTGGGCGGACACCGCTTCTTTGTTTGCGGTCAGACCAGTTTTAACCGGTTTTTCTCTAAGCAACCAGGTGGACACAACAACAGCGACACAAAGTATTATTATAGAAAAAATTTTAGAACTTGGCATGAAAACATTATACTCCCACACTAAATTTGCTCCAAATTTCTAAATGAGCGTTTTAGCAAGCCAAAACAATACTCCAAAGAGCAGAAGGCTTGACAGTAGAAAAACCAAACCCAAAATAAAAACATTTTTTTCAACAAAAGGTTTCCTAGAGATTATTCTATAACCGATTATTGCTATTGGAATAGCGGTAATATAAAAAATATAAAAAGACATAAAAAACGGAATAAGCAAAACACCCAAGGCAAAGCATAAACCGACCGCTTTTCCGGCATTTTCTCCAAAAATCGTTGGTAGTGTCTGGATATCATCAGCTTTATCCCCTTCCGCATCCTTCATATCTTTTATATTTATTATGAGGGTGAATATTATAAGAGTTCCAATGGATAAAAATGCTGGAAAGGCCGACATTCTTTTATCCAGAGATATAAAGAAAAATCCTGCAAGTACAGAAACAAGACAGGCAATACTTATGATAAAAGAAGACAGTATTGGGAAAACTCTTAAGCGCAAAGGTTTGCTGGAATAAATAAAAGAGGCGGAAATAAATACCAAAATCATATAAAAAGGAGCAAATCCGGCCGACCAAGCGCCCACAAAAGCCACAGCCAGCCAAATATACCCGATATTCTTCACTTCATCTAAAGAAATCACACCTTGAACTAGTGGCCTTTTTGAATTTGAGATTTTATCAATCTCAACATCCTCCAGATCGTTTATGTGCACTGCATGCATCCAAGCGCTGGTCCAAGCTAGAGCCAGACAGACGAGACTTAAAATATCAATCAAAGAACTTAAACGTCCCAAATCTCTAGCATAAGCATAAACAACGCCGACCCCGACCAGACAGAGAAAAAAGACAGCTCGTTCTGGTCTAGAGTTTTTTATAACTGCCAAGAATTTTTTACTATCTATTCTCCAAAACAGTAATCCACTAAATATTACAGAAGAAATAAAAAATATTTGAGAAAGAAGTTTATCAAAACCCATTTCTGCGAGTCTCGAAAGAGAAACATAGGATAATCCATCGCGAAATGTGTTATGAGCTATATTGGATTCAAATATTATTTTTGCAATGTATCTTACGACATCAGCTACTGTGCCATCGGGAGAGCTTAGGTGGGTTAGGGTATAAATTAACCCAGGGACAACAAAAGATAAAAATATAAATGTATATGAGATTATGACAGCCAAAACACTCTGCCAAATATTTTTTCTCAAACTCCAAACATATAAACCAACGCCGATTAAAATAATTGCCATCTCTATCCGCAATCCGTACGTCGCTCCATTTGTAAAATTTGGCCCAAAAAATGTAAAGAAATCCCGCAAAAGTAAGTTTCCCGTGTCTTGTATATATGCAATTTTGTATCCCTTGCCCAAACTTATAACAATGTCAATAATCGGCCCCAGCCATATTATAGGTAATCCGAAAAGTATAATTTTTAAAATAGACGAATATTTTTTTGTAAAATATCCGACAATTAAACTTAATCCTAAAGCTATAACCAAAAAATAAAGCCAAGTATGAATGATAGTGTAAATATCTGACGGAATTACCCCAGAATTTGTTGAGCTGGATAGCGATTCAAAGATAAATCTAACAAGGATAATGCCAGTAAAACCCAAAAGCCATTCTGCGATGGTTATTTTTTTATTTTCAATTTTTTCTAAAATTGTCTCTAACTTTGTCATAGTCCAATTGTATTACAAAGTTTTAACCATGTCTCTAGAGATAAATCTTCCGCTCGGGCTTTCAAATTCACTCCGCATTTTTCAAAGGCCTTGACCAAAATTTCTTTTTTAAATAAACTGGTCAGGTTTGGTAAGAGCTGTTTTCTTTTGTGAGCAAAACCCAAGTGAATAATATTGAAAAATATCTTTTCACTGACTCCATCAAGGCGAACCCTTGATATGTTTTCAATGTTTAGTACAGCAGAATCCACATTTGGCTGCGGTGAAAATGCTCCCCTGCCAACAACTCTTACTATTTTCGGTTCGCCAAAAATTTTGACTGAAAGGGACAACAAACTTTCTTTTTGATCTTTTGCCCTAAATCCGCTTTTGACGGATCGGGCGACCGAGCTTCGCAAGCTCGGTTTAGCTACAATTCTTTCCGCCACTTCTTTTTGCATAAGCAAAGTCATGGATGTCGGCTGATTGTCGCTTTCCAAAAACATTCTCAAAATCTGTCCGGTAATATAGTAAGGTATATTGGCCACTATTTTGTATGGAGTCTCAGTGTCAAGGGGCATCCTTGACATAGCTAAATGCGGCAATTCTAAATCCAAAATATCGGCATGAACCAAATTGAGCTGTTTTAAAGATATTTCTCTTGAAAATTTTCTCTGCAATTCCAGAACGAGCTCATCATCTTTTTCAACAGCGATAACTTTGGCTCCGGTGGAGAGAAGAGCCTCGGTCAAAGCTCCTTTTCCGGGTCCTATTTCTAAAACTAAATCATCTTTTTGCACATTTCCAGCTTTAACAATATCGCTAATAATACCTGGTGATTTTAGAAAATGTTGGCCCAGTGATTTTTTTGCCTTCATAATAAATAAAATTATTAAATAGTGCTATTTTACAAAGATAACATACTGCTTTGTGCCGATAGTGTGGTTTGTAGTTTAATTTTGTATTGATAATACAGTATAATTATCAAAAATAACACCACCACTGTATCGCTATAAATCACCATACGTTAATACTTTGCTATAGCAATGTATTAACGTATGCCAAATTAAACTATTTTTCATTAAATCCGAAATAAGATCTGACTGGTTTGTCGTACTCCAAGGCTTCCACAATCATATATAAAATATCCTTACCTATTTTTAAGTCAGCCTTCAGTAAAATTATTAAATCCTCGCAATCAAATGGGTAAATCCATACGCTATCTTGAAGTCGCATAAAACCAATATGTATGAGAGTGGATCGTATCTGTTCTCGGACATTTTTCTTTTGTTCTGGGATATCAAAAATCAAGACACGCCATTTACCATCCCATTTTTTTCTCTTCTTATTATTTAAATTTTCATAAGCAGTTTCTTTTAGTAAACATAATTCACCTTTTTTGGTTATATTCAGCGTTCCGTTTGTGTATTGCAGCAATCCGCTTGCAATCAATCTATCTCGAGAAGCCTTAATAAATTCTTTCTGACGTTTTTTTGGCAACAGCCCCAATTTTTTCATTGCTCCTAATACATTTGGTGCAACAATCCCAGCCCCAATTATTCCAGCAGTAACAACCGTTCGTAAAATGATTTTTTTCAAATTAGTTCGCCTACTCTTAATCGCGACTTCTCGCTCAAGACTTTTTTTCATTCTTCTATTATACGTTATACTTTTGCTATAGCAAGTATATAACGTGTTTGATAATACACTTATACACCAATATACACTAATTTTTATTTAAAAATTAAAAATTAGAAATTGAAAATTAAGGAATATCAGAAATCAATATTTATTAATGGAGTTAAAGAGTGATTTGAACTATATGATTCATGCTCAAGATATTTCTCTGGTATATCGTCTATAAATTCTGATCTGGAATTTATTTCAACTCTACCAAATATAGTACGAGTATTTGCATGGGTCAATAAAAGTTTTTCCCCCGCTCTTGTAATAGCCACATAAAAAAGTCTTCTCTCCTCCTCCCCTTCTTCCCCAGACTTTTTTCTCTCATACATTTTCTTGTGGGGAAACAGGTCGTTTTCAAGTCCGGAAATGAATACATAATCAAACTCGAGCCCTTTGGATGAGTGGACGGTCATGAGTTTAACTCCAGTTTTTTCTGTGTTAAGGACATCCTGGTCGGAAGCTAAAGCCACATCCGTTAAAAAATTTTCAATTCCAATCTCGTTTGGCAAACTGTCGTACTTCGTGGCAAGTGTTACAAGTTCCATAATATTTTCCAATCTATCCGTATCCTCTTCTTGTCCAGTTTTATAATGATTTTCCATTCCAGATTTCTCAATAATATACTTCAAAGCTTTTGAAGGTTTATCATTTTTCAAAATATTTCTAAAATCTACAAGCATTTTTCTAAAATTATTTATTTTAATTTTTAGACTTTCATTTAATCCATTTTCTTTACCAGAAATAATTTTCTGAAGCGTAACTTTGCCTATTCCTCTTGGAGGAATGTTAATTATTCTAGTAAAATCACTTACATTCCCCTCGTTTAGAGAAGTTTTAACCAAACTAATAATATCTTTTACTTCTCTTCTTTCAAAAAATTTTATACCCAAGATTTGGTACGGGATGCCGTGAGAGAGAAAAGCATCCTCCAAAACTCTAGACTGAAAATTGGCTCTGTATAAGACCGCAATGCTCTCTGACCTTACTCCCTTCCCGATAAACTCCCTGGCTTTCATGGCGATAAAATGAGCTTCATCCACCGCGCTTCTGCCTTCAAAAATTGAGATTTTTTCTCCCTCTGGTTTTTCTGTGAAAAGTTTTTTAGGAATACGAAAATTATTTTTCTTTATTATTTCATTGGCGACATTTAATATATTTTTTGTGGAGCGATAGTTTTGTTCCAAGAAAAAAGTTTGAGTTTCTAGATATTTTTTTTCAAAATGTAGCATATTTTTCATTTCCGCTCCCCGCCAGCTGTAGATATTTTGGTCTGTATCTCCCACCACGCATATATTTTGATGTTTCTCTACTAAAAGTTCCACAATTTCATTTTGAACTTTATTTGTGTCTTGGTATTCGTCCACGTGTACGTAAAGAAACTGATTTTGGTATCTTTCCAGAATCTCTCTTTTTTGTAAAAGCTCAAGTGTTTTAAGTAGTAAATCGTCAAAGTCTAGCGCGTGTTCTTTTTTTAATATTTCCTCATATTTTACCCAAGCTTTTTTGACTAATTCTGATGTGCGATCAAATGCACCACCTCTTAAATACTCACTCATATTCACTCCTCTACCTTTTTCTTTTGATATTATGTGTCCGATTTTATCCAATTCGTCTTTTGGGTCAATACCAAGGGAGACCAAAGCGTTTTTCAGTGCTTTTTTTGAATCAACTTTATCAAAAATATTGAAATGTCTAGGCAGTTTTAATATTTCAGCATTTTCTTTGATTATATAAACACCCAATGAATGAAATGTGCTGACAAATGGTATGTTTTTGTGGTGAGTAAGTAAACCCATTACCCTGTCACGCATTTCTTTGGCCGCTTTGTTGGTAAAGGTGATGGCTAATATGTTTTCAGGCCGAATTCCCTCGGAAATAAGATGCAAAATTCTGTGGGTAATGGTTTTGGTCTTGCCCGCTCCGGCTCCAGCCACGATTAGGACCGGTCCATCTATTGCCAAAACCGCCTTTTTTTGCTCGGTATTAAGAGAATCGAGATAATTCATTGGCTGATTATAACAAAGATATTTAAAATCAAAGCTATGGTAAAATGAACAGCCACGGAAGGAATAAAAGATTTGGTTTTATAAGATAAATAGGTAAGCAAAAGGCCCGAGAAAAAAGCCAAAAATACTTCAGGAACAGGTTTGCTTATATGAAATAAAGCGAAAATAAGATTTATCACCCAAAAGCTGTGAAAACGCAATCTTTCCCAAAGGCCAAAAAACAAAAAACCTCGAAAGATGAATTCTTCGGCAAAATAGTAAAGACCGCTTCCCAGAGTGGCCACTAGAAAAAAAAGACTGAAGCCCTGCTTGATGGCATAATATTCCCTAAAGGAAGCTTGGTTGGCCAAAAAATACAGAAAAGGAATCAATAACAAAACGACAAAAGAAGAAAGTTTTACCGCCCTAGTCAAATCCAAGGGCTTGCATAAGCCGAAATTCTCCAATCTTTTATTAAAAACGAATTTTATGATTAAAAACGGAATTCCAAACATTATAAGTAATGCGCTGAAATCTGCCGTTAGCAGAAACGGAAGGCTATCTCTTATGGAAAAAACTTCCCCGCCAAAGAGAACAAAAGCCGGGTAAGAGTTAAAAACAATCAAAAAGCATGAAATGACAATCATCCCAATAGGATTTTCAAGTATTTTCCGAAGCAAATTCATCCAAAAATTATAACATGGTAAACCCAAGACTTTTTGGACAGGATAACATGTTCATAAAGTGTTTATAACTAAACTTGACCCACCAAGCTAACCCTATATAATAGATAGATACCGTCATGATTTCGTATAAATATGGCTCTATAGAGCTACTTTATACAGCCAGCGTTCAGAATATAGCTTAACTTTTAGCTTATTTGGGGGCTACTACAAGATCCTCATTTCTGGTCGGGTCTTAAAATCATTAGTCGCACATTTATCTCAAAATGTCGTCGAATGGGATCTGGTCTTAATGCGGTGAAAATATCTACTTTTTTCATTTTGGGGCCGGCTCTCCTGGTCTCTGTTTTGTTGCCCGTAAAGTCTGAAGCCAGTGTTTTTTCATTCATATCAAGCCTTTTTTCGTCTGTCAGCGCTAGCGCTGAAGCGGAGAAAGAACAACCCAATTCTCAAAATCTGGCCTTGCTTCAAGCCACCATTTCTCCAAATCTCGATGCCTCTTCCACCAAAAACGAAATAGTCATAGTCGGAGGAACGTCGCTTTCGTCAGAAACAGTTACTTCGCCAGAAACAAAAAATTTAAGCGATGATCAAATTAGCGTCTATGTTGTTCATAGTGGAGATACTTTGCCGGCCATTGCCAAGATGTTCGGTGTTTCCGTTAATACTATAAGATGGGCTAACAATTTAAGTGGGAACACGATCACCATCGGGCAAACCCTGGTCATCCTGCCAATTTCCGGAATACAACATACAGTAAAATCTGGAGACACATTAACAAGTATTGCCAAACAATACAAAGGCGATTTGGACGAAATTTTGCAGTACAACAATTTAAATATTGACGCCAAACTTTCAATTGGGGATGTTATTGTCATTCCTGATGGCGAAATATCTGTATCTGTCGCCAAGCCGGCGGGAGGCTCCGGAAAATCCAGCCAGCCAACTTATGCCGGATATTATATGAGGCCGATTGTCGGAGGAGTGAAAACTCAAGGTATCCATGGAAACAACGGCGTTGACCTAGCTTCTTCCTATGGGTCAAATATTTTAGCTTCGGCTGACGGTCAAGTCATTGTGGCTAAAACAACAGGTTGGAACGGCGGATACGGATTATATATTGTAATAAAACACGGAAATGGCACACAGACTTTGTATTCTCACTTAAGCAAAGTTTTAGTGGGTGTCGGGGACAGCGTGACCCAAGGGCAGGTAATCGGGAAAATGGGCTCAACTGGAAGGAGTACTGGGGTTCACTTACACTTTGAAGTTCGAGGCGCTCGTAATCCATTCTAGTCGCTACGGTCTTTTCAAATTTCTGCGTTGCTCGCTTGCGTTTGCTCCACGCGCAGTAGGTTACTACAGCTTGGTCGCACCTCCTTACAGGAGCAGTACACCTTTCACATTTTGACTACAAAACGTTCAAGGTCTTGCGAAGCATGCTTCTCACTCACTCGCGCCTTGAACTTTGTGAAAAATCCTCGTAGCTTTAATTCGTTTTCCAATCTACGCTATAGCGTAGATATAATTTAAAGATAAATTCTCCGAGCTATTTTTACAAACACATCATTAAAATTTACTATTCAACAAACTACATATTTACGCCATGGCGTAAATATGTAGTTGATCTTTTATATTGAATTTTTGTAAAAAAACAACCGGATGCGTGGTATGCATCCGGCGTGTTGGTTACTCGTGGCAGGTGTTTAGCCAGGTGGCGATCTGAAGCAGTAATTTGTCGTTATTTTCCTGTATGAATTTCTGCAGGAAAAATGCAAGCATGCTAACCTGTCCAGAAGAAAGTGAAACCTGAACATTGACCATTTTCTGCAGTTGCTCAACGGCCACTGCATACTGGTCCCTGTTTGCCGGCTTGAGCAAAGGCCCGAACTGGCGATCTACCCTTTGCAATGCAGAGCGAACAGATTCTCTCATTTTTGCCTCCGCAGTAATATTGCCACATTTTTTAGAAAAAAGCAATATTTTAGGATTTTTTTACATCAAACCACTCCGGAGAAATATCTTTAATTGAAAATTTTAATCGTCCGCGCTCATCTATTTCCTTTAGTACAACTGGAACAATATCACCCACTTTTATGAGTTCTCCAGCTGACTGAATTCTTCGTGGAACGATTTCAGAAATGTGAACCAAACCTTCTGTCCCGCCGGAAACTTTGACAAACACTCCAAACTCGGCCACTTTGACCACCTCGGCCCGCATTCTGTCGCCGACTTTGTATTCGTGAGTCATTTCCTCAATAATTTTTTTGGCTTCCTCACAAGCTTCTTTTTTGCCGGTGATATAAACCGTGCCGTCGTCCTCAATATCAATGATCGCGCCGGTTTTTTCTTTTATTTCTTTTATGGTTTTACCGCCGGTGCCGATAACCAATCCGATTTGGTCCGGTTTTATTTTTATTGAAATAATATGCGGCGCGTATTCTGAAATATTGGGTCGTGGCGAGGCAATTTCTTCTTTCATTACTTTCAAAATCTGCAGTCTGGCCGTCCTGGCTTTTTCAAAAGCTTCCTTCAAAATATTAATTGACACCCCGGCGATTTTGACGTCCATCTGTACAGCCGTAACCCCGATTTCCGTTCCAGCCACCTTGAAATCCATGTCCCCGTGGTGATCCTCCGGTCCTTGAATGTCTGTCAAAATAACATATTTTTTTTCACTCTCCATCATCAGTCCCGAAGCGATTCCGGCAACTGGCCTTTTTATCGGCACGCCGCCGTCCATAAGTGCCAGCGATCCGGCGCAAACCGAAGCCATGGAAGTTGAACCGTTTGAAGCCAAAGATTCTGCCACCAAACGAATAGTGTAAGGAAAATCTTCTTTTTTCGGCAGGACCGGAACAAGAGCTTTTTCAGCCAAGGCACCGTGACCAATCATTCTTCTGTTTGTCCCTCCCATTCTCCCGACTTCACCCACCGAATATGGAGGAAAGTTGTAGTGAAGCATAAATCTTTTATCCATTTGGGTTTCCATGCTGTCAATATGCAGGGCATCTCCCGGCGCTCCCAAAGTCAAAACTGATAAGACATGAGTTCCTCCTCTGTAAAACAGTCCGGAGCCGTGAAGAATCTTTGAAATACCGCCGACTTTGGCCAAGAGAGGTCGGAGCTCGTCCATTTTCCTATGATCCGGTCTTTTTTTGTTGTGAATAATTTCTTTGTGGATGGCTTTGTCAATTTCTTCTTGCAAATAGTCTTCGGCCAAAGCTTTTTCGTTCGGATCTTCTAAAACATCAATTTCTTTTTTCCATAATGTCACCAAATGTGAAAGGTCTCCCTTCCCGGGGTTCCCAGAAAATAATTTTTCCATAAAAATCGACTCAATTTTTTCTTTGAATAAATTCAGCGTCTTCTTGCTGATTTTCGGTTTTGGAATTATTATTTTTTCCTTTGCAATTTCCTTGAATATTTTTTCCTGGAACTTCTGAAGTTTCTGGAGCTCAATTTTTCCCAACCCCATACCTTTTAGTATTTCTTCTTCCGATATTTCATTGCTTCCAATCTCAATCATATTTATTTTGTCATCCTTGCTACAGATCAAAAGATCCAGCTGGTAATTGTCGGTGTTTCTTTGGGTGTATGTTGGATTTATTTCAAAATTGCCGTTTTTGCCTAAGACTTCTGAAGAAGTTTGGCCGACAGTTTCTTCAGAACTGTTTAGGCCAATTCGCACTGCCGAAACCGGCCCGTTCCACGGGATGTGGGATGTGCCCAAAGCCACCGACGCGGCTAAAACCGCCAAAATATCCGGATCATCCTCACCGATTGAAAGAACAGTCAGAACCACTTGAATCTCGTTTCTTATCCAATTATCAAAAAATGGTCTGATAGTGCGGTCAACAATTCTGCCGGATAAAATGGCTTCGTCGGTCGGACGGCCTTCCCTTTTTTGAAAACGACTGCCCAGAATTTTTCCTGTAGCGTAAAACTTTTCCTCAAAATCAACGATCAGCGGGAAAAAGCCAGTTCCTTCTTTTGCCTCTTTTGTCATGACGGCTGTAGCTAAAACCACAGTGTCTCCATATTTAACCAGACACGAACCATGAGCTTGGTCCACAATATTGTTGAATTCAACGGTTAATTCTCTCCCCCCGAATTCTGTTGTAAAAATTTTCTTTTCCATTGGCGTTCGGACGTTGGGTTTATACTAGTACAAAACTCAAAAATGTTCCAGAACCAGAAAATCTTGTCGAACCAATACCTTTTCAGAGCATCCGCAGGCCTTGAGCATGGTTTCGTCAATGACCCCGAGCTTTGCGAGGGACTCTTGACGAATCAAGGCCGAGGACAGAAAGAGCCTTTCGCTGGAAAGGCGAGTGTCTCTGAAAAGGTATTGGTGAGTAAAAGATTTTTAGTTGTTAATTAAAAACTCTGATATCTCTTCGGTCGGTATTGCAAGGCCTCAAGGATGTGTTTTTCGGAAATTTCCGGCTCACTTTCCATATCGGCAATAGTGCGAGCCAGTTTTATGATGCGGTGGTAGGAACGAGCCGAAAGGTCAAGTTGTTTGGCCGAGGCATTTAAAATATCTTTGACGACCGGAGAAAGTTTTAAATACTTTACTAAATCTTTTGGTCCCAACTGTGCATTTGTTTTTATTTTTAAACCCTTATATCTTTTTTCTTGCATTTTTCTAGCTTTTCCTACTCGGGGTTTTATTTTTTCCGTTTTTTCATGCAAATCCCGAGAATCAGTCAGTCTTTCGTGTTCCACTTTTGAAACTTCTACCCAAATATCAATGCGATCAACAATCGGTCCCGACAATTTTCTCCGATATCTCTCTATATTTTGGGCGCTGCAAATGCATTCCTTGCCTTTAACCCCATAGTTTCCGCAGGGACACGGATTCATGGTGGCTATCAAAATAAAATGAGCCGGATATTTGACACTTCCTTTAGCCCGCGAAATTGTTATCTCCCTATCTTCCAGAGGTTGTCTCAAACTTTCCAAAACTCTTTTATCAAATTCAGCAAATTCATCCAGAAAAAGCACTCCCTTGTGAGCCAAAGTCACTTCCCCGGGTTTTAGGTTTGCTCCTCCGCCAACAAGTGAAACGTAAGAAGCAGTGTGATGAGGAGAGCGAAACGGCGGATGCTCAATCAACCCGCTGGCAAGCATTCCACCAATGGAGTAAATAGAAGTCACTTCAAGCTTTTCATCAAACGAAAGTTCCGGCAGAAGATGGGTAAAAGCTCGGGCCAGCATGGTCTTGCCTGTTCCGGGAGGCCCGTACATTATGACGTTGTGCCCGCCAGAAGCGGCAATCTCAAGGCCTCTTTTAGCGGATTCCTGTCCTTTTATATCAGCAAAATCAATTTCCACTTCCCGGCCTTTTGCTTTTTTCTTTTTAGATTTGAAAATAGGTATCTCAACATGAGCGATAAAAACTTTTTTCTCATCCGTACATTTTTCAAGGTCCATCCTTTTTGTATTTATATGTCTAACTACATCCAAAAGAGTTTTAGCTCCGTAAACTTTTATGCCGGAAATATTTGATGCTTCCTCGGCGTTTTCTAAAGGCAAAAAAATTTCTTTGAAACCCTCCTTCTTGGCTTTTTGGGTTATGGGTAAGGCTCCTTTTATCGGGCGTAAATCTCCATCAAGCGAAAGCTCCCCCAAAAAAATCCTGTTTTCCGTTTCAGCATCAATTTCTTCACTAGCAAGCAAATAGCCCAAGGCAATAGGCAGATCAAAAATAGGCCCCTCCTTTTTGATATCTGCCGGAGCCAAAGAAACGATAATTTTCTGATTTTTATTTTTAGGAGATTTCCAACCTGAATTTTTTATGGCCGCCGAAACGCGGTCCTTGGACTCATCAACCGATTTGTCGGCAAGGCCGACCACGGAAAACGAATGAAACCCTCGCGAAAGATCCACTTCAATGTCTATAATTTGTGCGGAAAGGAGAGTGGCCTGAGCGCTGTAGATTTTTGAGACGGCCATTTTAAAATTTTAATTTATAAATTTTAAATCAAATCCAAATTTTAAAATTTTCCAAATTAAACATTCATTTAAAATTTAAAACTTAAAATTTATGCATTCATATGCTTCTTGCAGGTTTTGGCCGACGGGTTGGCTTCCAATCGGTCATTTTCTATCTCTCCTCCGCAAACTTCACAAATGCCATATGTTCCTTTTTCAATTTTAGCCAAAGCATTTTTGACATCGTTTAAACGAATTTCCAATTGGGCTAATACAGCATTATTATTTTCATATTCTTCAATCCCCTCGGCCACCTCTCCTTCTTCAGCTGTATCTATTCCGTCTACTTTTCTGATCGTTTCCCAGTCTGCCGGGTTATCGGGGTTTTTTCGTCCAATAGTGGCCAGCTCGCTTTCCAATACAGAAAGTTCTTTCAGTAGCATTTCTTTAAAATGTTTAGTGTTTTTAACCATGTTAGAATTGTAGCAGACGATGATCTCCCTGTAAAATTTTACAAACTATGTTAACGAATGTTTTTACTGACTAAATATTTGGCCAAAATGGCGTTAAATATATCCTCATTTTTAGTTATAACCAAAGTATTCTTGTCAATAAATGAATACAATAACAGCGTCTTATTGTTAGAGTCAACTAGTACTCGGAGGTCTTTATTTCTCAAAGCCTTATCAGTAAATCCTGTCACTCCTCCAAAATTTATCGGAATCTCAAAAATTTTGCCCAAATCCGTCACTATATCCTTTTCCCATTTCAACATTCCACTATAACTGCTTCCAAAATCTTTCGTGGTTAAAATGATAAACGGGGCGTTTATGTCATATGAATAAATGCCGACCATATATTCGTTTTCAAAAGCTCTGGACAAGGATGCCGGCATCCTCGGAGCCAAAAGTTCTAGTATTTTTCCAATATTTTCTGGAGTATTGTCACTGGCTGTCGTATTTAAATATAAAACCGAATTAACGGGACTTTTTAGAGTTTGTTTTTCAGAAACAATCTTTGAAAACAATTGCTCTCTTGTAGAACTGGCCACAGAAAAAGTTTTCTCTACACTAAAGGCTATCAAGGCTCTGGTTGTTTTATCAATAACCACTTTCTGGTTGGATTTAAAATAATAAACTCCAGCCACGGCTATTACACCGACGAATAAAAGAATAAATCCTAAAATAATAAAAAGCTTGTTCCACCCCTCGGTGTTTACCGGTTCTAACATTCTGGGAGCGCGTTCTTTTCGTTCCTGTTCAGCCACCAAAATTGTAGTAGCGGAATACTTGTTTTTCTGCAAAGCTTCCTCCACATCTCCCTGATATGTGCGCAGGGCTTTGATGGGCACGTGTTCTTCTTTTTCTTTTGGAGTTTCAGGCGGCATCCGATTAATTGTAACAAAAAAGCCACATCCCGGAAACCGAGAGTGACTCTTTCAGCCTTGTCCGTCCGACTATTATTCAGTCGGTTTCGGTCCTCTACGAGAGCCTCTCCTATCCCGATAGCCAATAAGATATTTTTGCGGGGCCAGATCAAGGTCAATAAAATCATCACAAGTTTCTATAAGTTTGCTTGAAGATGATCTTCCAAAAGAGACCACTTCCACTTGGCAGCCTTCGTTAACTTGTAAATATTCAACTAGAGGCACGAAGTCTCCATCACCGGTCACTAAAACAATAGCGTCCAATTTCGGCGCAAGTTTTATTGCATCAACCGCCAATCCCACATCCCAATCGGCTTTTTTTGATCCTCCAGAAAAAATCTGGAGATTTTTTGTTTTAGTAGCAATTCCGACTTTCTCAAGGGCCTCAAAAAAACTTTTTTCCTCGCCGGATTCCGTGGTTATAACATAGGCTACGGCTCGAATAAGCTGTCTACCATCCAAGGCTTCTTTAACCACTTGTCCGAAATTGACTTTGGCGTTGTAAATATTTTTGGCCGAATGATACAAATTTTGGGTATCTATAAAAATACCCACTCTCTGATTTTTGTGTTTAATTACTGACATAACTTAAGTATAAAGGGGAAAGTTTATAAAGTCTATAAAGCA
This sequence comes from Candidatus Zambryskibacteria bacterium RIFCSPLOWO2_02_FULL_39_26, assembly GCA_001825395.1. Lineage (GTDB taxonomy): Bacteria > Patescibacteriota > Minisyncoccia > Phycocordibacterales > DATDWN01 > C7867-006. The sequence continues at coordinate 14,411 of MHWN01000017.1, forward strand.
GAATACATACAGTAAGAATTACTTTACGGACTTTATAGACTTTAAGAACTTTTGACTACTTTATTTCTTCAAACCCAACTTTTTATTCAAAGCATTAAATCTCTTTGGATTTTTCTTCTCCAAATATTTCATGTGAGCTTTTCGTGTCGCCACCATCTGGAGTAATCCTCTTCGAGAGTGGTTATCTTTGGCATTTTTCTTTAAATGTTTGGCCAATTCATCAATCCGATGTGTCAAAATAGCGATTTGAACTTCGGGAGAACCAGTGTCTTTTTCGTGCGTCTGAACCTCTTTCATAATTCTTGATTTCTTGTTTTTCGTAAACATCAAATTAATCGTATCATAGAATTCTTTTGTTCGCAAGTAATAATAGCTATTCTAAAAGGCTTATTTCTAGCCATTTTTCAACAAAACTAATTTTTAGATTGACAGATAACTCCATCTATGATACAATAAAAATTGGAGGTGGCTCATGCCACAGACACACATTTCCGTTGTCCTCGGTTCTCGCCGAGTCGCTCTCAACCCCCTTCGGCGCGAGACGCCGGAGGACATCAAAGCCCGCTTCAACTATCTCGTCTGTCAGGGACGAGTGGAGGAGGCCGAGGAGCTGATGGATCGATACCCGGAGGTGGATTACCGGATGGCATCGTAGCACCAAGTGCCTTAGGTGTTGGGCTAAATACGAACACTTCTTATCAGCTCTGGAGAAGTCAGAGCCAAGCCGAATCATCCGATTCGGCTTCCATCAGAGGATTTAAATTTGTTGAATTTTCTGATGGGATATGATTCCCACACATTTGGACGGAGGGTCCAATGAACCAGTTCTTTAACTTCCTGCTCGTGTTCGCGGTGCTGATTGTCGGGTTTGATTTTCTTGCCCAAGCATTCGGGCCACGCGCCCACGCTGGTTACCGGCGGATGCTTGGTCGAGCGGTGCGTTTCATCCGCCAGCAAGTCAACACTTTCGTCCGATGGTCCTGGCGGAATTATCGCCAAGCAATCATCGGGTTTGCTCTGGGTGTCATCTTGACGCTCTACTTCACAGGCCGTCCCCAATGAATTCTGGAGGCGGTCTTTTCATTTCCTTCAACTACTTGGAAGCCTTGCTTCCAAGTCAATCCCGAATCTTCTCCACTGGTTGATAATCGGACACTCATATCCGGCAATCTGTTTCTCAAAATATCAACCAAAACTTC
>MHWN01000018.1 GCA_001825395.1 Candidatus Zambryskibacteria bacterium RIFCSPLOWO2_02_FULL_39_26
CAAATCCTTTTCCTCCCGCAAAAATAGTTTTGCTTTGCCTCGTCAGCATTTCGCCCCGCCACACTGCCCGAGTAATCGAGGGCAGAACCCCGAAAGAAAAACACTCTTTCCTTAAATCAGAAATGCAAGGAGTGATTTTTCTTTCGGGGTTGCCGAGTGAAGCGAGGCGGTGGCGGGGCGATTCGTCGAGCGTACGATTTAGGTCAGAGCCACCACGCGCTCCGCGCGCGGTACATCAGTCGGGGTTCTGCTGGAAATAAGTCCGAACTTTTTGGTATAATGACCACAATTCCGAATTTGAAGAAAGATTGACCCGACGAACTTTCGCTCGTCGGGTCGTGACCTCAAGCCACCTTGTCGGCAAGCTCGAGAAAAATTTGTTCAATCCGCGAAATAATTTCTTTCTGCGGAACATCTGTGAAGGTATGTGGCTCTCCGACAGTAATCGTTCTCGTGGACCACTCCACCCACACAGGAACTAGAGTTACGCCGGGCTGTGAAGCAAGAAGAGCCACACCACGCCGAAGTTTGGCAAGTTTCCTTCCTTTTATTGCACTGAAAAGGATAGTCTTGCCTTCTTTTTCCCTCTTCCATGTTCTCCCACCTTCTGGGAAAAAGAAAATGTTACCCCCATCTTCCAGGACCTTGACTGCTGGATCAAATGCTGGGGTTGCTCTACCAAAACTACGCTCTTTACGCTTTTGCTTTCTAAGCACAGTGATAACACGACCCCAAGCAACACACATGGGCAAAAAATAGATAGGACTTCGCCAGAGATTAGAACCGGCTAGCACCCACGGTCCGTGTTTGGGCCGAAAGACATAGTGTCGAAAGAAAAGCCCAGGAAGAATGAAAGTTTCTGTCATGCTGGGGTGGTTAGACACCAACATGATTTTTCCACTCTCGTTGGGAAAGTTTTCCATTCCCTCCACCTTAAATAGACATGTCAATCTAGCCAACTGGCTGAGTCCTCCCAACACATATCCAGCAATGGGAAATGTGAGGGTGTAGAACACGATTTTCTGAAGAACTTTGACCATCAATTCACCTCTCCACGGACGATACTAACACAAAACTATACTCTTTTCAAAGTAAGATTTAATATATGGTTAAAAAATTCTTTTACTGATACACCGACAGATGCCAAAGGATTGAGGATTTCAGAACCTTTATGTAGTCTAGGCAAACTATTAACTTCCAAAAAATAAACTCCCCTTCGTGGTGAAACTACAAAATTTGAACTTGAGTAATGACTTAGGTTTAGTTCCTTGTGAACTTTTTTTGCAATATCCTCAATAGTCTTTTTTTCTTCTTTACTTAAAACACGATTTGGTGGAAAAGCATAAACATTTTCACCTCTGAAATTTTCTGTAACTAGACAAGAAGCATCTTCACCTGCGATAAATTCCTCGACGAGGGCTATATCATATTTTATTAAAATATTTTCCAGCGCTGTTAAAAGTTCTCTAAATGAACTAACTTTGTATACTTTCTCGCCCGACCCCGCATTTGCTGGTAAAACCCTAAGTGGGTGCGGGATGGAATTGAAAATCTCCTGTGCTTTAAGACCTATATCATTTGATCTCCTCACTACTGCGTATACTGGTGTTTTTATGCCTAGAGCTTTCATCTTATCCTTAACCATCCATTTATTTTGTGCAAACACAGAAGAAAACTTACCTGAACCAGTGCACGGTACTCCATACCTATCTAACGTTTCTTTAACCTCACCATCTTCATCCCAAGTCCCGTGAAGTGCGTTAAAAATAACATCCACATTTTTCAAAATACGCTCTGGCGATTTTTCCATTCCCTGCATATGCCAAATCCCATCTTGTGAAATAAAAATATCCAGAAGTTTGTGAGTTTCCGACAAGTCTTTTAAAACATTGGCGCCAGACTTAAGTGACGACTCATATTCGGGAGATACCCCTCCACGGATAACTCCTATGCGAAGCGAGGAAGGTAAAGTAATCATGCTGTCATTATACATCTAAAATTTTCAACTCTCAATTTTTATATAACAAAAAAGCCCCGGGAGAGAACGTGCTTTGCTTTGTTCTCAAACGAGACTTGGAGATTCGCTCAGATCAGGGGGTTGGGTTATTCCACCTTAATTTCGTTCGACTAGCTTACGCTTGTCGATCTAATTGCGGTGGTTTTTCCCAGCTCCCTGATACCGTGCATTCTTGGCCACACTGTTGTGTGCCCCAAAGGAGAATTGCTTCTCCACTGAATACGCTTTTGCCATCGACTGTGGGAACAGTCTTCGGCGCCCAAGCGTGGGGATCAACTTCTCTAGCCTTCTGGTGGCTACAAACCAGTTACGGTATGTCCTACCCGCAACTCCAGACGACATTTGAATTCTGCGAGAATCTCCTTGGATTTCGGAGATTAATCTCGAGACTCAATTTTTCGAAAAGTTGGTGATACATCAGAACTGCTCAGTTCGACTCACTTTGCAGTGGGCCCTGAAGGAAGATTGCTCCTCCAACTGATTATTGGTTTTCACCAAGTTGCAAGATAATCCCTCTGGCAACCCATCAGCACAGTTCCTAGTACCCCTTAAGCTCGCAAAGAACATCCCCCATCCGTAGATTGCTAGCTTATACCTTAAACTTTTTCGTGTCAAGAATATTTTGTGATACAAAATAAAAAATCAAATCTGTCAAAAATCCCTTGTACATTCAACCTCCATACAAGGTGGAACCTTGTATAAATGAGAAAGATGATTTGAATATAGTTTAAGGTAAATAATGTAAGTTTAGCAATGTTAGCCTTTTCAAACTCCCAAGACTTTGCGAAACTTTTTATTTGTTTCTCAAAGTTTTTCACCAACCGCCTTTTATCTCCAACAAAAAATAAGATTGACTAGCCCTTTATACAAGGTTAATTTTTATAATATCTTCCTAGAAATTCTTTTTTGTAATTTTCAAAGTTACCGGACAATATAGTTTCCCGCATTCTAGAGACGATATTGGTTATAAAATAAATATTGTGAATTGAAGAAAGGGTGTAAGCCAAAATTTCCTTTGTCCGGAAAAGATGAGTAATGTAGCTTCGAGAAAAATTCTGGCAAGTATAGCACTTGCATCCCGGATCAAGCGGTTGTAAATCTTCTCTGTATTTTTTATTGGTAACATTTATCTGCCCATCCTTGGTGTAAATCCCGCCATTCCTGGCAATCCGAGTTGGAGAAACACAATCAAAAAGATCGCAACCTTTCTCAACTGCCATAAAAAGATCCGATGGCTCGCCTATTCCGAGTAAATGTCGTGGCTTTTCCTTTGGTAGAATTTTGTTTACCCACCCGACAGCTTTTTCCATATCCTCCTTTTCAAACGAACCCCCTATACCAAATCCGTCAAATGAAAGTGAGCTAATATATCTAGCGCTTTCCTTTCGCAAACTCTCGTCTCTGCCACCTTGAACAATTCCAAAAATCGCCGGCCCAGCCATTCTCATATTCTCAAGAATACGAGAATGGCAATCTAGGGAGCGCTTGGCCCAGCGGTGAGTTCTTTCCATAGATTGTTTTAAATATTCATAGCCCGCGTGAGGAGAAGTGCACTCATCAAAAGCAAAAATAATATCCGCGCCAAGATTATGTTGAATTTCTACTGATTTTTCGGGAGACAAAAAATGTTTACTACCATCTATTATGGATTGAAATTCTACGCCATCTTCCGTCACTTTGGCTTTTTTATTTTGTCGCAATTTGTCATAAGCTTCCTCTACCATCTCAATAGGCGGCACTGAAGCGGCGATAAACTTACTTATGCCGTATTTATAAGCCACACCAAGTGAAAAAGTTTGAAAGCCGCCGGAATCTGTCATAATCGGCCCATTCCAGTTCATCATTTTGTGTAAACCTCCCATCTTTTTAACCATTTCGTCCCCGGGTTCAAGATAAAGATGATATGTATTGGCAAGAACAATTTGAGCCCCGGCCTCTTTAATTTGCTCCGGAGTAAGAGACTTGACTGTACCCTTTGTCCCCACGACAACAAAGGTCGGAGTTTCTATGTCACCATGAGGTGTGCTGATTGTTCCCACACGACCTAGACCATTGGGTAGTTCTTTATGAATTTTGAAGTTGAACATACGAATAAGTTCAGATTAGCATTATAAATTTAAAAAAAGAACCCTCCGACTCTGTCTCGCTTTCGCGAAAACTTTGTCGGAGGGCCAGTGGATCACTATCTGGATCCTGTGAATAGGTTTTCCAGGCCTACTCAAAGAACATTTCGCCGAAGAGGTCCAACTCATCCGGCAATTACCAGACGAAGAGTGGACCCTCTGAACGGGATGTTTTCCCCGTGAGGCTCTTCTGAAGGCCAGCTCTGGGGAAATTCTGGAGAGGTGAAACCTCTCCAGAACCCAACGCCGAGATCCGCGCCAGTTAGACAATTGCGACCTTCAATGGAAATTTACCTTTGAATCCGAACACCATATAATTTAATTTGTATGGAAAATTTTAGGCATTTTGAGCACAAAAATACGGCTTAATTGAGCCGTATTTTGTTTAGAAATTGAAAATTAGAAATTTGAAATTTTTTATCTTTCCACTTTCAAAAGTTCTATTTCGAAAATCAAAGTTGATCCTCCCGGTATTGGCCCATAATCATTAGCCCCATATCCCAGCTCCGGCGGAACTGACAAAATTCTCTTTCCTCCCACTCTCATCCCAGCCACTCCGTCGTCCCAACCCTTGATAACTTGTCCGACATCTAAAATAAATTGGAAAGGCTCGCCACGAGTCAGAGAACTATCAAAAATCGTCCCGTCAATAAATCGTCCTGTGTAGTGAACAGTTACTCTGTCTCCCGCACCAGCAATGTCCCCCGTCCCAACCAGAGTATCCTGAATAGAAACTTTTTGTTGTGTCATGACGTTTATATTAGACTGACCACCAGTAAAAAAAGAAATCAAACTTTGGCCAAACAAGAAAAAGAAACCGATTACAAAAAGAGCTACGACAACCGCAACCCATTCTTTTGTGCTTAATGTCCTCATAAATTTTATATACGAATTAACGAATAATACGAATGACTACGAATTATCTTGACTCCTTTATATTGTACATAAACGACTTAAAACTGTAAACCAACTAAGTCCTTGCGAATATGTCGTCATCACAGTAAAATAGCTCTATGTCCCATAAAAAAATAGTAAATCTGCCATCCAAAAGAATAGATTTTAAGCCATTAACCAAGCTGGAGTTGCACGACACGACCGTTGATAGAGTTTCTCTTATAGCCAAAGAATTCACTGATGGTTTCAATTTCCTCCGCCACTACCCCAAATCAGTAACAATTTTCGGCGGGAATCACTGGAAAGAAGAGGATCTCGTTTACATAAAAGCCAGATCTTTGGGAGCTCGGATAGTCAATGATTTAAAATATGCCGTTTTCACCGGAGGAGGCCCGGGCATAATGGAGGCGGCCAACAGAGGAGCTTACGAAGCCGGAGGAGATTCTTTGGGCCTGACCATAGAACTGTCTCACCACCAGATTCAAAATTCATATTTAACCAAAAATCTGGATTTTTATTATTTCTTCAGTAGAAAAGTCTGTTTGGGTTTTTCGGCGGAGGCTTTCGTTTTCTTTCCCGGCGGATACGGCACTTTTGATGAATTTTTTGAGATATTGACTTTGGTTCAAACCAAAAAAATAGAATATGTGCCGATAATACTTGTCGGCAGTGATTTTTGGAATCCACTTGACGAATTTATAAAAAAAGAAATGCTGACCCGCGGTTCCATTGAGCCGGAAGATTTGCAACTGTACAAAATAACCGATGATGAAAATGAGATAATAGAAACCATACGCAACGCTCCGGTGCGCATTGGAATAAAATTTACCCACAAAAACTTGGAGAGTTCCGGAATAAAAATAGAATAATAGTTTAAGGTTTTTGAATTTCTTTTTTTATCTCTTTGAATTCGTTTTCTATCTCGGAAAGCCGCTCCCTGGAAGCTTTAATGAGGGCCGCTCCCTCTTTTACATTTTCTAAACCCTTTTCCACATCCAACTCTGTTTGCAACTCAAACCAGGAAACTATTTGGGACAGTTTTTTCAAAGTCTCGTTTAAGTTTACCCGCACACTAACATTGGCATTATGTTTTGCACTGTTGGTAACCCCGACGATACCAATGTTAGTGTGTGGGTTTGTCTGCGTTTTTTTGACTTTCATATTGCCTTTGATTTGATTATACCATCAGAAACGGAAGTCTCCATGCTATCCCCGCTTTTCACATCAGCAACATATCGCACCACTTTGCCTTTGGATCTGACAATACTGTAACCATGCGTTAATTGCCTTTCTGGGTTTGATAATTCTATAACTTTTGCATATTGTTTTAGCGCATCATTTAAATTAGCTGTCACTAGGCTAAAACCTTGAAGTAGATTTTTGGCAACTTGAAAAATATTTTCTTTAATCCTAGTTATAGCAAAACCGATTTGTGGAACCGAGCGAAGCAAAGTTTCTTCGGCTTTTTTAAACCTCTCCAAAAGTGTCGTAAAATTTGATAATATTTTTTCTTCTGACAAATTCACTTTATACCGTGCCTCAATCCAAGTGGAGTTCAACATATTTGCAACAGCCGTGGGCGTGGAGACATTTTTATCCGATGCCAAAGAAACTAGGGGGGCGTCCTTTTCGTGCCCAAGGCCTGTCAAAACCGGCGCCGGAAAATCAGCAACGGCCCTGACTAAAACTTCGTTATTAAAAGCCAAAAATGACTCCAGCGAGCCTCCTCCTCGCATTAAAACTAAAACATCAAGACTTTTGTTTTTTAGTGTTTTAATGGCTAATAATAAGTCTTTTATAGCATCTTGCCCTTCAACTTTTGAGTCAACAAAAAGTATTTCAAAGCCAAATTTGCCAATGTTCGTTAGAAAGTCACTTATAACAGCGCCCGAATGAGAAGTGATAACTCCGATTCTTCGAGGTAGGGCGGGAATTTCTTTTTTTCGCTCCATTGAAAAGAGCCCCTCCAAAGTCAACCTTTTCTTCAATTCTTCATAGGCCATCTGCAAGGCGCCCTGACCGACTAGTTCAATTGTCTCAACTTGCATAGTCAAACTTCCGTTAGGTTTGTAAACGTTTGGATAAGCGGAAATTATTATTTCCAATCCATCTTTAATCATTACTCCAGATAGGCGAAAATCTCTCTTCCACATAAAACATTTGATGGTGCTTTGATCATTGCCGTCTTTTATTGAAAAGTATAAATATGAGCGCTCCGGATATTCGGCAACGCTTGAAACTTCGCCGATAATTCTTGCTCTTTCGTTTTTGAGTGCCACGTTTATTTTATCTAAATATTGGCTGACAGATAGCGCATCTTTTGTCGTTTCCCTGAATTTTTTCATTTTCTATGGTTTTTTATATTTTTTAAGAGCGTACTCGGCAATAACCGGCAAAAGCGAAACAAAAATAATAGCTAGAACAATTGGTGTCAAAAATTTTTCGGCGTGCGGGATTGCCCCACCCAAGTAAAAACCGATTGAGGTCAGTCCGCCGGTCCAAAGAAAACCTCCAACAAAAACAAAACGGACAAATTTCTTGTAATCCATCTGAACCGCCCCAGCTAATGTTGGGCTGAAAGAGCGGACAATGGGCACGAAACGCCCAATAACAATTGTTTTTGTGCCATATTTGCGGTAAAAATCCTCCGTATAATCCAAGTGTTTTTTCTTAAACCAGTAACGATCATTACTGCGAAGAATAAAATTTCTAAGTTTCTGGCCCATAGCATAGCTAAACATATAGCCAAGAATTGAAGCGATATAAAGGGCTCCGACTAATAAACCCATGTTGAAGTACCCTTGAGAAGCCAGAAAACCGGTAATAAAAAGCAAACTGTCTCCGGGAAGAAAAAAGGTCGGCGGAAAAGATTCCAGAAAAATTATGAGAAAAACAATCCCGTAACCCCAAAACCCAACAGTTATAATCAACTCAAGTAAAAATTCCATCTGGCTATTGTAACACAAAAAATCTATGAAAATTGGAAGTTCTACTCAACGAAGGTAAAAGCTTTACCCTTTTTGCCCGCCCGTCCCGTTCTGCCAATCCGATGCACATAATCCTCGTATGTAGCTGGTATATCAAAATTTATAACATGAGATACGTCGCTTATATCCAGTCCCCTTGCTGCCACATCTGTCGCAACGAGAGTTTGTACTTTACCTTCTTTAAAAAACTTCAGTGACCTCTGTCGCCCTGACTGATTTTTGTTTCCGTGAATTGACTCTGCCCTAAATCCGCGAGCGACTAAAAGCTTGGTTAATTTTTCCACTCCATGTTTTGTTCTGCCGAAAATCAAGACTCTGTTGAAGTCTGGCTTCATGAGCATACTGTGTAAAATATCCAGTTTGTTTTCTCCTCTACTGACACGAACAATATCTTGATCAACATTTTTTGCAGTATCGGCAGTTTTTACTGAAATCATTATTGGATTTTTTAGAAAATCTTTAATCAGAATAGAAATTTCAGGCGACATAGTGGCTGAAAAGAAAAGTGTATGGCGATCCTTTGGCATTTTGGCCATCATAAATTTAATATCGTTTATAAAACCCATATCCAGCATTCTGTCAGCTTCGTCTAGTACTACTGTTTTGAAGTGCGAAAGATTTAAAACTTTTCGTTCTATCAAATCTTTTATTCTTCCCGGAGTTCCGATAACAAACTCGTTTCTATATCTCAAATCTCGCATCTGGTTTCCGATAGATGCTCCCCCAACACAAACGACTGAATAAAGTCTCATCCCACCAATAAATCCTCGTAGTTCCTCTTGTATTTGAAGAGCTAGTTCTCTTGTCGGTACTACAATCAAAATATTTTCTTTTTCTTTACTTAAAACTTTGTGAATAAGAGGAATCAAAAATGCCGCTGTTTTTCCAGTACCTGTATTAGCAATACCCACAACATCCTGTCCTTTCAGTACGTGCGGAATAGCTTTATCTTGAATCGGAGTCGGAGTAACGTAACCTTTGGAAATAATGTTTGCTTTCAAGCGTGCGTCAATAAGAAAATCTGCAAACTTATGTTCTGGCACAAAATGCGCCACTTCTTCAGTAATAACTGCTCTGTTTATGAATTTGTTTGGGTCAATGTACTTGCTATGACCACGACTTTTCCTGACACTAGAAAAACCTCTTCCACCTGCGCGGGCAGAACTACTTCTATAACCAGATCTGCTAGAAAAACTTGGTCGCTTGAAAATCCGCGAATGTGAACTTCGATTTGTATTTCTATCCATAAGTTGAATTGAGTGCGGGATTTCTATGACCCCTCATCTCAAAGTTATACTAAAGTAGTGAGAAGACTCAATAGACTTATTGTATACTATCCATTTTCTTTTGTCAAATCACCTATTTGACATTTTATTTATACTATGCTATACTTCCCTCGGAATTGTGGTGTATTGTTCTGCCTCATTGAGGTGGATGAGGCGACCGCCGAGATCAAGATGACCGGCGCCACGTTCGAGATGTCGGTCAAGCCCAAGCGAGTGCGCTCGGCCAGACCGGCCACTGCACCCCGCACGGGAACCGACGTCTAAGCGTTTCGTCTCCAACGTCAACTAGAACACAAGAGGGTCAATTCCCTCGCCGGCAGGTCAATACGACTACCGGCTTTTTCGTACTAAAATTTAGTAAAAATAATTCTTATTAACAATATTGTTTCTCATTTAGTTATTAGCATTAGTACGCGGTCGGATACTAATGCTATAAATCTTTTATCACAACATCTACCACAACATACTCACTACATACTTGCAAACTGGAGTTATAAGAGTATGTAATAATTAAACTAAATAGCTAGGGTGATTTTGTTTAAAAATTGTGCTATTATCCGGCATGGAGGTTTCCATGCTGAAAGCGGTACGCTGGTTTAGTACTTTTGTATTGGTGGCATTCATTGCCATAGCTCTGATCGATATACAAGTTAGGTTTCAGATCAAAAGAGTCGCCTGGAATTACTTGGTCTTAACCAAGGAAATCCTAGTTGGTCTATGGACTTATCTTCTACATTTCCTTGGTTATGCAACTCTCCTTGTTGCGTTGCTCTTTCTGTACATGTTGCTGTTCTCCGTTCTCTGAGTAGCACTTGAAGAACCGACAAAATTAATTGTTCAAAAGTTCTTCGGATTACCGGTTTTTTCGTAACCGATAATAATCAAGACCTATGAAGCCAGCAATTTTGTGAGCCAGCATGACAAACAGAGCCAAGACTAGAAGTTGCGGATTTGTGCTGACTGTACCGGCAAAAAGAAAATTTAAATTCATAGACAAGCCGAAAAAAGCGGCAAGTGATGTAAATAATCCGACAACGAGACCGAGACCAACAAGCAATTCACCATATGTAATTGCATATGACCAAGTGGTTGCATACGGCAACACTGCGCCTTTAAGAAATCCGGCATACCAAAGTGAAACATCGGGATGAAGTCCACCGGTTTTTGTTAGAGCTCCTTTAATAAAACCGATTATTGCCGCCCCAGTTGAATCTCCAACCCAGGCCGGATTTATTATTTTCTCATAACCGGCCAAAAGCCACTGCCAACCGACATAGACACGAACAATAAGCCATAACCAAGACATTTTTTTGTCAGTAAAAACGAACTGGTACATTGACTGTAAAAATTGCGGTGTTCTCATGTAAAGATTATTAAGTTGTAAACTACTGCCCTAATTATATCAGGTCTAAACAGAATGAACTGAAACTTATGCACAAACACCGCAAATGAGGTTATTTTATTTGTTTTCCTCCAAGTCTAGGCAGATAGAGTTGAGACAATATCTCTTCCCCGTTTTAGTCGGACCATCCGAAAAAACATGTCCCAAGTGAGACCCGCACACAGCGCAACTTATTTCTATTCTGTGTATACCACTTGACTCATCCACAGACTCCTTTACACTTCCCGGTATAGCCTCGTCAAATGAAGGCCAGCCCGTGCCAGAGTCAAATTTAGCGTCAGAGCTGAAAAGTCTTTGCCCGCAGACTTTGCAAGTATACACTCCATCCCTGTTGTCATGCAAAAGCTTACCTGAAAAAGGCGCCTCTGTGCTTTTTTGCCTTAAAACGGCATATTCCTCTGGTGTTAATTTTTTCTTTATTTTTTCTTCATCCATATTTTTTTAATAAATCAGCAAATTCTTTTTGAGCTTTTTCTAGTTTGGGATTTATGATAAGTTGGCAATACATTGCCTCCCTATTTTTATTGTAAAAATCTTGGTGATAACTTTCCGCCTCATAAAATTCTTCCAATGGTTTGATTTCGGTTACGATCCTTTGGCCTTTCAAACTTGACTGATTCAGTTCTTTTATGTATTTTTCCGATTCTTTTTTCTGACTGTCGTTTGTAAAAAGGATTATGGACCGATACTCCGTGCCAACATCCGGACCCTGCCTATTTAGACTAGTCGGATCGTGGGAACTGAAAAAAACCGACAAAAGCTCTCGGAAACTTATTATTTTCGGGTCAAATTCTATTCTTATAACTTCGGCGTGACCGGTTTTTCCGGTGCAAACAGTGTTATATGTAGGGTTTTTTCCGTCAGCTGACGGATTCCCGCCAGCATAACCCTGCCTTATATCTTTTATTCCCTTAAGCATTTTGAAAATGGCTTCGGTACACCAAAAGCATCCTCCGCCAAAAACCGCAATTTCCCCATTCATAGGCAACCATTATATCAGACAATCAGAACTGGAGAAACCAGCACAAATTCGTATATATACCAAAGTCCAATGACTATAATAAGTAATCCAAGACCAATAAGTATGAGCCGCGGATGCTGTTGTTTTATCTCAATAAAAACCAGAAGAATCAATCCGATAACAATGATTAGAGCCAGAATAAAATAAGCACTACTTAAAATTTTGTTTGGAGAGACGATTATTCTTTCTATGAAAGAAGAGTAGGTTGTATCGGGTGTGGTAGCAACATTCTCTGCCGTAATGTTTTCAACCGAAACATAAAGTTCGCTGTTGCCATTCTGGTCAGTAATTTCAGAAGCCACGCTTTCAGCCAAAACAGTTTGAGATGGGGTTTGAGTTAAGCCAGTTGAAGTGGTTGGTTTAGGCGCCGGTGTAACTGTTTTGGGAGTTCCTTGTTTTGCCACCGGCCTGCCAAAAAGTTGGACGACAAAAACTGTCGGTCTGCCTTGGTACATCCCCTCGGCCGTAGCGATACCGATTTCGCTAAAATTGCCATTCATAATGTTAGCTCGGTGGCCCGGAGAAGCCATCCAAGCCAGGCTGACATCAACGGAATCTGTAAAATTTACGGCTAAATTTTCTCCGGCATAAGCAAAACTGTAGCCCGCTTGGCTAAAAAAATACCAGGGGTTTTTGCCTTCCGGACTGTTGTGGGCAAAATAGCCTTTCTCCGCCATATCGTTGGCTTTGAGTTGGGCGGCCTTTTCAAGCACGGGACTGATGGCTAGATGCTTGAAATTTTCAATGTCGCGATTTTCATTAGCATAATCCACAAGAACTTTTGGTAGGACAAGGGCGGTCAAATCAAAACGATTTAAAACTATTGGGCCGGATATTGTAGCAACAAACAAAAATACGATTAGAGAAAAAAGTAAGATTGCTCCAGCCTTTCTAAATAAGTGCGGTTTGTAGTCATTATGCTTGTGCGGAATAAAAACTTTTTTCAGCCATTTAAGCATGATTATATTAAATCACAAAAAAGAGAAATCAGCAAATCTATGTGCTATTTTTTCAAAACTAACTTTCTATAGATGTATACGAGGATGGATATGACAACTAAAACCACAATCAAAGGTAGCGGACAGTGCTGACCGAAAATAATAGCTATTATCAAAATTAAAGCCAGAGCAATACTGAAAAATACAAAAAATCTATTTTTTATTTGATCCTCTGAAAAACCTTCTTTTTCGTATTTACCTCTTAACCACAATCTCCAAATTGAGTAAATAATAACTATAATAATAAGCGCTATTAAATTGCAAAGAGAAAAATAATCACCAAAACCACTGACTACTGCCAAAGCTAAATTTTCATCTAAACCTGAACTATCCTCCGCAGTTGAAGTTTCTCCCAATCCGCTTGGAGAATCTCCGTTTGATGAACTGCCCAATACTGACCCGCTACCATTATTGCCACCACTATTACCTGTAGAAACACCTAAAACTGTTCCTGTATTACCTTGAGCTAAAAGCGGTACTGTAAACTGATGTTCAGCGCTTACTGTTGGTGGCGACGCTCTAGAAACCACACGATAAAGATAAGTTTGTCCTGGGATGAGTCCTGTCAAAAGCATTGAGTGATTTATAACTTTAGTTGGATCTTCTGTCGTGCCAAATGGATAGCCGAAGTTAGGTACATTTAAATCAAGCGTGTATGGACCCGGCGCCAAACCGTAAACTACCTGACTTGTTGCTAGAAGATTTGTATCCCAAGTTATTGTAACTGTACCAGACTCATCTACACTTGTAAGTGCCTGCTCGTTAAATATGATAAGTGCTGTCGGAGCTATCGGTCCATTACCCCCGCCTCCACCGCCCCCACCACTGCCTCCGCCTGGAATAACCCCTCCATCCGGGTCACCGCCCGTCCCGCCACCGGTATCTTCCTCTCCACCAACAACAGTGTCGCCGCAATTTATCGTCCCGCCTTGAAATCCGACACAGATATCAAAACCGACAGTTTTGCCTTGATAAGAATTATCGTCTGAATCTATAAATGAAACTGTATAGGTGAAAGTTTTAGTTTCTCCATCAGAAATTAGACCGAGAGAAACTTCGCCGGCGTTGGCAAAGAAATCTTCCAGAGAGTCGTTATAAATAATTCCGCTGACGCCGGATATTTCCAAATAAAGCAGACTGCCGAAATTATCATCATCAAAAATATTGATGGCTTCGGTCAGTATAGTCTGGTTGGCGCCAGAATTATTGGTCACAGTAACTTCCCCGCTTGTCTCATCACCAGGCAAGAAGTTGGGTTTCTCAAAAAGTGGATTAGGGTTAAAAACTACATCCAAAGGAGTTTGGGCAAAAGCGGTACCGACAAAACCACCCATTATTGTTATTATGGCTATCGGCAATATCAATTTTTTAAGAAAATTTTTCATAGTATTATTTTTATTCCGCCGGTGCCGGTGCTGATTCTACTGGTGCAGGTGCTGGTTCTGGAGCTGGCTCGGGAGTTGGAATGGGTTGTGACTCCACTACAGGTTCTGGAACTATGATTGGTTCAGAAACAGGTGCCTCTGGAGCGACTGTCTCTATTATTGCCTCTGATATTGGAGCTTCTACTGGTTCAGAAATGGTTTCATTTTCAGCAACTTCAGTCTCCACCACTTCTGCCGGAACTTCCGCCGGAGTTTCTACTACTTCCTCTACCACTCCTTCAGTCTCTGTCATTTCTGCCGGAACTTCTGTAGGAACTTCCTCCGTAACAGCCTCCTCTCCAGTTGTTTCTTCTTCAATAATTTCTCCCGCAATCTCTCCCACAACTTCCTCGGTTATAACCTCCTCTGTTGTAACAACCTCTTCGGAAACTTCCACCACTTCTGCTTCTATCGCATCTTCCTCCACTACCTCTTCTTCCAAACTAACA
>MHWN01000019.1 GCA_001825395.1 Candidatus Zambryskibacteria bacterium RIFCSPLOWO2_02_FULL_39_26
ACTGACTCCTTACAGGAGCTGTACGCCTTTTGGATCTTTTTCAGAAGAATAAGTATTAATTTGCTTTGTGCGCGTGTAGCTCAGCTGGTAGAGCGCTCGACTGATACTCGTGAGGTCCATGGTTCGAACCCATGCACGCGCACAAAGCACGGTAGTTTATTCTTCTGAAAAAGCTCTCGAAAGGTCTTGCGAAAGTGCCCCGCACTTTCGCACTCGTGAGGTCCATGGTTCGAACCCATGCACGCGCACTAGCGAAAAAATCCCAACTGCTTGGGATTTTTTCAGACTAGTGCGAGCCGGAGACATGTTTTCCAGCAGGAAAACGGTCGAGGTCGGGCCGAGAAATTTTGCGAGCGACGGCGAGAAAAATATTGTTGGCCACAAGAACTTTCGGCAACAAAAAAAGGGTGGCGCAACTTGCACGCCACCCCTTCACCAATCCCGCGCCGACTAGCGCGGGCGAACAATCTTCGTCCGATTCGTGTTGATGGGTCGGGTCATCCGATGCCACCAACCCGGAAACCAAGCTAGGAACATCCTGTCGGCTTCCAGAGACATCACGAAAATTGCGATGATGGATACGGCTCCGACCGCCATCCACGAGTTAGTCGGAATTACCGAGTCGTCCGGGACTTCGAGCCCGCCCACAGACGTGAGAGCGAGAACGAAAAACATGCCGAAGATCAAGCCTCTGATGCTGATTTGCATCGTGGTCTCCTTTTCAACCCTAAATTATATACTACTTTGTATGTAAAGTCAAGTATTTTTCGAGTAGCAAAATACCCCTATTTCTAGGGGTATTTTGCTTATATCATCCTTTATTTTGTTCCGTTCAATCCAGTCTTTCCCGGTGTCATGCCGATTTAATGACTACGGCAATCGTCAATTATGTGCTCAATTGAAGCACACAATATCGACTCACATTCTTCTGTCAAAGACAGAAAAGGTTTCAAATTGAATTATTCCACGACCAGCTTCCGCTAGCCGTGCCTTGTTCAGGCACTTCTACATGTCGCCATGTAGCTTGGACTATATCATCATCCGTTGAAAGAAAATTTCTGCTTTTATTGGATGCCATGATCCTATTATTCTAGCAAATTCTTTGTGGCTCCTTCGACTAACAAAGAATCTCCAATAATACGGATCTACCCTTTTACTTGGATTGTGGATTTTTCCACATCCTATTCCAAGACCAATAAGAATACTTTTTAAGGTTTCCATTTTTTCGAAGTCTTTTTGAACTAACTGAATGTAGAATTCGTCACGAGTTCGTGGAATTCCACCCTCGGCATCAAAAAATCCTCGAATATAAGCAATTTTCTCTCCTTCTGTCATTAGTGTGATCGGATCAAAAGAGAAATGTAGATCTTTACATACTGTTTCCAGTATATAATAATCACGATCTTTCCCTTCTTTATAGATCCATGCATTCACACCAACCGACATCAATAAATCTTTCAACATATCGAGCCATTCCGGATATTTCTGTCCAAAACGGATTCTTTTTTTCTTATTAAGAGAGGCGTCATGCATAGCTCCTTGAAGATACGCATATATTTCTCTCTTACTCAATACTCCAGATTTAAACGGAGTTCGGCGTGTAGTCTCTGAGGGGTTACTCTTTATTAAAAGAGAACTTCCCTGCTGATTGTCTGCACTTAAAGCATTTTCACTCATTTGGTAATTATACCAAGTGAGTAGCCTAAGATACACAGAGTTTCCAGCATACAGCCAATTTTTTCACAAAGAATTACTTCTTTGGGTCGCAACAAGTTTACGACTTACTCCCTGTTACCGAATTTACCGTGGTCTAGCATACGCTAGCCTTCGGGTATTCCCGGTTCCCTTGAGTTGACGGGCGGTGAGTACAAGACTTGAGAACGTATTCACCGCGGTATAGCTGACCCGCGATTACTAGCAATTCCAACTTCATGGGGTCGAGTTTCAGCCCCCAATCTGAACTGGGGCGACTTTTATTAAGATTGGCTCAGGGTTACCCCGTCGCAACTCGTTGTAGTCGCCATTGTATTATGTGTGTAGCCCAAGGTATCAAAGGGACATGCTGACCTGGCGTCATCCTCGCCTTCCTCCCAGCTTTTTGCTAGCAAGCAAAAAGTAGTTTGATAAGTTAAAAAAGTTTAAGAAGTTTTATAAGTTTTTGAATTCTAACTTATTCAACTTTTCTGACTTATTAACTTATACAACTTGCTTTTTGAGCTTACGCTCAAAAAGCTGGGCAGTCTCGCCTGATACGTATAACAGACAACGAGGGTTGCGTTCGTTACCCCACTTAAGGGAACAATTCAAATCACGAACTGACGACGGCCATGCATCACCTGTCCAACTGTCCTTGTGAGACGGCACACGTTTCTGCGTGCCTTCAGTTGGATTTCTAACCTTGGTAAGGTTCTTCGTTTATCATCGAATTAAACCACATAATCCACTGCTTGTGCAAGTCCCCGTCTATTCCTTTGAGTTTTAACCTTGCGGTCGTACTACCCAGGCGCCGAGCTTAACGCGTTAGCTTCGTCTCTCAGAGGGTCGATACTCCGAAAAACCAGCTCGGAAAGTTTAGGGCGTGGACTACTGGGGTATCTACATACGTGTTACTTCTTTCGAAGACCACTGTACCCAGTATTACAGATGGATCTCTATGTCGCCATAGAGGTCGGACTATATCATTATCTTAATGTAAACTGTCGCAACGAATATGTTTCTTTTGGATTATGGTAGGAATCTATCATTTTTTCCAGAAGTTTTTGTTTTTCAATGTTCGGCCAGAATCGTGATGTGTGCGTAATATGCACACCATCAATAAATCCGACTTTTTGATAAAACTTTTTCATATTTTCTTTGTCTCTTATTTTTACTTTACCATCCCCTGCATCACAGGCTGTAATACCTAGTGATTGGAGGAGAGTGATATATTCTTTTCTGAGCTTTGGATGAGCACAAGCGAGATAGACTCCACGAATCAGCCATTTAGCTTCATCTTTTTTAGTCTTTCTCCGTGCTACATACAAACTCACTCCACCATCACAACTAAATGCTGATTGCAAGAATTCTTTTACGACGTTATGTCGAATAAGTTCTTCAATTGGTAACTTAGTTTTAGGAAGCTCGCCATTTTTATACCGAAGTGTTCGGAATGTTCCAAACTTTTCAGTAAATAATTGACCTGCTTCTTTTGAATCAACGATCGCTCGATGGAGTCCGTCAGAAGTCATGTCCAAACGGACACGATTTTCTGGTAATGCAAATTCTTGCATTATAGACTCTTTGAAAATCGAAACAAGTCGCTGTGATTTATTGGAGAAGTAGAATCGCCAGCTGTTTCTGCCTTTCGGCGACAAACAACCGTCGGTAAAAATAAGTCCAAGTAATGTTGCAGTAGTTTTGTTCATTAAGATATTCGGCGTTTAGTCTCTGAGGGGTCAATCAAGCACTAATTTTTGGAGTCAAGATAATACTTGACAATAATAGTAGTCTATGTTATTCTGTTAGTCGGAGGTGACCATGACAGACACAAAGAATTTTGCCGAGTCCTTGGAAGGAAAGGGTCTCACACCGCAAGAGAAAGCTGTCCTGATGAAACAGGCTGGACTTCCCTACGATGAGAATTCTCCCAAAAGGTAGCCTGGCGGATGCTTTGGAGCGACGTATCGCGCGACTCGCGATTATGAAGCTTTAGGCCAGGCGGTTCTCGAGAGGTTGTGTCGTTCCGACACAACCTCTTATTCTTTTTCCAAAAATTAGTGCTTGATGACTTCCCTGCTGATTGCCTGCACTCAAAACATTTTCACTTACTTAATAATTATACTAAATAAGTAGTCTGAGATACACAGGTATTCCAGCATACAGCCAAATTCTCATTCCGACGTCACCGTCGGAAGGGACCAGATCGATCCCATTCGCTACCCACGCTTTCGTGTTTCAGTGTCAGGAGTGGCCCAATGAACTGCCTTCGCTTTTGGTGTTCCCCATGATATCAACGGATTTCACCCCTACTCCATGAGTTCCATTCATCCCTGCCATCCTCTAGCTGTGCCGTTTCAATCGCACTTCCGAGGTTAAGCCTCGGGTTTTAACAATTGACTAACACTGCCACCTACACACCCTTTACGCCCAATGATTCCGGATAACGCTCGGGGCACTCGTATTACCGCTGCTGCTGGCCAATTTATTCTCATATCACTACGAGGATTGGACTATATCATCATCCATTATTTATTTTAAAAACAAATAATGGAGTTCGGCGTCTGATAGAAAATTTAAAAATCTCTCTATCTCACTGTTTTGGAAGTTTTTTAGACTTTCTCAAGATCAGTCTCTGAGGGGTCAAGTATAATTTGGGGTAGTTTGTAATCAAAACAGGATAAAATGTATGGCTGTATGGTGGAAAGAAAAATATCTCTTCCATCTTTGCCAACATATAGTTTTATATATTTCTTGCCTCTGCAAGATGGTGTTTGTATAGAAGTTTTTATTTTAAACTTTTCATACAATACTTCTTGCAAAAGTCTTACATCTGATTGGCTGAATGAATCAGTACTAAAGGAAAACGAGTAATGTGATTTGACTCGATAATCCAATGTTCCATCATCCATAAACCAAACTGCAAGACTAAGAGAAGAAACTGGTAACTTTTTAATAGTAGCTGGAACTGATTTTGACCCTGATCCATAGAACAAATTTCTAAAGAAATCTAATTCAACAAGAGATCTCGTGCTGAAATACCATTGCCCATTATCTTTTCTTTGTTTAGGAGGAGTTTTGACTAGATTTTGAAACTCATTATAGAGCCAGAAAACGTAATCTTTTTTGCGTTCAGACTGTTTTATTTGTAATCTGCTCGCCTTGAAACCATCATGTTCCAAGTATCCATCTCCCAACAAAGTTCCTACTACTATTTCTTTTTGTCGTTCTGTTAAACTCACTACTTAATTATACCGACTTTCCTGCTGATTGTCTGTCAAGAATCTCTTATGAGACGCAGCTCTTAACAGATTTCCAGCATATAAGCCGAATTTGCTTAGAACCTTACGATTCTAAGTCGCGCACAGTAATTACGAATTTTTAATGCTACTAAATTGGAAGTGGAGCTTAATCCACATTTCACGAGTTTAGCAACCCCTTATTCGTGAGGTACTATCAATAAACTTTCTCCCTCATAAAAGATGTTTACGACCCAGAGGGTCTTCATCCATCACGCGGTGTCGCTCCATCAGACTTTCGTCCATTGTGGAAGATTCTCGACTGCGGCCACCCGTAGGTGTATGGTCCGTCATAGTGTTTTCCCCGATCACTCGGGGTATCAGACTATACCTTCATCCTCGACTAAACTTGTAAATTTAGAGAGGAGCCAACATGTTAGCTTGTACATAGGTCTTCTAACCGGTACAAACTCTCTCGCGTCAATTTATAAAATTGTACGAGAAGTCGTTACGGGGTCAAATGATAAAAATTTTCTTTTTCCGCCAGTTTTCGAATTTAGAGATCGTATTTCTTCAATCTTTTTAAGGATTGAGGAATAATTTTCGTCTGAAATTCGATTTGTCCGGAGGTTATCGCCAAATTGAGATAATATCTCAAGAGCGATACTTGCTTGTTTCTTTTTCAAAATAAGATGCGGAAGCATTTTATTGAGAATGCGGCGTACGTCTTTGCGGTCTACAATTACTAACTCCGCTTGATCGTGCGCCACAGAAACCCGCACTTTTCCCGCATTAAGATATTTTTGCATTTTCTCTAACATATCGATATGTCGAATATGTTGAGTGAAATTAATCCGAATGCGAGGACGATATAAACGCTGGTATTGTGGAGACTGTTTCGTCAGTATTGCTACCAAAGAACCGTCTCCATCAAAGAAACCTGCGATATACGCGTCAGAAAACTTTTTTTCATCGACTTCCCACGGTATTGCCTTCATATACATGTATTATATCATGTCCTCTGAAGGTTCCACCGTTATGAGTTGGATTTTACTTGAGAATCACTTCTCAAGGAGACAAATTTTATCTCAGTACCATCGGTGGGGGCCAAGCTCTCACTCCCCCTAAGCGTCATTGCCTTGGTAGGCCATTACCCTACCAACTAGCTGATACTCCGCAGGCCATTCTTTTAGCGCAACTGTAATAAAACAGCGCTTTACTCCGAAGAGACTATCAAGTATTACCCAATCTTTCGACTAGTTATTCCTGACTAAAAGGGATGTGCCCACGTGTTACTACCTCGTTCGCCACTGCTCTTGCGAGCCGTTTGACTTGCATGCCTTATCCACACCGCCAGCGTTCATCCTGAGCTAGGATCAAACTCTTAAAATAATTTCTGTGAAATTATTTTATCCGACCCATGAGACGAAGTCTCGTCTGGGTTTAGGATAAGCCCTAAACGCTTTCGCGTCGGGCAAAATTTGATTCACAAATTTTGAACGGAACAAAATAAAGAAGAATATAATTTAGTCTATAAAGTCAAGGGTCTTAAAGTCTGTAAAGTAAATTTGAATTCACTTTATGGACTTTATGGACTTTATGGACTTTCTACTTATCTTGGGCTGTTGTGATGTTTTTTATGATTGATTTTTATTGATATTGAAAATCGTTGCTTAGATTTTCATATCCGAAAGCATTTATAGGAAACTAGTCTATAAAGTCAAAGGTCTTAAAGTCTGTAAAGTAAATCTGAATTCACTTTATGGACTTTTAACTTTATGGACTTTACGGACTACTTAGTTTCTTGCACTTATAAATACATTCTTGCCCGACCAAATAATAATTTGGTTTAGGGCTATAATTCATTCAATTTTCAATGAACTAAAATGTGCCTTTTGGGCACCATAGTAGTATAGTCATTTTTCAAATCGAGTCAAGTCCTGAATCCCTTTATTTTTAAGTAAATGACCGCACCTGAAACATTCCACACGCCGATGAGAGTCTGCCTTTACAGGTAAATCGTAAAACATATTTTGCCTCCATAGAAATACTACACTTTCTTCTGAAACTTTTCAAGAGTGACGAGCAATGGGCTTGCGACGAAAATTGAGGAGTAAGTTCCGGCGATGATACCGACGAGAAGGACGAAGGCAAAATCTTTTGTAGACTCTCCACCTATGAAATACAGAGCGACAAGAGCGAAGAAAATTGTAAGCGAGGTGTTAATTGATCTGCCGAAGGTTTGAGTAACTGACTTACCAACGGTTTGCTCAAATGTCACTTTCGAGCTCAGTGAGAGGTTTAAACTCTCACGAAGATTTTCTCGTACTCGGTCAAATACTACTATGGTATCGTGGACAGAGTAGCCGAGAATGGCCAAGAGTGCCGTGACGAAAAGCAAATCAATCTCTCCTCCGCGAAAATGAGTCCATGTTACGAAAATCCCAGTTGGAATAATAACATCGTGCGCTAAGGCAACAATCGTAGCCAAACCATATTTCCAAGAAGCCACAGGACGAGAAACTTTTCTAAAAGCGAATGTGATAAAAAGTACTATGCAAATAATCACAATAACTATGGCGATCATAGCTTTATTTTTGAGCTGATCCCCAACTACAGGACCGATTGAGTTAAACCTCTCTTCTTTTGCCGGATTTACAGAATCTTTTTGAAATGCGCCCAATACAACCATTTTTTCTCCAGGAGTTAAATCTCGAGACTTTAAGATATATCGCAAATCCCCTGAAGGAGAGAGAATATATGTGCCAATATTTAAAGTATCCAAACTTTCCTTGATTGACTCTGGGGCTGGTCTTGAAGTAGCATAGCTTATTTCCAAAAGTGACCCCCCTTTGAAATCAATGCCGAGGTTAAAACCGTACACGAACACAGCCAGTACTGAACCTGCAATGAGCAAAGTTGAGAGCATGAAAAATATTTTTCTGTGATTAATTATATACATGTTCGTTTTAATTTTAAATTCTAAATTTTAAGTTTTAAATGAATGTTTTAATTTTAAAATTTGAATTTGATTTAAAATTTATAAATTAAAATTTAAAATTTTGTATTACATATGTAATCCGTTACTGAATAAAAATTTTTTAAACTTTGATTCGTTATTATCAAATGATTTTTTGGCCACAGCAAACAAAAATGTTCTAGATATGGTGATGGCTGTAAGCATTGAAATTAAAACTCCTATACCCAAAGTCAGGGCGAAACCTTTGATAGCTGAAGTACCGAGCCAGAAAAGGATGATGGCGGTGATGATTGAAGAAATGTTTGAATCGCGGATAGAAAGCCATGCTCTTGAAAAACCCTCGTGCAAGGCGTCATAAATAGATTTGCCTTTTTTCAGTTCTTCTTTGGTTCTTTCAAAAATTAAAATATTGGCATCCACCGCCATGCCGATGGAAAGTATAAATCCGGCGATGCCAGCCGCGGTCAGAGTTACGGGAATAAGTTTGAAAATAGCCAGAGACAAAATGATATAAATAACAAGAGAGACCGAGGCAAGAAACCCCGGAAGTCTGTACCAAAATATCAAAAAAATAACTATCAAAGCAAAGCCCCAAATTCCCGCTTTGACCCCTGCCGTTTTTGCATTTTCTCCAAGAGAGGCGCCGATTGTTTGGGTGGAAATAAGCTCAACCGGCACAGGTAAAGCGCCGTAGTTTAAATCGCGGACCAAGGACTTGGCTTCTTCAGTGGTAAAACCGCCTGAAATCACGGCCTTACCGTCTGTGATTTCATCTTGAATGACCGGACTGGAAATGATCACACCATCCAGAAAAATGGCCAGCACTTCGCCTTTATGCTCTTTGGTTATCTTTCCAAACAAATCCTTTCCTTCGGGGTTAAGAGTTAAAGCCACGATTGGCTGTCCTGATATTTGACCCGATCCAGAGTTTGTAAATTGGAGTGCCGCACTGCCGATATATTGTCCATCCAAACCTGTTGGTAAAAATACTTCGTCTATTGTTTTATTTTTCAATTCTTCTGCTGTAAAATTTTTAGCTTCTGGTCGAACGAGCTGAAACTCTAGTTGTGGAGTTTTGCCGATAAGAGCGACAGCTTGTTCAATATCAGCGACTCCCGGCAGTTCAACCAAAAGTCTCCAGTCGCTTAAACCCGAAACTATTCCGGGGTTAACCACTTGGACGACCGGCTCGCCAACGCCGAAAAGATTAACTCTTCTTTCAATGACATCGCGAAGAGAGGACATGGCATCTCCCACACTTCCTGATTTTACTTTGGAAACATCGGCTCGGTAAGTTAGCTCCGTTCCGCCGTTTAGATCAAGACCGAGTTTGAAAGCATATTTTGACCAAGTTGGTGAAGTTTGCGATTTGTAGACAAAAAAACCGATTCCGGCTACTAGAATAACTAGAAAAATCGATATTATTCTGTGTTTTAACATACCCGAACTATTATAGGGATTCAGGATAATAAATCAAGAGTAAATTTTCACTTTTTAATTTAGAATTTTTAATGAATTTTCAATGATTAATTTTAAATTTTAAAATTAGAAATTAAGTAAAAATTAAAAAGTATAAAATTAAAAATTATTTAATATTTTTTCTAAAACTCTTGGTAGTTGAAAGCTCTCGGCACGAAGATGGCCGTCACACTTTTTGAATTATCAACAGTAACGGTGCATGGTCCGGTGCCACTACAATCCCCCGTCCAGCCATTAAATCTCCAGTAAGCCGAACTAGGAATGGCAGTTAAGATAACCGTGCTGTTTTCAGTATAAATTTTTGTGCAAGGTGATCCGCAAACGCTCGTGTCTATAACATTGTCAGTAGATTTGACTCTGCCCCCAACTGTTGAACTGCTGTGACTGTTTTGTTTGGAGAGCCGGGTGGAGAAACGGTTACGGTAACTTGATTACTGTCGGCGGAAACCCCCTCTCGAGTAGTGTTAATCTTTACAGTATATGTGCCGGTGCCGAAAGAACAGCCTCTTGATTCAACTGTATTGGAAGATGAAAATGTGTATTGCGGATTGATATTGCCGGGCAAGAAACAATAAAACTTATAATCTATTGCTCCGGTAGCCGTACCAGACACATTGGCCGTAACAGTTCCACTTAGCGGCGAAACTCCGGAAGCTGGAGAGGCCGAAGCCGAAACAGAAAGCGTCGGTGAAGCGGGAGGATTTACGGTTATTGGAACATTGTCCGAGACTTCTCCAAACCAACCAATACCCTCTTTAACCATCCGCCATCGGAAATTATATGTGCCCTGTGTGGTAGGAGCTGTGATATTGAAAGTAAATATTTTTGAATCGCCCGGAGCAATTGAATCGCCCGGGGCAAGAAGAACTCTGGCGCTGGCCAACCATGTACTATCATCCGGTGGCTCTCCCGGCTTCCAGCCACCCAATTTGTATTCGTCAGCTTGCGTCCAAGTCGTATCACCGTCATTTGTCATTGTTAAAGTGACGGTTTGAGTTTGGCCAGTTGTCATGGACGTTGACGGCACATTTTGGGAAATGAAATCGGCGTTATCAACCGGAGCTTGCGGCCAAATGGTTCTCTGGGCAACGGCTTTACCATTGTTACAGTTTAATTCGTAGGTATAGCCATTATTATAATCGGTCAAATTTCCGGTAAAGGATGTGCCTTGATATGATATGCCTGTGTCTGGGATCGGAGTTGGAGTGGTGGCAACACCAACCAAAGTTATGGTCCAAGGTAAGGTAAAATTAAGGTTGAATCTTAAAGTCGTGCTGGTGTTGTATGGAGGAAAATAATCATCAGCTTCAAATGAAGTGATTTGGCATATCGACCTTTGATTAACTTGACAAGTGGCGCTACATAACGCCGGAGACGAGCCGTTATTGCTTCCTTCATCACACCCCTCGCCCGTCTCCCGAACATTATTGCCACAATATGGTCCACCCGTGCCACCATAACCTTCAGAACAATCTAAGGGACAAGACTCATAACTTTCTCCCATCCCTGGTGCGCATATACCATCACCACAACCCTCTCCACCGCCAGCACCGGTACAGCTATCCGTCGCCGGACCGTTACAAGAGGTGCAACTACTATATGCGGCACTGCAAAGACAAGCAGGGACACCCGGCGCAGTACATTCCGCTGGATCATAATAAGCTGATTCACATACTAATGCTGCATCTAACCCCCAACTTGGATCAATACACAAATATTCTCCATTGACTGAACACCAGATAAACCCTCCGTTTGTGCAATCATAACAGCCCCCGCCTGTTGCGCCAAAAAAATCGTCCCAATTACCGTCCCCATTTGTATCCCCATAGCATCCCAGACTTTGAGCATTGGCATCAGATGTGAAAGCGAAAAAAGATGAAAATACGAGGAGACCGATTATTACTGATAATTTTATAAAATCGGATTTTTTGTGATTTTTATTTTTCATATTGAAATGTAACCATAACACCTTTGTCCTTCAAAGAAGAAATGGTTAAAATTATTTTTTGATTAGTTTTTCCCGCCAAAAAAACGGCGATGGTCTGCGACACTGTCTTTTTTGAAATGTTCCAGTCGTTGGTTTTTAGGACATTCTCGTACATAACTGCCAAATCTTTCAAAGACTTGCTTGAAACATAAGATACTGTGGTTTTTGTTTTATCTCCCGGAACAGCCACTGTTCCAGAATAATTTA
Organism: Candidatus Zambryskibacteria bacterium RIFCSPLOWO2_02_FULL_39_26; assembly: GCA_001825395.1. Lineage (GTDB taxonomy): Bacteria > Patescibacteriota > Minisyncoccia > Phycocordibacterales > DATDWN01 > C7867-006. The sequence goes on from MHWN01000019.1 coordinate 11,588, forward strand.
GACTAGCATTCTCCAAAATGAGCTCAACCGGAAAATCAGGCGGCAAATCCTTGTACAAAGAAATCCTGGTTCCGACAGGATAATTGCCGGGGATAATCACTTCCGGCCCATTTATAAACGAATCGTAATTAAAGTAGGCAAAAGTTGAAACTATTATTATAAAAATGACAAGATAGACTAACTTGGATTTGTATAAGTTACTCATGGGTTTATTATACAACCATCATATAGCATTTTCAATACTTTAAGTAAAATCTGACAAAAGAAACGCCCAGCACTTTCCGAAGAAAATGCTGGACGGTATGAGAGAACTACTTGTGGGAGTAAGTCATGACTTCGTCCACAATTCCCCTGGAAGTCTGACGGCACCCAATGGTCACCATCTGTTTCCCAGAGAATCTGGACCTAGTCAATATCCCACTACTTGCATCACTTAGAGGCCACGTCGTTCCAGGCTTCCAAGTGAGCATGAGTTTGATGTTTTCCACCTCGTTAGCCGAATACTCCCAAGGCGGAGTGGCTCGGAGGTTCAGAAGACCCGGGGCGTTATGGTGAGACAACCCGAATACATGGCCAAACTCATGACCAACAACAAGATCATAAAGCTGGCTACGGGAAAAGGCAATGCCTCCACCCACGATCCGATAGTTGATGATGTCCCAAGTCACAATCGCGTCGAAACCTTTATCTTCGATGGTCTGATCTATCCGCAGTGGAAAGACAGCCGTGCCGGGAACAGCCGAGGTACTGGCATAAACCTGAAAGCCGATTTGGTTTTGGAGCTTTTGAGCCCAAGTGTATATGAGAGAAGCACTGTTGGGCCACTCTTCAATAAACCTCTGCTCGAGCACAATTGAAACCGGGCCATCAAGACGATATAGCGGGTGAAGGCCTGGATTGAAATCGGCTCCGATATCTCCAAAAACCGCCTGCCTGACTGTCAGCTCACTATTGCCTGCCGCATGCAGACAATAGATGAGCAAATTGGTCAGTGCAGTTCTTTGCGCCGTCACGAAAGGCAAGCAACTCTCGGCAGTTACGGTGATTTGGAAACCACCGGTTGTCGAGCGAATGATCACCTTGCCAGATTCGTCAGTTTGAAACTGACCGAAACTGGTTGAGAGCGTTGCTCCGGAAATCGGCTGATTCGACCCGCGTTCCAGCACCCAAAAGGTGTATTCCGCCTCAGCCGGCGGAGTAACTGTTGGAGTTGGAAGTGGAGAAGGGCTGGTCTGGGTCTCATCACAGGCGGACGAGAAAAAAGCCATGGCCAGAACGACCATGACTGCGAAAAACTTACTGCGCGTCATGGTTGGCCTCCTTTTTTGGCCTTATCGAAAATGACAAAGTGCAACAAAAAGCGTTTGTACAGTTCTAAACGCATTATACACCAAAAAGTCAAGATTGGGGAAAAGTCAAGTTCAAACAGTGGATATCCTGTGCACATCCCCATACCCTATTTTCTAGATTTCCCTCCCATTCCCCTAGGCGACGCCTAGGGGAATGGGAGGGAAAAATAAATATTATTTATTAAAGGTCACCCAATCAAAAATCTCTTTATCGAAAATTTCTTTGTCTAAAAAATATTGTGGAAAAACCTTTAGATTTAAAATCCTGCCTCTTAATCTTTTGATTTTCCTAAAATCTAAATAACTGCTCCACTCATATTTATTTAAAAATTCAATGCTTTTTTTAACATTTCGTATCTCCTTTTCTTTCCATAAAGGATCTATTAATTTTAAAGGGTTTAGATGTATATATGAAAAAATGTATTTTGATTGAACATCATTTTTTGTATGAACTGCTTTAAATGGACCTTCAAAAAGTTTTCCTGTTCTTTTATATTTTTTATTAAAGTACATTGAATATGATGTGCAAAGTTTTTGAACGAACACGCTGATTGAATTCGTCTCCTCTCCTAGGTCCCCTAGGCGACGCCTAGGGGAAATGTATAGATGAAAATGATTGGGCATTAAAACCCATGCTCCGATTGAAACAAGTTCTTCCCCTCTATTGAAATCGAAGGCATCAATTTTTTTACCAACAATATCATCCCTAAAATTTATACTTTTTTCTGAATTGCACAAATATAATAATTTTGTAAATCTGTCTCTATCTAGATCATCGGTAAAAATATTTTGCTTGCTGTTCCCACGATTATAAATATGGTAATACTCCCCTTCAACTAAAGCTTCTTTTCTATATGTCATACGTAAGATTATATCATACCTACCCCTAGGCGTCGCCTAGGGGACTAGGGGATAAAAGATAGAGCTAGACTCCGCTTCGGGAAAGGAGAGCTTTGATGGTTTTTAGGGCTATTTTGATATCCAGCCAGAATGAGCGGTTTTTTATGTAAAAGAGGTCATAAGAGAGTTTGGTTTTAGTTTGATTGTAGTCCGTTGAAAATTTCGGCGGAGTTTTCTGGTAAAGCTGGGCCCAACCGGAAAGCCCGGGTTTTATCAAGTGTCTGACATTATAAAAACTGATTTCTTTTTCATAAAGCTCTACGAGCTTTGGTAATTCCGGTCTTGGGCCGATGAGCGATAAATCACCCTTCAAAATATTCCAAAGTTGCGGTAACTCATCAATCCTTGAGGCTCGCAGGAAGGCACCGACTGTTGTCACCTTCTCTTGCCTATTTAACTCGCCATCACCACCGTCATCCAAAGACATTGTCCTAAATTTTATGATATTGACCAGATGATTGTTTTGACCGATTCTTTCCTGTTTAATAAATATTTTTCCCCGGTCATCAAGAATGATGGCTAGAAAAACAAAAGGATAAAAGACCAAAGAAATAATCCCTAAAATAATGGATAGGGCAATATCCATCATTCTTTTTAGAAAGTCGTATGTAAATTTAGGAGAAACTGAAATATTTTCCAAAAACCATGAGTAAGTGACCAAAGACAGCGGAATCCTGTCAAAAATATCTTCATATATCCGGTGGGAGTCAATAAAACGGACTTTGGAGAAAATAAGATTATAGAGATGTGGTAGAAGAGGAGTGATTTTCTCATGGGAGAAATCTATGGCAATAATTTTAATATTATTTGAATAGACATTCTTAATAATATCTTCCTGGATATCAATAGCCTCTATATTGTGAACATCCACCGAAGAAGTGAAAAATAAATCATAACGAGTGTTAACATTCACTTCGTGCAAAAGTTCTTTCATCTCCTCCCCCGCCCCAATCAGTAGCGCCGGCTGTTTCTCGCGTCTTGTAAAAAGAGCGATGCCATAAAGTCTCCAGACCAAAACGCAAGCAAAGGAAATAAAAAGGTATATGAAAAGGATTGTTTTCGGAGTAATGCCGAAGACAGGTATTGCGTAGAAAAATATTATGGCAAAAATACTGTTGACTACTTGAGCGTTGAAAATAACTCCCGGAAGTTTGCTTTTTAGTATAAGGGTGTGTTTTTCATAAAGTCCTGAAATAAAATAGACTAAAATCCATACAATAAAAAGAATGGAGAAAGGGTTGAGGTGGGTTAGAAATAAGTCCCTAGTTGGAATTTCAGCAAAACGCAAATAAAGGGCAAACCACAGCGAAAAAACAAAGAAAAATATGTCGCCAAAAAAGAGGATGACGGCTTCTTTTCGAGTCAGGTTACTCATGTGTAATATGGGTAATACTATGATAAAATGGCCAAATATGCAATCCGATGGGCAAATAGTTAAAGTCTGCTACATCATAACTAAAGGGGTTTGGGGAGGAGCCGGGAAGTATGTTTGGAGCCTCGCTACAAACTTGCCAAAGGAAAAATATGAAGTAGTGGTCATAACCGGGGAGGGCGAAGCTTTGAAGGAAAGGCTTGAAAAATCAGGTATCAAGACTTACACCTTAAGAAATCTAAAAAGAGACATTTCCATAATAAATGAAATAGAAAGTTTTTTTAAACTCCTAAGAATTATACGGAAAGAACGTCCTAAAATACTCCATCTTAACAGTCCCAAAGCCAGCGGGCTTGGCTCGGTTGCCGGAAGACTATTGTTTGTTCCACAAATAATCCAAACTGTCCACGGATTTAGTTGGAACGAAGACAGACCGGAGTGGCAGAAAATTTTAATCACTTTGTTTTCTTGGTTGACCATAATCCTTTGTCACAAAACCATAGTACTTTCTTCCCAAGAACAAAGACAAGCTAAAAAGTTACCACTTGTCAGAGATTCAAAAATAATTTTAATAAGAAACGGTATTGAAAAAATTGCATTTAAAGAAAAAGATACGGCTCGGCAAGAATTACTGACCCTATTTGGACATCCGATGTCCAAGTTCAAAGAATTGCTGTGGATTGGCACCATATCCGAGCTTCACAAAAACAAAGGGTTGGAATATGCGATATCAGCTATAGCGTACATAAAAAAATCTTTCATATTCTGCATTATTGGTGAGGGTGACGAAAGAGAAAATTTAGAGAAATTGATTAAAAAAAATAAATTGCAGGAAAAAGTTTTTCTTTTGGGGTTTGTGGATAAAGCAAACGAATACCTAAAAACCTTTGATATCTTTACTTTAACTTCTTTGAAGGAGGGTCTCCCCTACTCAATACTAGAAGCTGGACTTGCGGAACTCCCAGTTATTGCAAGTAATGTCGGAGGGATCCCTGACATTATTGAAAACGGCGTAAGCGGAATTCTCACAACCAAAAGCAGAGTTGGTGAGATAACTCGAGCAATTGAGTATTTGATGGACAACCCAGACAAAAGAGAACTGTATGGTAAAAATCTCAAACAAAAAGTAGAGAAAGATTTTTCTTTTGAGCAAATGTTAGAGAGAACCACTGTTTTATACATTTAGAAATTTAAAATTAGAAATTGTTTTATACCCCCACCATCTCGTTGGACGCCACATCAGGATGCACCGTCCGGCTCGACTTCTTCATCCCCATCAAAATCCCCAACCCCAAAAACTCTGTTAATAAATGACTCCCACCATAGCTCATAAACGGGAGCGTATTACCTGTAACTGGCAGTAAACCAATATTCATACCTATATGAATAAAACTGTGAATAAAGAAGAATATAAAAAGACCAATACCAAATAAAATCTCAAAATTGCTTCCGCCGCGAAAAGAAATTTTAAGCATTCTCCAAAAAATAATCCCGTAGACCATAAACAAAAGCATAACACCAGCAAAACCCCACTCTTCCGCAAAGGCCGAGAAAATAAAATCGGTTTGATATTCAGGTAAAAATTGGAGCTTGGATTGAGTGCCATAACCTATGCCCTTTCCTAGAAGCTGTCCGGAACCAATAGCGATAATCGACTGGTATGAATTGTAGCCACTGCCTCGAATATCGGTTAAGGGATTGAGAAAATTTTTTATACGATCTTTTTGATATGGAGCAAAAACAAAAAACCATAGGGCCCCGAAACTAAAAAGCCCGACAAGAAACACCGCCAGTAAATGTTTTTTGGATATTCCCGAAACTAAAACCATTCCGAGCCATAGAAAAAAGATAATAATAGCCGAGCCAAAATCCGGCTGGAGGAAGATGAGGCTAAAAATAACAAAGGCATAAAACCCAGAAACCAGGATGTGTCTGATGTTGGCTATTTCAATATGCCGTCTGGAAAAATATTTGGCTAAAATTAGAATTAAAATAAGTTTTATCGGGTCTGTCGGCTGGAATGACAAAAACCCCAAATCAAACCAGCTTTTTGCTCCTTTATATATACTGCCAAAAACAAACAGTAATAAAAGTAAAATTATTGACAATATGAAAAGAATTACAATAATTCTGGTATTTTTTAAAAAGGTCCAGTTAATTACACTAGCCAGAAGAAAAACAATGATGGAAACGACCAGCCAAATTGTTTGACGTTCAAAAAAAAGATTTTTTACTATTCCCCCTTCTTTAAACTGAAAAGAGTTCATGGTGATAAGACCGGCCAGAGAGACCAAGACTACGCTACCAAATAAAATCCAGTCAATATTTCTGAAAATATTTTTCAATGATATGGAATTCATAGAGGTGCGCCAGATTTGAAAGTTTAGAGCTAGATTTCTCGGTAGATGACAGTAATAACATTCGGTTTCTTCGGACAAATGGCCCTGCCTATTTTATTGTAAATAGAACTTAAATCTTCTTTTGACGGAGCAAAAAAGTAGTGAGATGGATTCGAACTTAATCCTCTCAAAAAACCTTCGTCAACGTTCTTGCCAAGACCTATGGTATAAATGGCAACCCCCCCTGACTTAATCTCTCCTGCAATGTTTTGAGCGGAGGCGCTTGGATAATTGGTCTCGCCTATTTTCTGCGGCTCTGTCGGAACCCCGTCAGTGAGAAGTATAACCACTTTTTTACTGTCAGCCCCTCCGCGAATAGACCTTAACTCCTGGAAGGCATCATTTAAACCGCCGGTAATATTTGTCTGCTCAAGAGTGGTGGTGCTTAAAAAAAGATTGTTTACCGCTTCCGTGGCAATATTTTTATCAGCTGATAAAGTGCTTTCTTGCTTTGAGTTCGTGCCGAAAGAAGTAATGGCCACTTGGTCTTGGGCGGATAAATTTTTTATGAAATTTTGGGCTGTACTAATAACAGTTGAAAACGGTTCGGGCGGACTGACGCTCTCTGACATCATGCTTCCTGATTTGTCCAAAACCAAATCCACATCAACCGGATTGAGACATGCTTCCACTCCGAGATTAAATGGCTTCGGCCAAGTAAAGACGAAATCCTGGGTTACTTTTTTGACTAAACTATCAACAAACGAGCGAGAGGCGGCTACCACATTTTCGTTGTTGTCCAAGACTAGCACTACTAGTTCAACTTGCGGTATTGTCTCGGTAGAATTGTTTGTGATACTTCCAGTAATTCTCGGCGTTGTAGAAGCAAAAAGTAGCGTGCTGTGATTTACGGTTACATCCAAGTCTTTCCTTTCATCCTTTTCCCACGGAGCAAAGTTTGTAAACTGGAAATCAGCAGTTTTTGGTTTTTGATTTTTCAAAACGATACCAGTTTCAAAAACGGCAAATTTTTTACCTTTTGGAATGCTCGTCTCCCCCTCAATGGTTGTAATTAATTTGTTGTTTGTATCATAAATACCGAAGCGATATTTTGCTCTAGGATTTTTGGAAGTAATATTTGGGTTTTCTATGTACGCCACTGCACTATAGACATCTCCGGAAATATTGAAAACTTTGGACCATAAGACTACCGGAGCCAAAGCCTCGTTGCTACAAATATTTTTACACGACCCCCCGCAGTCAATGCCGAGTTCACTGCCATTTTTAACACCGTCACTACAAGTTGGTGTTTTGTAAATAATTTTCCAAAAAACCGCGCCGACAATCAGCGCTAGCACCAATATTACACTGCCTCCATATAAAAACCGCCTTTTAGCCGACCAAGATGTCATGCGGATAGTATAACGTATAAAGTATAAGGTATAAAGGTAAAAAATTGGAAAGCAGAAAGTAGTATTTGACAATGACAGTAAAAAGCATAGCCTGATTAAGAGAGGTGGTTATGATGGCTGGTTATATCACCAGACTTTGGTACAAAGACGGTACTCTTGATCGAGTTGAGGTACAGGTCGGTAGGGGGTACGAGAAATTCTGGAGCAATACCGTGAGATTCAGAAATACGGATCCACTGGCGGTCACAAGGGTGGGACATGGCAGTTATGTAGAGGTCCATCGTTTTTGGTTTTTTGGATCACTCATAACTGTCCTGAACTAGCTCTGAAAAAACCCAACAAACAAGGCGCGACATTTCTGTCGCGCCTTTTGATTTGTCTAAAATCGAATCACCTGTTCTGGCGCCTACCTATCCCAGTAGTAGATGCTTCGCATCACTACGGGACATGCTTTCCCACGAGTGAGTACTTGCCCCGTAGCGAGCTTCGCTCTGCTACTAGGGTCATCGGCACTATTGGGCTTAACCCCAGTAGTAGAAATTTGAAAAGTTAAATAATTTGTTCTGGCGGCTAGCTACTTTCCCCGTGAGAGTATCATCGCCTCAACCGAGCTTAACTTCCGTGTTCGGAATGAGAACGGGTGTGACCTCGGCGATAAGCCACCAAAACAAATTATTCAACTTTATTTACTTTTCAAATTTCACTACAGGGCATGCTTCCGTGTCGGAATGCCTGGCCCGTACCGAGCTATGCTCTGGTACTGGGCAGAACAGGTGCCTGTCCCGTAGTCAGCTTTGCTGTACTACTGGGATGACCACCACGTTAAATCACCAACACAAAGAATTCAATCTATTTTGTATATTGTATCTAATTGTAAAAGTAACGTTCATGGCTGTATTATGATAATTAAAAATAAATTTTTAATTGTATTCATTCCATGTAACAGGATAAAGCTCACCCACGAATAATACAAACAGATACTAATCTTTCGAATAAATTTAGTAATTCATTCGTTAAAATTCGTACATTCGTAGATTGGTGGGCTGGTTCTCAAATTTCCTAATAGAAATCGGCTAATTAGTACACCTCGGCTCAACACATTACTGTGCTTACACCTAGTGCCTATCACGTAATAATCTCTTACGGGCCTCAAACGATTCCTAATCTTGAAGTTGGCTTCATGCTTAGATGCTTTCAGCATTTATCCATTCCCGACTTAGCTACTCTGCGGTGCCCTTGGCAGGACAGCAGACACACCAGAGGTCAGTTCATCCCGGTCCTCTCGTACTAGGGACAAATCTTCTCAAGAATCAACGCCTACAGTAGATAGGAGACCAACCTGTCTCACGCATGTTCCCACAAATTACTTTGTGCATTGGACTATAACTTGATCAAGTCCAAAGTCTGTAAAGTCGTAAAGTCTTTAAAGGAAATTCCTTTAGGGACTTTATGGACTTTTAACTTTCGACTCAACTGTTGATGTTTAGTCTCTACGGGCACTTATGAAGTTGAGAGAAGGAGCGAAGAAAAATCTTCGCTGAAGGAGTGTGGGCCGAAAGGAGACTCCGGCCAATCAAGACAATCAAGCTTGAACCAGCGCGAAGCTTACAATCCAAGCGCCTAGTCACTTTCTAGTATTATCAAGTCCAGAAATGCACTCCCGACTCCACACATCCTTCTCTCAACTTCATAAACTTCCCTCGGTATTACCCACACATATGGGTTCCACCGATATAAATCAACTTTAACCCCTCCCTCCTCGTACGAGGAGGGAGGGAACCGCCGTGATTTGATTGATCTCGCCCTGCGAAGCTCGTAATCGAGCGAAGTAGGGGCTCTATCTTTTATTTGCAGAAATAAATTTCTGCAATTTTAAAACGAACTATATTATTTTTTGCCTCTGAGGATTCAGATTGTGGAGGAATCATTATATATCTTGCGATATGATATGAATCCTCCACGGTCTGACATGCCTTCCATTATTACTAATGGTACTGACTATACTTTTTCCAGGTTTTCCACTTCTAGAACTGACGTGTTAGCACCCGCCTCTTCGGCGAGCACTCTGTCTATCTTACTAGACAAGTCGATACGGGGATTATCAATCTTATAGTTCATTACTTCTGGAATAAACGGAGTAACAATTGAAATAAAACGAGTATAATCGTTTCTCCCAATTGCAATTTTCCATTGATTTCTATCTTTCACAATTGTTGGATGTAGATGATACTTTTCCTTCAGAAAATCTGCAATTACTTTTTGATCTTCAAAAGAAAACGAATGTGTGTTCAAGGTGATGTCGCCACCATTATTTGAACCGTCATCCATATACCACACTGCCAACATTTGATCCGAAAAAATCGGTAGTATTTCTGTTGGGAACTTCTTCACTCCATTTTTATAAAAAATTTCGTGAATTATTCCAAAGTTTTTTAGACTTTTTGTGTGAAAGTACCAAGATACTTCTTTTAGATTTCGTTTCTTGTTTAGCCAAGAAATCTCCCTTGGTTCTTTAGAAACTAAATCTTTTAACATCTTATACTTCCACCAGACATACTCTTTTTGTTTATCACCATGATGCACTCGAAGGCGAGCAGTGTAACTAGCTCGTATTCCTTTCGATCGACACTCAAGCCGTACATCGCCAAGCAATGACCCTATAATCACATCTAATTGATGTGATGGAAATGCAGATTGTAATCTTCCCACGATATTATCCATTACCTATATTTTACCACCATAAGTGATAAAAATGTGCAACCGGACTTCACCGTTATGAGTCAGTTTATTTTTATTTATTTCTTATTTATTCTCGTAAATTGTCTTAAGCTGGGCTCATGAATCCTTACCCAGCTCGCGTATCTTTTTAAATGGCGAACAGCCATACCCTTGGGAGCTTCTTCACCCCCAGGCTAAGATGAGCCGACATCGCTGTCGTATTTTTCTCCCATTACTGAGAGGATCGGACTATATCTTCATCCTAATTTGAAATTAGGAGATTGGCGTGTAGTCTCTACGGGTTCCCAAATATAATTTAATATATGAGCCTTCCCACGGTATTGTCCATGGCTAATGGAGTTCACCGTTATAGCCAATTTATTTTTGTATCGCATTACTGCGATAGGCACCCCGATGTTGCTCAATTTTTACATTGAACGTTAAGGTGCCGAACTGCACCGTCGCTATGGACGCTTAGGTGCAACCAGCCTGTTCATTTCTGTTTTGTAACAGGTGTGTGGCTGGTGAATAGACTATATCATCATCCCTCTGCTCACGAGCGGAGGGAGACGGCGTGTTAGCGTAAACCTGTGTTCGAAGCAGGAATACACTCTGATCACAGAAAGTGATCAAGTCGTTACAGGGTCAAAGAGTTTATATTGTAATGATTCAATAATGAATGGGTAGATTAAAGATTGGAATTTTTTAGTCTCTCTTGCTCCAAAAAATAACGCGAAACCTTTATTTTTCTTATCATAGATTTTGGTAGCAATGTCAAAATTTTTCTCAATAGTTTTTTGTAATATTTCTGATTCAGTACGCGTTATGCGACCGAGATAAATAAAACTATTTCTGTTTATTTTGTCATAGTAACCATCATCCATATACCAAACAGCAAGTGTTATTGGATGGATTAAAAAATTTCCAATATCAGTTGGGATAATTTTCTTTCCATTGGGATAGAAATACTTTCGCCATTTTCCAAAGCTGGGTGATGCACTCGACTGCCATCGGCAATACGAGTACGTTGCCTTAGTTTTGGGATGTATTCTTTCGAGGTAACTTGGTGTTCCTTGAAATAATCTGCCGAAAATTTTTCCTTTCCACAAAACATAATCTTTTTGTTTATCACTATGTTCCAGTCTTAGTCTGGCATTCTTCTCTCCGGTTTTTTGTAAAAAACCATCACCGAGAACTGTACCGACCAAGACATTTGTTTGTTGTTTAGTTAATTCCATTGCATCAATTATACATTACATTTTTTCTCTCGACTTCCCACGGGATTGCGCACTCTAGAACTCCTAAAACTTTTTTACAAAAGTTCGGAGAGACCTGTGCGTGTCAACCGTTATAAGCCGTTTATACCCCGACCTAGATCGTCGGGACACAGGAGTAACACAAAATTATTTGAGTCATGATTTTTTATAGTATCTGCGGAACCTGTGAAAAGGTGAGCAGAAAGAAAATTTTCACCAGAAAATTATTCTGTTACTAGAAAAAATTATGACGAAAAACAATTCCATGTATCCTATTTCTCCGCAAATTACTTCGCGGGAGGACAACAAGACTCTTCTAAACAAATCTATAAATAGATCTATCGCAGAGTCCATCCCCGGGGTAGCTTTTATCCGATAATCTCCGGCCGCCTCTAACACGGACCGTCGGTTCACTATGTTCTGCTTTCGCATCTGTTTGGCATGTACGCCTTACAGTTAAGCCAGCTTGTGCCATTACACTATCGCCATGGTTTCCATTCACGGCTAGCTGACCTTAATAAACTCCTCCGTTACTCTTTAGGCATTTTGTTCCCTAATTTATATCTAAGAGATGGAATAATATATGGACTTACAATATTCCTAAACTTTTCAGCTGATTCTGAAATAATATAAAGTCTTAAGTATTTTTGTTTTTGAACATGAAGTTTTGTTTCAATGTCAAATTTTTTACTTAAAACATTTTGTATTCTTTTAAGCTCATCTCTTTTATATCCAAGTGTATGAATAATATAGGTATTGTGTTTTTTGGACTTCAATGACCCATCATCCATAAACCAAATCGCTAAGCTCAATGGTGTAAGTAATTCGTGAATAGAATTTGGAATTATTTTCTTTTTTCTACTGTAGAATTGCTCACCATAAAATTTTAGTAATTCATGTGAATATGTAGAGAAATGATAACTGAATGGTTTATTGTTTTTTAGTCTTATCTTAGGAGTCATTCGCACCCAATTATGTAATTCCTTATGTAACCAGTCTAAATATTCTTTTTGAATGACAGAATGTTCAATCTTTAGTTTATAAGTTTTTCCATTATTTTGAGTTTCCAAATGACCATCGCCAAGCGTAAGACCAACAATAATATCTCTCTGTTTTGAGGTGAGTTCTAGATTCTTTTTGTAATCTTCTATCTCTTTTGACCTCATTTTATTTTAATTAGGTTGATACAACTTAATGTATCTACTTTGTGTCACCACAAAGATCGGACTATATCTTCATCCTTTTTACTGGATGGCTGACATTTAGTCTCTACGGGTATTTATGAATTAGAAGATGAGTGGGTCCGACCGTACGTTCGGACCCAGATGAATTAAGAGCCAAAACTCTGCAATTTTCGTACTACTACGAGCCCTAAGTCTCGCACCACGCCGCCTGATGCAGTGGTTTGCAGAATATTGTTCCAATTGCTGGACTCTTTACTCATCTTCTAATTCACAAACTTCCCTCGGTGTAATCTTAATTATATCAAGATTTCCACCGATATAGTCAACTTTTCTCATACCGTTTTCACGATATGGTCCCCCTTATTTCTTTTTTTCGGTATGAACCACCTAGGAGGCGCCACGGATTGAAGAAACGAAATTACTTTCGCGTCCTCAAGGATAGCGCCCCACTAAAACTGCCCACCAGAAACTGTCTCTCGTCGTTTTTGCCGCCGAGGTTAGAAATTACATCAAACAAAATGGCTATTTCACTGTCGAGTAGATTCCATCCGAAAACGAAACCGTCAAACCTCTGACCACTATGCTACGTATGTCAAACGTAATCTCAATATCAAGTTGCAGTAAAGCTCCCGGGGTCTTTTCGTCTAACTGCAGGTAACCGGCATCTTCACCGGTATTGTATTTTCACCGAGCAAATCCCCGAGACAGTTCTCCAGTCATTATACCATTCGTGCACGTCGGAACTTACCCGACAAGGAATTTCGCTACCTTAGGCAATATTATACTTTCATATAACCTTATGGACTATATCTTATCAGTTTTAATATTCTGATTTTGGCGTGTAGTCTCTGAGGATTTTCTAAGAGTGTCGAATTGTTCTGATAATGTTTCAGAAATATATTCTTTTGAATATTTTCTGTTTTTACCTTGAGCATTCATAGTAAATGCTATGTCTACAATTCGTTTGAACCCTCCAATAGTTAAATGCTCCTTTTTCATAATCCTATCTATAATATCGGTGAATTTCTCAAAATCTTGTGTTTTCGTCGCTAAACGATATTTTCTGAAAAACGGAATTATTTTTTCTTGAAGAGTCTTGTGATTTTCAACCGTGTACGTCATCACATTATATGGTGACGTCTTGCGGTGTATTCTTCCAGTTTTAAAGACATGATCTTTAAGAAGGAGAAGCACATCTACATTGTTTTCATGTTGATAAACTTGAAAACAAGGATTTAATATCCATTTCCATCCTTGGCCCGTGCCATCTGAATAGACGTAATATTTTTGTTTTGTCATCGCGACACTGAAACTAGACTCACCATCTACAAATCCAGCCATGAAATAGTTTAAATATTTTCCAGGTAGTTTTGATAGACGGTCATAATATTCTTTATGTTTTTCTTTTTTCATTGTGTTAGATGACACTCTTAGAATCTTTCCTGCTGATTGTTCGCGTCGGCTTTTGGATTTTTACCGTCAAGGTACCAAAAGTTCATTGCGAGTTTTCCAGCATTTGGCCAAATTTTAGAACGGCCCTTTTTGTTTCCCGGCACTTTCTTAGAAAGTGCTGGGCGTAGCAAAATTACCGTTCATTTTGTGTAGTTTTTTGTATAATGATGCACAACTTTATTTTATCATCAAAAACTTTCTATTGTTAACTCATTGTCGCCAATGAGATCGGACTATATCATCTCCTCGATTTCTCTCGGAGTTCTGCGTATAGTCTCTGAGGGTTTCCTTCGATTTCTCTCAGGATCTTCCCTGCTGATTGTCCGCGCTGAACAGATTTTCACTACTTGGTGGTTAAACCGCCAAGTGAGTACTGTTAGATTCTCGGATTTTCCAGCATATAGCAGAATTTTTTGTAACTACAACAGTCCAGTCTATAGTTACGGCCGACATTCACCAGGGCTTATATAGTCAGCCTACAATCTTGCGATTTTCAGTTACCATATTTGACCTTCTGGCATTGGTCAGGCATCACCCCCTATACATCCTCTTGCGAGTTCGCAGGGAGCTGTGTTTTTGATAAACAGTTGCCAGAGAGACTTTTGTTGCAACCTCGCACGCAGCGCGAGGAAATCCAAATTACAAAATCCAAATGACAAATCAATTACAAAATCCAAATGACAAAGTTTTTAATTTTGAAATTTAAATTTTGAATTTGATTGGAAATTTGAAATTTGAGCTTTGAAATTCCTTGTGCTACGCACAAGGTAAGCCTTATTCCGAAGTTACGGCTGCTTTTTTGCCGAGTTCCTTGGGGATCTCTCACTCGTTCGCCTTACTCTACTCGAGCTGACTACCTGTGTCGGTTTACGGTACGGATTTCTGCGTGTTATGCTTAGAAAATTTTCTTGGAAGCGTGCTTTGTTGAATCCCTTTTGACGTATCGCCAGGTTTAAATGTTAATTGGTATTCTCAATTAAGAGCTCGTGCGGATTTTCCTACACGACTACCTTCTAACATTTACTCAAATCCAATAATGAGCTCAACATACTACACTCCGTCATTCCATCGCACACACAGAAAGTTCGGGAATATTAACCCGATGTCCATCGGCTGCGGATCTCTCCATTGCCTTAGGCCCGACTAACCCTGCTCTGATTGACATTGAACAGGAAACCTTAGTCTTTCGGCGTGAAGGGTTCTCACCTTCATTGTGGTTACTTGTGCCAACATTCTTACTTCACAACGCTCCAGCGTGGGTCACCCCTTCACCTTCACAGCAGATGCGAATACTCTCCTACCGCTCCGCTCGCATCTCGCTACACTCGATGCTTGCTAAATTTAAAATTGAAAAATCAAAGTGTAAAATGACAATGCAAAATTAAAAATTTTAATTCTCGAAATTCCTTAATTTTACATTTTTAACTGTCATTTTGATTTTTGATATTTACATTTTACATTTAGTTCGCCTCGAACACAGTGAGATGCGAACGAAACCCTCAGTTTCGGTACTATGTTTAACCCCGATTATTTGCGGCGCGGATTCTCTTACTGAGTGAGCTGTTACGCTATCTTTAAAGGATGGCTGCTTCTAAGCCAACCTCCTCAGTGTTTGAGAAAATCCACCACCTTAAGTGTACTTAACATAGATTTAGGGACCTTAAATAGAGATCTAGGCTGTTTCCTTTTTGACGTGTGGAGCTTAGCCCCCACCGTCTAACTGCCGTATATTTAATCTTCCGTATTCGGAGTTTGATAGGTCTCACGAGATTGCTCCCTGTTGAGACCTTCCAGTGCTCTACCCCGGAAGGATACGTACGACGCTAGCCCAAAAGCTATTTCGGAGAGAACCAGCTATTACCAGGCTCGATTAGCTTTTCACTTCTTATCACAAGTCATCCGGTAGTATTGCACGGCTAAACGGTTCGGGCCTCCCAAGGGATTTCTCCCTTGTTCACCCTGCTCATGACAAGCTCGCTCTGGCTTCGGGTCTGTACCACACGATACTATAAATAAATATAGAAGCGCGCTATTCACACTCGGTTTCCCTGTGACTCCACCCCGATGAAGGGCTTAGTCGAACCGCGTAGTACAACTCGTTGGCTCATTCTTCAATAGGCACGCCATGACGGCGCCTCACTTCGTTCGCCACCTAAATTCAAAATGAAAATATCAAAATGAAAAATTAAATTCTGAGAATTTTCATTTTACACTTTGATTTCTTATTTTTACATTTAAGCGGTGTCGAACGCAGTGAGACGCCGCGCTGACTCCTTGTAAGCATATGGTTTCAGATCTATTTCACTGTCCTAATCGGACTTCTTTTCACCTTTCCCTCACGGTACTAGTTCACTATCGATCTCAAAATGTATTTAGCCTTACCGGTTAGTACCGGCAAATTCCTCCGAGCTATTCATGTCTCGAAGTACTCAAGAACAGAAACAAAGAAGATATTATATTTTCACTTACGGGACCATTACCCTCTAGGGTCGCGCTTTCCAGCGCGTTCAGTTAACATAATATTTTTTAACTCCTCTCATAATAAATTATGACGTTTCTGCCTTACAACCCCACGCAACTAACCGAAGTTCGTTGCAAGTCTATAAAGTCAAAAGTTTATAAAGTCCTTAAAGTGGGATGCAAATGCATTTCACTTTATAACTTTACAGACTTTAAGGACTTTCGACTCGCATCTTACCTCAGTAAGGTGCGTGGTTTGGGCTTTTGCGTTTTCGCTCGCCGCTACTTGCGCAATTCTTATTAGTCTTTTTTCCTCCAGGTACTGAAATGTTTTACTTCCCTGGGTGTACTCTGTACATAATCTGCACAGTTCCAACACCTCACACAAGATTGATGTTCAAAATCAAAATTTAAAAATCAAAGTGTAAAATGACAATGCAAAATTAAAAATTTTTAATTCTATAATTTTACATTTTCAACTGTCATTTTTATTTTTGATATTTACATTTTACATTTCAAGCATCTCACCTCTGTGAGATGTTGGAGGGTTTCCCCATTCAGAGATTTCCGGATCGCAGGTTGCTAGGCACCTCCCCGAAACTTATCGCAGCCATGCTACGTCTTTCATCGCCATTTTGAGTCAAGGCATCCACCATACGCTCTTAAATTTCCCATTAGGAAATTTAAAAACCACATGACTGCAAAATATCACCACTGATACTTTGTAATCATTTACCCCAGTAGTAGAGCAAGGCTCACTACAGGGTTTCACTTTATCCTGTTACATAAAATTAATATGTAACACTTTTACTTACTTTTACCTACTCCATCTACACTCGAAAAGACCCCAGTCTTTTATTAAAGTGCGATGGTATGAAGTTTTCAAATAACTTTCTTTTCTGAAATTTCACTTTTCACCCATCCGAAGAATTGGGGTTGCGGAATCAAAAAACCGCTCTTTTCAAAGCGGTTTTTTGAGCAACAACCAAATAGGCCGTTATCTATACCGCTGTGAAATTAAGTGAAATGTAAACATATCTGTGATGAGTTAGAGTATATAGGAAACCTCCTATAGTGTCAAATCCTATTTTATCTAACAACCTGGGGATAAAAAAGCCTTTTGATACCGCCCCACTTAGCGATCTTATCCGGCCGACTAAATCACCAAGTAAGATTAGTCTACACATACATTATAATAGTGCTATAGCACTATTATAATGTATGTGTAAAATATGCATGTAAAAGAATTTCAAATAAATGCGAAAACCCGCTCAAGTTTTGCAAAGCAAAATTTGAGCGGGCAGACCGTCCTTGCAAACGATTGTCGCAAGACGATAGTTTAGAATGCCTTCCTGTACTTTCTCGAGGCACGGAAACTGAAAAGCGACCAGAGTAAATCAATGAAACTTCCGAGTACCCCAATCAATATCAAAAACGGTATGACAACGAAAGTGATACTCAAAATCCAGTCCATGGGTGTTGCAAGATATGGCCAGACCACATCTTTCAGAAAGTGAACAAAGCGAGCAATGAGATGCTTCTGAATACCGACTGGATGATGCCAGTCTGCATTTTGAAGCCACCAAAAACCGCAGTACAGAGAAATTACGAAAAAGGTAAAATCTCTTACAACCCTTCTTACTCTGTGGAAAGTCAACCAGCCAACTCCCACAAGCTTGAGCTCCGGCTTCAAATCCGTCATGGAACCTCCAAATATCAAACTACCCCAAAAACCGATTTACGTCAATTGTATGTAATATCCAAATAGCTTGGAATCACCCAAACCCCTAGGAATACCTGTACCGAATAATAATTATGTCAATCAAAAGGCTCCCGAGTGGGAGCTTTTTGGAAACTTTCACAATTTGGATGCAGTTCAAGAAGCAAGATTTTTTGGCGACCAAGCTGTAGAAAACTACTGCGCATAGAGCCAAAAAATTAAGGCGACAAAGAAATGCGCCAAATTTGGAAGTTTTAGTGGTGGGCGATTTCGCTTTGAATGCGCTCAATGGATCGTGCCGCAGCCGCCTGTCCCCCAAGACCGAAAGACAAACCAAGAGCAAGTGACACTGCTACCACAAAGCCTGTGAAGAGAGTCTGGATAAATGCTCCGGCAATTCCCATTTGGGAAAGAGCAACCAGAATGGCAAAAACCCAAACAGCCCATCTTGAAACTGTTCCCAAGAAATTTGCCTGTGAGAGACTGGCTGTGCGAGCTGATGCCACTACTATTCTTGAGAGCACGTCACCAACCACTGCCCCAACTAGCAATATGAGAACTGCAATGATTAGCTGTGGCAAATAGCCAATAACAACCTGTTGTAGAAAAGCTGTTACTTGGTTCAAACCAAGAACGTCAAAGCTGGCAATCAAGAATACTACGATAGTAAAGTATTTGACTAGACTGCCCAAAAAATGACCGGAGTTGAGATTGAGACCGGATCTTTTTATAACACTTTCAAACCCAGCTCTTCTCAAAGCCTCATCAAACTTTATGACCTTGATGAGGTGAGTAATGGCCTTTCCAATGGCAACACCTATGGCCCAACCAATTGCTAAAATAACTATTGCAACAATCAAGTTAGGAATGAAAAGAATCACTCCCGTCCAAAGATTTTGGAAAGAAGTATTCAAAACTTGACCCCATGTGGTTAAAATCATATAAACTATATTAACGAATAATACCCATATTATACGTTAATATCTATACAATGCCAAGCTTGTTTAGCACCTTCCTGTGTGGATAGTCCAAAATGTCCCTTATGAGCTTATCAAACATGGACAAGCGGTATTTGAAGTCTTCTGTTGTAAAATGGGCGTATTTTAGCTCTTTTCCGATCTCCGACTCAAGGGTTTTTATGGTATTTTGCAGTCTTCCTTTCTTTATGTTATCCCCGACGATAAGCAAATCTGCCCGGCTTTCCGGCTCCTGAATGAATACTCCCGCCACTATTATAAGTTTTATTGACCCCAACTTGCTTATTCTTCTCATGATTTCCTTTGATTGAAGCGGCTCTGTATTGATTAAAAAGTTTTGAAGCGGAACAAGATATGAGAAATCTTTATTTAAGATAAACCCCCCATTTTTTTTCCTTTGACCACCACCTTTTCTTCTAATCAAGCCCGTTTTTCTCAAGACCGAAATTTCTCTGCGAACCTTGGATGTTCTGGCTTTTATTCGAAAAGCGATATTTCTGGCATCAAATGCCATATCTGGATTAAAAAGAAACAGCCGCATTATTTTGACCTTGTTTTCACTTCCAAACAATTTAGATAAGGTCTCCATTAGGGTCATTATAATCATCTTTTCAAAAAAAGCTATAGATTGACATATATATCAAATGTGATATTAATACAAATGGAGGCTCGATGGAAAATGTTTTGAGGGTGTTGAGTGGAATCATGCTTGGAATTGGATGTCTACTGTTGGTCATCGACTTCATGGCTATATACGAGCTGAAAAAAGCATCGGCTATTCCACTCCAGACAATTAGTATGACTGCTCTTTGTTTTCTCGGGAGCTTGGCCGCTAGTAGTCTCTCGAAAAAATAGATCAGTCATCGTCCAAACGGCGTACTTAAAAAGTACGCCGTAAAATTTTATATATAATAGTTATTTATTATTTTAAATCTTTATTTTATATGACATTTTAAATCATACCATTTACTAGCGATCGCTGGTAAATAGTTTGATTTAGGTAAAGGTAAGTAATCTCTAATCAAAACTCCCTTAGGTTTAACCTTGGGGAAGTTTTATCTTTAATCCTGAATCTATTTTAATGAGATCTTCGTTCCCTGCCCCTCGCTTGGTAGCTCGGGACACCCGCTAAAATTACTTTAAGGTAATTTTTGCTCCGGCTTCCTCTAGTTTTTTCTTAAATGCTTCTCCATCCGCTTTTTTCATTCCCTCTTTAAGCATACTTGGTGCTGCATCTACTAAATCTTTTGCTTCTTTAAGGCCTAGGCCCAAGACTTCTTTAACAACTTTAATAACAGCGATTTTTGTTGCACCACCATCTGTTAGTTCAACATTGACTGTTGATTTCTCTTCTGCGCCACTCGCTACTGCACCACCTGCCGGTGCTGCTACAGCAACCGCTGCTGCTGAAACACCGAACTTCTCTTCTAAGTGCTTAACAAGTTCGTGTAAATCCAAGACTGACATAGAATCAATAGCTGATACTATATCCTTGAACTTTGCTGGAGTTGATATTGTTTTAATTTCTTCCATGATAATAAATGTAAAATGTAAATCTCAAAAATCAAAATGACAATTCAAAATGTAAAATTGTAATGCGTTTACATTTTGTATTTTACTTTGTCATTTTACATTTTGATTTTTGCATTTTTAATTAATGATAATTATACTTTCTTCTTCGCTATTTCACTAAGTGCCATTACAAAACCCTGAATAGGTGAATTAATGAGATTAACAAACTGGACCTGCAGAGTCTTCAGTCCAGGAATTTGAGCGATTGAAACCATCTCTTCCCTATTCATGAACTTGCCTTCAAAAATTCCTCCGATAATCTGCACTTTCTTGTCCAAAGACTTTTGGAAAGAATAAATCTCTCTAGCAGAGTCTAATGGATCTGTTCCATAAACTATTCCAAGCTCTCCCGGCATCTCTGGCATATTCCCGGCAATGTTATTTTCTGACAAAGCCTTCCTTGTCAAAGTTTTTTTAGCGATGGTATAACCGATATCCCTTTCTCTCAAAACTTTTCGAATTTTAGTTGATTCGGAAACAGGAAGAGAGTGGAAGTTAATAAACACAATTCCCGCCGAATCTTTTAGAATTTTTTTAAGTTTTGTCAAAATTTCTCCCTTTTTTTCTTTTGATACCGCCATAATGAATAGTTATAAAGTTCTTAAAGTCAAAAGTCTATAAAGGCAGGGTTCTGCTTTACTTTATGGACTTTAGAGACTTGATAGACTTTCGACTAATAATCCGACCTAAGGTTAAAATTGAGTTCTTCACTTTAGATGAAGAAAAATCTCGATAGGGCTTATGGATTGCCTATTGTCTTTGACCTTATGCACCATAGGATACAGGAAGATTATTTTTTGTCAATTATTCTATTTCCCCACAAATAAACGTTTTACAAAACTAAATATACTACTTAAAAAACCTTGTCTTTCTGGTGCTTCGAAAACTTCTATAACATTGGCAAGTTGATTAGAATCTTTCTCTAAAATTTCTGATTTTTCTTGCTCTTCTTGTTCCAGCTGTTTTGTTACCACTTCTACTTTCTGAACAGAAGCTATTTTTGTGTTGTCACCTTGAAGGGCGGGGGAAATATTATTTAAAGCTACTTTAACTTCATTTATTTTTGCTTGTATTTCTCCCAGATTAATTTCTGGTAAGGTAGTAGTAATAATTTTTTTTATTGGATTTGAAAGTGTTATGTCGGCACTATTTATTCCTGTAGTTTCATCCGCGAAAACAACTCTTGTCCCCGTCGAAACTAGAGTATCTTCCGGTATAATGAAAGACTTATTATTATTTGCAAGACTCCACCCGCCCAGATTAATTTCTGATCCAGATTTGTTTTCTATTTCAATACCATCTGAAACTCTTTGAAGTGAAATCAAGGGCAAAATTACCTTCACATTTATTCGACTGACAGCTTGTTTATCAGAACCATAAGCATTTAAAACAATCGCATAATTCCCCGCGTGCCTATAGTTGTGTGTAACTGTTTTACCAAGAAGAGTGGTACCATCACCAAAGGACCATTTATATGTAATGGCTTGTTCTGATAAGTTTTGCAGTTTGGTTGGACTTGCAATAAAGATGACGGGGTTTCCTACTGCCGTTAACCTATCTCTCCCGGCCGAAACCTCAAACTCGATTTTGTTCTCTGTACTACTTAGTGGAGCGGGGCTGCTGTGGGCAGAATTTGCTGTGTTGGTTTGACTGGAACTAGACTGGTCAGTTGTGGTTTCTGTACTGGTCTGCTCGTTGGTTGTTGTACTATTTGAAGACGAGCTAGATTCTCCACCGATAGTTATTTGCTGGCTAGCCGAGAAGGATTGTAAGCTTGTCCTTCCTGTGGCTGTTATCGTTAGTGTGTACGTTCCGACAGTGGAATCTTGGTATAGAAAATTCTTATTGGCTGTATTTTTAGACATTGTTGTGGAAACCGGATTGCCGGAGGTGTTGAAAAATTGGCCTGTTGGAGATATCGAAGTAAAAACAAGATCATGAGTTTCGGTAATGTTTTCTGAAACTCCTTGCGAGTTTTGTGATTGTATAGTGATGGTTTCTGAAGAAACTCCAATAGAAACAGTTTGTGGTTCTGTAATAAATACAAATTGGGAAACTTGAGCGCTAGCAGTACTGGCCATTAAGAAAAAAGTAATTGGAACGGAAATTAGCCTTTTCATCAAATTATAAAATTAATTTTTAATTGTTGCTTGAATTGCTGAAGCAGCGTTGTCGCCACTAGCCGAAGATTTTTTCTCATAAAATCTGGTTGCGAAAATAATCATTAGACTGACAGAGATAATGGCGGCAAAACCCAAGAAAAATTTTATAAAATCTTTATCAAAATATTGAGACATCCCAGTAGTAGAAAATTAATTTATAATATATATCTTTATTACTTTATATAGTAACTAATTCTTCATATTTGTTCAAATCTGATATATGTAATTTTCACTACGGGATAGCCCTGTAGTGAGCTCTGCTCTACTACTGGGACATTGTTTTATTGTAAACTAGCTTTTAGTTGGAGAAGGCTAGCATCATTGGGTATTTTAGATAAACCTTGGTTAACTATCGTCCTGGCTTTATCCAAATCCTTAAAAATATCCCTGTAAATTTCAGCCAACTGGACATAAAGATAGGCTTGATTGGGAGCTTTGGATATGGCTTGTTGGTAGTACACCTCTGCCTGCCCGTTATCCTTCAAAAAATAAGCGTACAAATTACCTAAATTACCAAGAGAAATGTAATTAGTCGGAGCAAGCCGCCCGGCGTATTGCCATGAAAATATCGCGCCCTGATAGTCCCCGGCCATTTTTTGATAAATACCTAGATTAATCCATGCTTTAAAATCCGTCGAGTCTTTCTTTAATTGAGCCTGCAGTGCAAGAATTTTTTCAGTAGCCAGATTGCTGGCCTCCGGGGAAATCATGGCCCCGGCATAAATTGTAACTTTTCTGTTTAGATCTGGCACTGGTTGTGGAATGCCTCCACCGCCTCCAACCTGCTCTATCTTATAATTGCCTGTACCTTCTATGTTAACGAGATCAGTATTGTTTTTATCAGTTGTAGTAGTTGTAGTCGTGGCTTTAGTGGCATAAATATCCGGCAAATTATCTGTATTGCGAGATTGTCTATCAAAAAAGATGTAGATAGCAAACAGCGCAATAATAACAACAGCACTTCCAATAATTTTGTGTGTTTTTGTAATCATTAGAAATAGTATAAACGACAAAAACTCCCTTTGCAATCAAAGGAAGTTTTCGTCTTTTTTGGGTTTGCTTTAGAAGCCTTTCAGTTTAGAAACCTCGGCCATTTTAGCTCTAGTCTTCGGTCCGAAAACTCCATAGCCTGGCGCGCCCGGTCCTGCTATGCCGTACTTGACTTGGAATTTCTGAATGGCCGTCCTGGTCAATGAGCCGAAATAAGTGGTTTCATTGCCCGGTGAACCAACGCCCGATGAAGCTATCTGTGTATCTGAATCGGAATTTAGAACTTTTTGAAGATTTTTAACATCGGCGCCGGTGCTACCGACAATTAAATTTCTACTGAAAACAAAACCTGTGCCGGACCCTATACTGACTATTCCGAGTTGGGCTTGCAAAAGCTGAACTTGGGCCAGCAGAGCGGCAATTTGATTTTGTAGACTGGATGTGGATGATGTTTGAGTGGTGGCTGAAGAAGCTGTTGGAGTAGCCACTATTCCCCCGCCTCCGCCCCCGCTACCGGTGGAAGTGGTGGTTACTGGAGTTGAAGGATTGCCAGAACCACTGCTACCACCCCCGCCCCCACTGCCTATATTAACACTGCAAACGGTAGTGCTTGGGGTGATAATAACCGCCTGGGTTGATGTGGCCGACAGACTCAATTTTGATACGTCCGCACATTGGTTAGATGTGATATTTCCGATCGGCGCATCGCTTGATAGTGTATATCTGTCAGCTGAAGTTACTGAAAAAAGAGAGTTTTCCAATAAATTCACCGTAAAACTGGAAGCGCTCACCACGATTGACTCCACCACCGAACTTTCCCCATCAACATTCAATGTCATTCCCCCCACAGAGATTATGGCTGAAGAAGTAAGCGAGACATCATTATAGTCTGCCAGAGCGATAAACGGAGCCGACAGAAGGCTTAAGTAAATTATTAATTTTTTCATCATAGTGTTTTTACATTATCTCGTTTAACGCAAAGCCATCCAATACCATGCATTATCTGTTGGATTTCTCGTACCAAGCCCGGATAAATTCACATTTAAAACTGATACTTGAATACCAAGAGTAGTTGATGAAGCACTAACAAATATTATGTCTTTATCCTCATCAGCGGCACCGTTAATCTTTGGGGTTACAAACACTCTCCATCCTGTACCATTCACCGCTTCACTACCTGTACAAATAACAGAGACTGTGGAAGAGCCTGTAAGAGCTCCTATAGTTGGTGTACATGTTCCAAAAAGTAATTGACTTACTCCTGAGCCATTTCCACCAATAACCATACCTAGAGAAGCCGTGGTTGTACCTGTCACCCCCAAAGCCACATAAGGCGATGTAGAAGCAATACCAACTTTAGCGCTTGATGAACCGATAATAACCGATGTGGCTGTGGTTGTGCCAAGGTTCAAAACTCCGCCACCAGCGGTATCAAGACCATATCCGGCAACAACTGTCATGTTACCGCTTGTTGCAAGAGTACTTGAAGCATTGACCGCGCCGGTCAGTGCAGAAGCTCCAGTGACAGTTAGAGTCCCATCTGTACTAATATTTGTACTTATGGTGCTGGAAGCCGAAGCGGCCATAGCACTCATCAAAATACCAAACAAAAACAAGGACACATAAAAAACGAATTCCTTTCTAAAAAATATTGTTTTTAACATATTTATTATTATTCTAATAATTTGATAACTACACACTCTCGGTTTTTAAACCGACTTCTTAAAATTATACTCTTTTTTTTGACTAATGGGTAATAATCTGGGCTAACTGTGGATAAGTCGGCTATTTAGAGACAACAAAAAACCACTCAATCCATAAAGGAAAGGTGGTTTTTTGTTAACTTAGGCTAAACCAGACCGACTAGCTAATCCAAGGATTAGTAAGATCGAGACTGTAGAAGACCTGAAGTTGGGAAGCCTACGATACCGTATCCTGTAGTCCAATCAACTGAACTAAAGACGGCGGTCGAAGTTGCGTTTGGTGACCAAACGAAGTTACTTGTAGCAAGGGTTGTACCATTTGCAGTACTTGTAGCTGCGGATGAGTCTGCCAACATCTTTGTCACAACTGAAGCGCCAGTAGCGTTGGCTCCGATAGAACCTCGAAGTTCAAAGTATCGAGTTTGTCCTGCAGGAACCTCAACTGGGTTAGAAGCTGTTTGGAAGTCAAGAGTAGTCAAGCTGCCTGTAGATGCACAAGTACTACTTGCGTTAGTCATGTTGACTGCACCATTACTACATGTAGATGTAGCTAGGTTTTCGTCAATTTGACCACCACTACTTGTTCCACCAACTGCGAAGTTTCCTGACATTGCTGTTGAGTATCCAGAATCAGTGTATCCGAACAAACCAACATTTGTAACCGCCAATGTTGTTGTAGCTAGAGTGAAGGTGAATCGGAAGATGCCCACGTCTCCAGCTGAATCAGCCGTTACCTTGAATCTCATCAGTCTGCCATCTCCAATACCTGTACTTGAAAGTGATTCAAGCGCGATGGTTGGGAATGTGTTGAATAGTCTTACTCCAGCAACACCAGCCGTGATAGCACTAACTGTAAGTGTGTTACCAGACGATAGACCGGATCCTTCGGCATTTGTAGGGTCAATCTTGACTAGATCTCCCTCTACCCCCGTCAGTCCTGTTCCAACATCCTGGAAGTCAGCTTTAACAGTAACTAGAACGTCTGTATCTTTTGGAAGAAGCAGAGTGCTATTTAATGTTGAAGTTGCTGTTGTGTTTGAACCGGTGAAGGTTGCAGTACCTATAAGTCCACCTGAAGAGTTGTATAGGTAAACTGTACCCAAGTTTTGAGCAACGTTTGCACTGTTACCAGCAGTTACGGCTGTTAGAGCCAAACCAATCTTTGATAGATTGACTGACTCGTTTGTAGCTCGGAACTTGATAACCCCCGTGGTTACACCTGTTGAACCTCCAGCCACTAGCTTATATGCCGGTGATGATGGATCAACTGAACCGGTGAATGAACCTGTAGCAACCGTCATAACTTGACCGTTATTAGATGTTAGAGTTTCCGAAACACTAGCTCCCGAAGTTACGCCTGTAACTGTTGGATCGCTGGTGCTTAGAAGACCCCATTGCATCTGGGAGTTGGCGTGAGCTGAAGAGGCAACGTTACACTCAAGTCTAAGCGTCTTAACTACACCCTTTGCAATAGTAAGTTGCTGATCAAATGTAAATGTCTGACTAAGTGCTGTAGATGTTGCAACGGTAGTTGAAGGGTTAACAACGTTTGAACCCGTGTTCAAAGGTGTTGCGCCATCATAAACCTGACATGAAGTCATAATTGTCTCATCTGCCGCAAATGATTGTGAGCTTCCGTTGTAATAGAAAGGAATTGCTCCCAATCTGACATCTTCACCTGATGCTGAAGCGTCAAACTGATAGTTAGCGAATGTCACTCTGCCACCAGGAACGATTGAAGCCGCGCTTGGTGTAGCGGAAACAGTAACAGTAAGGGCCGCTGACTTGACAGTCATGGTGTTCATACTGAATGCCCCGTTTGCCGACAAACTGATGGTGTTACCCGTTGTTTGTCCAGTGACACTTGTCCATCCCGATGAAGGTGTAGCGGACACTATTACTGTAGCCCCGTTAGGTGCGCCTGTTGGGATTTTACCCTTAATAGTGTAAGTACTTATTCCAAGAGGGAAGGTGATTGTGTCTGTGAATGTAATTGTACAACCTGTTGTACATGTTGATGCCTCGTCAATTGGGCCGGCAATCACCGCGCCGTTTTGATTAACGATAGTGATGCTTGTGATACCAGTTGAAGAAGTCCATGATCCGGTTGTAGCAATGGTGAAGGCCAATGATTGTACAGAGATAGGTTCACCCTTGATGTCTGTTTGGAATCCACCGAGTACTTGGTTAGGAACGTTTACAGCAATGTTTTGAGCGGCAACTGATGTTGCTTTTCCGATTGATGTAACTGTACCTGCAGAAACCGTCACAATGTTTGCTTGGAACCAAGGTGTGCCTGTAGTGAAATTACCGCAAGCCTGTGAAGTTGAACATGTGACTACAGAGTTAGAACCTGCTGGAGGCGTAATTCCATAACCATATGTTACTCCGGATACGTATAGGTCAGTTGTTTTGTAGAGATCAAATTTGATTGTTCTACCAGCTGAACCTGATCCTGTTATGTCACCTTGAACGTAAATATCTTTTGCAAGACCCTTGTCAATAAGGAGACCTCCAGAGAAGTTTGCAGAATAGTATTTACCATCCACTGAAACTGTTGTTGGGTAAGCAGTACCATCAACATAGACCATTACATTTGAAAGGTCGTCCTTTGATGCTGAACCCGACTGATTCCATCGTATTGACCAAAGTTTAACCTGTTCTGCTGAACCGGCTGTAACTCTGATACCGGAGAATTTGTAACCAGTTGTGCCAATTTCCTTACTTTGGGATGTCCCTGGATCGTAAGATGAAGCAGCAATCGTAACACTACCCAATGTTAGGGAAGCGTTTATGGTGTGCATTGCACCTCCGATAGGAAGGGATCCGGAAACTGACGCTGAAGTGTTGACTGCAACAACATTTAAGCCGACCACTTGTCCAGCGTATGCACTAAGTGAAGCGGCCATGTTGCCTGCAATTGTAACTGTTTGAGAAGTACCTGCTGGAATGACAAATGGCTCACCCACGTTTGCTTGGTGGTTTGAGTTCAGTGTCTTTGCAATACCGATCTGGGTACCATCGCTCTTGAGTAGAACGACGCCACCGAAGACAGCGTCCACTCCAAGACCTGTTCGCTCTACCGTAATAGAATTAACTGTCACATCAGATGCTCCTGCTGTCAGGATAACTGTTGTGAAAGGAATTCTGGCTGCACTTGTTGGTGCAAGAGAATTTGCAGGTTGTGAACCAGCCACGATTGATAGTCCGCCTCCAGTTGGAAGTGAAGGACCAACAACCACTGTGTTCATTGAGTTGAGCTTTGCCCTTGTGATTGGGCCGACATAACCAACTGCTGGCGTAATTCCATATTTATTCTGGAATTTAATAACCGCTGCCCGTGTAAGCGCACCAAAGTATGAAGTTTCATTCCCCGGTGAACCAACACCTGAAGAGGCCACTTGGGTATCAGCGCTCATATTCAGAACCTTTTGAAGATTCATAACATCTGCGCCGGTACTGCCAATAGTCAAGTTTGTATTGAAGGTGTAGCCTGTAGAGCTACTTCCTGTCGTAGCCGCAAGTTGTGCTTGCAACGCTTGAATGGTTGCCAGCAAACTGTTGATCTGCGCTTGCAAATCCGAGGCGGTATCGGCACTGGCCAATCCTGGCGCGAATGCAGAAACTGCCATAGCGAATCCAACCGCAACAGCAACATATTTTACAGCTATTGATTTTGATAAAGTCATATATATTTAATAAAACAACCCCTCCCTACTTTACTATTAATAATTGTGTAGAGAGATGTTATTGAAAACAATTAACTAACTTCTTAACAATTCTAGATACAATTACAAAATACAAATTTTCCATAAATATTTCATAATCATACCTACATACTAATCCCTCACTTTAATTGTTTACTTTTGCACCTAACTTAATCTTTACTTTGAAAGTAAAAACGTGCTGACACAAAATGAATCGACACAAAAGTGAAGAGATAGATGATAAGTTTGGACGGAATTTCTGAAATGCGGACGTAAAGGAAATTGTGCGACAAGTTCTGAAGGCGCGATTCTATAATCGCGCTTTATAAAATCCATATTTATCCGCACACTAACTTTAGCATCGCTTTACCGTGTTTTTTCAAAACACAATACCAAAGTTAGTGTGTGGATTTATTTGTCAAATAACTTTCTGTTCTGACAAAGAGAATGTACAGTGAATTGCACAAGGTGCCTAAACACCTGTACAGAAACCATTATATAGTCTCCTGACAAGACTTTCAAATAACCGTGTGGATAACTCTAACTTTTTAGCCATTTTTGGATAAAACAGCCAAAATACGCCACGGAAACCATTATTCCAAAAAGGGCGATGAAAGTCAATGTTACTCTAGAGAGAGGCAATAAGTACACCCGTATTTTACTCCCAATATCCAGAAAAACAGTATTATTATGGCCTAATATTTATGCCAGAGAGTACTTGCTCCAGCGCCTCTCTCCAGTTCTTTTCAGTACCCCAGCTTTTATGAATGAGGTCAACTCCCTCTGTATGGTTTTTTCACTGCAATCCTTTATGACAGCAGATATGTCTTTAATCGTTAATTCCTTTTTTTTCCTTAGTAAATTTAAAATTATATTTTGGCGATTTGACCTTTTAAACTGGTCTCGACTCTTTAAAAGACTGTTGTCCTTTATACCACCTCCACTGGATAAATATCTGTCCTTTATACCCAAACCGACCTCTTTAACATTAAAAAATGATTTTGGGATAGTACCATCAACTGCTCCACTGTGGTTTGACATTTCAGAGTCCATAATTCCGACTAAACTTGAAAATTCCTTCTTTAAAATAGTGAAATTCATATTGGATAACAACCCCCCAAAAGAAGATATTTCTAACAAAGAGACTAGCTCCAAGATACGAGTCTTAACGTTATAAATAAAATCACCACAGCTAGATTCATTTATATCCTTGTAATTTAAGATAAAGGACATTAGATCTCCGGCTTTTTTCCTTAGAGTCCACTTCGTTGGTTCATTTTCGGAAAATAAATTGGTAACCATATAGACTGCCGATACTAGTTTTTCTGTCTTTTTGTACACAAAAACGAAATTGGCATCTTCGCCAAAAAATGAGATGGGGTCTATATTATTTGTATTTAAATTTGCGGAAACCCTATTTTCTTGTTCCATATATTTACCACTTTAAGGGAGTAATGTCCTTAATTGTTATTTAATATGTCCTATATAAATAATAAATGTCCTTTAGAACATTAAGCACGTCCATTATACTCATTAAAGACATTTAGGCAAGCCCGCACACTAACATTGCCATCATCCTGCTTTTCAAAAACGACACTAGTACCAACTTAGATATCTTTGCCATAATCTCGCTTTAAGCGATGATTACTACAGAACATATTAGAGCAATGGCAATGTTAGTGTGCGGACGTGCCAGACAAGTAATGATTTATTTGCTAAAATACCTAGATATGGCCAAGAAGGATAAGAAAAGAAGAGGTGGAGAGGCAAATAGTGAATCTTCTTATGGGTATCTAAAAGATGAAACTTTGCAAGGCATAATTGCCATCCTATTTTTTGTATTGAGTGTATTTTTTACACTATCCAGTTTTACCACCAAAGGGGGTAATAATTTGGCTGGCTTTGTCGGTGAGCAGTCTTATAAAATATTTCATGATATTCTTTTCGGAGTCGGATATTATTTGTTGCCTGTAATATTTTTAATGCTATGTATTTCCTTCTTCAAATCGTTGAAAAAGAAACTGGCCACGACCCATACTATCGGCGGTATTTTATTTTTCATTTCCGGACTTGGACTTATCAATATAAGTTTACCTGACAGGGGCGGGTTTGTTGGGGGACTTATCTCCAGCCCCCTTGTAAGTTTATTTGATGTTTACGCCAGTGTTGTCATACTTTTAGCTCTTATGGTTATATCATGTCTGATCATATTTGACGCGCCACTTAAGCTTACATTCATTACTTCATTATTTAAAAAAAGGGATATTCTCCCCGAAACGGAAGATTCTGGACCGGAGATAATTATCGCTAATTCGGGCGGTTTAAGCCAAGATGATTTAAAAAATTTAAGAAAAGACGGTCATGCGATTGAAAAAACTCTCGAAACAAAAAGAACTGGGGAAATATTACCAAATAATAAAAAGGAGGAATTTGGCGTAAATCTTCTTTCTTTTAACGGAAAAGAATTTGTTCCGCCACCTCTTTCTCTTCTTCAAGAAGATCATGGCAAACCGGGAGTTGGAGATATAAAAGCTAATTCAAATATTATCAAAAGAACACTGGCGAACTTTGGCATTAATGTTGAAATGGATGAAATTTCCATTGGCCCATCAATAACCAGATACGCCCTGAAGCCGGCGGAGGGAGTAAAATTGTCCCGCATTGTCGGACTTCAAAATGATCTGTCTTTGGCTCTTGCCGCCCATCCAATACGAATAGAAGCTCCAATTCCCGGAAAATCTCTGGTCGGAATTGAAATACCGAATAGTATTAAAACAACCGTCGGACTTGGGACGCTATTGTCCTCAAACGAATTTCAAAATTCGGATAAACCGCTTTTGGTTTCTCTTGGAAAAGGAATCTCCGGAATGTCATATTTTGCCAATTTATCCAGAGCTCCACACTTTCTTATTGCCGGAGCAACCGGTGCCGGCAAATCGGTCTCTATACACGCCATCATTACCTCGCTCCTTTATAGAAATTCCCCTGATAATTTGAAATTCATAATGATAGATCCTAAGCGAGTGGAGTTGACCCTTTATAACAAAATACCCCATTTACTGACTCCTGTTATTACCGACGCTAAAAAAACTATTTTGGCCCTGAAATGGGCGGCTAAAGAAATGGATAGGCGTTATGACATTCTTCAGGCCGAAAGTTTGCAAAATATTTCTTCTTACCATAAAAATGTGGTTGAGCCGGAACTAAAAAAGAAAAAAACAGTTAAGGCGTCAGCTACGACAGACGACAAACAAATTGAGACCATGCCTTATATCGTCATCGTTATTGACGAATTGGCTGATATTATGTCAATGTATCCTCGCGAACTGGAATCGGCTATTGTTCGCTTGGCCCAAATGTCTCGAGCAGTTGGAATCCATCTTATTCTTTCCACCCAAAGACCTTCGGTAAACATCATTACCGGACTTATCAAAGCCAACATTCCGACAAGAATCGCCTTGCAGGTGGCCTCCCAAGTAGACTCCCGAACTATTCTTGATATGGGCGGGGCGGAAAAACTTTTGGGAGCCGGGGATATGCTTTACCTTTCCGGAGAAATGTCTCAACCACAAAGAATCCAATCGGCATATATATCGGAAAATGAAGTCAAGGCAGTGGTGAAATATCTGGCCCAAAGTTATGAAAGTGATGTGCCAAATGAAATAAACCTAACCGGTGAAAATCAGAAAAATAATATTTTTGAAGCAACACTTGAAGATGAGAAAATGGAAAACGATGACGAACTTTATGAAGAAGCCAAGAAGACTGTCATGGAAGCCGGCAAGGCATCTACCTCTTATCTTCAGCGAAAACTGGGTATTGGTTACGCCCGGGCCGCCCGGCTTATTGATATGCTTGAAGAGCGCGGAGTGATTGGCCCAGGTTCTGGAGCCAAACCACGAGAAGTTATAGGAAACACGACATCAATTACGAATGAGAACGAATGACACGAATGGAATTTATTCATGTGCCCTATTCGCAAAGGTTTTTAACTATTCGTGTCATTCGCATGAATTCTGGTGGATTAGTGTCGCACTTACATGAATAGAAACGCCACATCCTTACTGCGAATTACCTTATTTTCTATCCTAGGTATGGTTATAGTGGGATATTCCATATTTCAGGCATGGAAGCTTATTTCTGGACCAATTATTGATATATACACACCCCAAAACGGCGCGACCTACAGCCAGACTCTCATAGAAATAGAGGGTCGGGCTCGAAATATTTCTTACTTAAACTTAAACGATAGACCAATCTTTACAAACAAGAATGGTTATTTTAAAGAAAAATTGCTCCTGTCACCGGGGTATAATATAATCAAATTAGACGCAAAAGATAAGTTCAAAAATTACACGAAAAAGAGATTGGAAATTATATTAAAAGAGTTTTAATAATTAAAATAATACTATGAAGAAAAAAGTACAGAAAGAACCTAAAAACGAAATCGGGAAAGTTAACGTGGAAAATACTTTAAGAGAAATCCGAACGAAGTTTGGTGACGACGCGATTATGATGCTTGGTGACAAGCCACACGTGGACGTTAACGCCATATCCACCGGCTCTATTGGTCTTGATGCGGCACTCGGTGTTGGAGGACTTCCGCGCGGCAGAATAATTGAAATCTTTGGACCGGAATCGTCGGGAAAGACAACATTGTCTTTACACGTCATCGCTGAAGCCCAGAAAAAAGGCGGGATTTGCGCATTTATTGATGCCGAACACTCCATGGATCCGGAATACTCAAAACGCTTGGGTGTGAACATTGCCGAGCTTTTGATCTCCCAGCCGGACAATGGCGAACAGGCTCTGGAGATTGTGGATTCGCTTGTACGCTCCGGCAAAATTGATGTTATCGTCATTGACTCCGTAGCCGCTCTTACTCCAAAAGATGAAATTGAAGGCGATATGGGCGCACACCATGTCGGCAAGCAGGCCCGCCTTATGTCCCAAGCTCTTCGCAAACTAACCGCCATTGTGGCAAAGTCAAAGACAATTGTCATTTTTATAAACCAAATCCGAATGCAGATTGGTGTAATGTTTGGCAATCCTGAAACCACTCCTGGAGGAAAAGCGCTTAAGTTTTACACTTCTATTCGAATAGATATCCGCCGCATCGCCCAAATAAAAAAAGGTGAGGAAGTGATGGGTGGACGAATCAGAGTAAAAGTGGTCAAAAACAAAGTTGCCGCTCCTTTCAAACAAACCGAGTTTGATTTAATGTACAACGAAGGCATTTCTCGCGAGGGTGAACTTATCGCTCTTGGTGAAAAGATGGGAATTATAAAAAAATCCGGCACAAGTTATGCCTACGGCGAAGAAAAACTTGGTCGTGGATATGATGCAACTCGCCAATTTCTCAAAGACAAAGCCAACAAAAAAATCGCTGACCATATTCTAAAAGAAATTCGCGCAGGTCTCGCTAAAAACGGCGGGTCAGTTGTGGCTGTAAATACTGGTGAATCAAGTTCGGAAGAATAAATCTTTTTCGTAATAAATTTTTCTAGTAACAGAATAATTTTCTGCTGAAAATTTTCTTTCTACTCATCTTTTCACAGATTCCGTAGATACTAGAAAAATTTATTACTCAACGATTTTATAATACAGAAAACCGACTCAGCGAGACGGTTTGTCTGCTTGCCGGTATAACGCTGAACCTTTGACTACCTACCGGTAGCTGTCTCCTCATGAGGCCTAAGGCAGGTATCGCAGTTCTTGCAACACCCAGATCCATCCCACTTGTGTTTCTCATCTTTGCATCTAGGCTTATCTTTTCGGTATAAACCATCGCCACAAAGGTGCCACCCTTTGGCTGGTTTTCTTCGGGCATTTCCAGATTTCAAGTCGATACGATTCCATTCAGCCATGGTCTTTCTCATTTTATAAACCCTCCATAAAAAATACTACAGTTAAAAAATAACTTGTCAAACTGGCTTTTAGGCCTTAAATAAGCTATATTATCCCCAGTTACTTGTCCCGTTAGAAGCTTCAGTCAAAATCTCTCTCGGAAAAACAGTGAAATATTAAACACTCGGTGTTTAATATTAGTGTCTATTAAATAAAACTTTGATGCAGAAAACCCCGTACCAAGTAATCTTTGGTACGGGGTATACCCTGCAAGGGAGACCTTTGATAAACTGAAGGCCTTATTTTACCTCATATGTTATAGTCACATTTGATACTATTTCGTTTTCTCCGACTGGCACTTGTGGTGATGTTGAAACCACATCCGTAGCTATAGACTTTGCTTCCAGTCCATAATACATTGGCACTGGATAATTTCCGTTCTCATTAAAGCTTACAATCCTAACAAGTTTTACACCAAGAGACTTTGCTAGAATTTTTGCTTTTGCTTTTGCATCAGTTATTGCTTTATCCCGTGCATCGGCTTGTACTGCGTCCATATCGTCTGTGACAAAATTAAGTCCACTTATATTTTGAGCTCCTAGACTTCCGACTTTTGTCAAAATATCTCCGGCTGTGTCTGTTTTTCTGACTTTGACAGAAATAGTTTGACTAACTTCGTAACCGATAAGCACTTGCTTACCTGGAGGGCAATAAACCGGCATCATGACTCCATTTGTTGATTCAGCTCTCTGGCAGACACTGCTTGAATATTCATATTTCGGATTTGAATAATACCCCACTGTCTTTATATCTTTCTCATCCACTCCCATACCCTTGACTGCGTCTAAAATAGAATTGATTTTTTTGCTTTCTTTACCCTGCGCCTCTTTCACCGTCTTACCTTCCTCAATCACTGAAAATGAAAACGAGCCTGTATCAGGAATGGCAAAAACAGATCCTTTTCCTGAAATCGTTATAGTATTTGCCGGGTAAACTCCTCCGCCAATGTACGAAAACTCCTTTATGGTATTAAGGGCTTTGAAACCCAAGAAAACGGCCAACGTTATGACGACAGCGAAAACTCCCTTAAATAAACGGCTCTTTTGAACATCATTTAGATATTGATACATATTTTTATCCGCCTCTTGCGAAAATTAATAAAAGGTAATAATTTATTTATCGCATATTTAGACGATTGTTTTGCCTAAACATTACAAGCTTGAAAATAAAAATGGAAATATAACTAATCAGAACACCGAGTATTATACCAAAAAGCACATCGCTTAACCAATGAACACCGAGATAAAGCCGTGAAAAAGCCACTAGCATGATGCCTGAAAGACAAATGGTATTAAAAATAACTCTTCCCCTACTTCTGAAACACGAATCAAAAATGTAAATAAGTATCACAAAAAATATTGTGGCTGAAGTGGCATGATAACTTGGAAAACTGGAACTAAACACCGACATAAAACCGTCCAAAGGCCTAGCAATATTAAAAATATTTTTTAAAATATAAACTATGACTGTCCCAAACAATAATGTGGAGAAAAAAAGAAGGGCATAACGAAAATTTCTAATCAGAAAAATAAGTATGGTAAAACAAATGACCAGTAAAATAAAATACCAAGATGCATCAAAAAAAGTTGTGAGGGTATACATGACATCCGTAAGAATCGGGGTTCTGGTCAGTGAAAAATAATTTTGTACTGGAACATCAAATGAATACATGACAAAAATTTTTAATTTCTAATTTTCAATTTCCAAACGAGCGAAAATGCCACAGGGCAAAAGTCTGCCGCCTGAAGTTTCTTTGATGGCCAACTCCCCTGAAGTTATTTTACTATTATAGTTTTTTGCAAAAGACTCCAATAGTTGTGCATATGTAATGTGGGAGTATCCTGAAGCGTAACCGTTTAGAACTACAGCAATAGGATTTGGTGAAAGTAAACTTTTCAAACGCAACAGTAGTGGTTGCAAATCAGTTTTAATATTCCAAGCTTCTCCTTTAGGACCTTTGCCATACACAGGAGGATCTAAAAGAATAACATCGTATTTATTTCCTCTTTTTATTTCTCGTTCAACAAATTTTCTGACGTCATCAACAATAAATCTCACTGGTTTGTCAGAAAGTCCGGATGAGTCTAAATTTTTGTGAGCTAAATCAACCATAAATTTAGAAGCGTCCACATGAACAACGCTTGCTCCGGTTCGTGCGCAAGTCATACTTGCACCCCCTGTGTAGGCAAAAAGATTTAGAACTTGGATTTTTTTATTCGTCTCATTCGCATGTTTCGTAGATTCGTATCGCATTTTGATTTTCTCCTCCAACCACTTCCACTGCCCGGATTGTTCAGGAAAAAGTCCTAAATGCTTGGAAGGTAGAAGTTCCAGGTTAAAAGTTAGATCACCCAGAGATACCTGCCAATTTTTATTTATTCCCTCTTTAACTTTCCACTTGCCAGAAGTGCCAACGCGAGTGTAAACTGCATCCGCTTTTTCCCACTGACTTTTATCTAATTTCTTTGACCAAATCGCCTGCGGATCCGGACGAGTTAAAATTATGCTTCCATATCTCTCCAATTTCTCTCCATCTCCGCTATCAAAAAACTCATAATCAGCCGATTTTTTTGTGATGAGTATTTTCATAACTACTGAACGATGATATTTCCAGTCATTTCTGTATGGGCGCTGCAGTGGTAAGGATATGCCCCAATCTTACTAAAAACAACTGAATGTAACTCTCCTTTATTAAGCGCTTTTGAATTTTGTTTCTCAAAATAAGTATGTGCAGGATGACTATCAGTATTAACATAGTGGATAGTGTCATCATCATTCACCCAGATTACTTTGGTATTAGGACTCACAATCAAATCTTTAGGTAAAAATTTAATTTCGGACATCCTTATCGTTATCTCACTTTTATTTCTCATATCCTGAAATGGCACGGCTGTGTCTCTGTCTATCGCAAATTCAAAATAACCCTGATGGCAGGATCTGTCCGGCCAGCAAGCATTGTAGTCAACTTTATAAAGCCCATTCGGGGCATCCGCATCAAAGTTTTTTCTCAATACAAGTTTATTACTATCTATTACTGTCTCTCCAACACTGTATTCAACCCCGTCTTTTTTAATGGAAATGGATGAAGGTGGAGCAAGATCAAAATTGAAATCAATAACAATGTTTATTGGGGATGCGGCCAAGACAGAAGCATGGGCAGGGGTATTAGTTTCATAATGAGCACTCTTCTTTGGACGGTTAAAGTCAAAATTCAAACTGGATGACTTCTCCAAATTTTCATTCTTTAGACCACCAACACTTTCATCTTTATTCAAACTGTAGAAAGCAAAAATGCTTATCAAAATAAGAATAACTAATATAACTAATGCTTTTTTGCTCATAATTTTTTGGGTGACTATCCGGTGTTGATCCGGAACTTGAAGTTCCACAAACTTCCGTGCAGAGCCGCTACACTATAGTCACCATTAATA
>MHWN01000020.1 GCA_001825395.1 Candidatus Zambryskibacteria bacterium RIFCSPLOWO2_02_FULL_39_26
GATGGGTCTTTTGGCGATGTTTTGTTTTGTTTAATTTTATTTAAATCCACCTCGCGAGCTTTCAAATCGTCTATTGTTTTATTTAGAAGGTTTGTATTAATTTTTAATTCGTTCCCGGCATCGCTTGTAGTAACGTTGAAAAATTCACCACTGCTTATTTGTAAGTAAAAATACAGTGCGAAAGAAACCATTATGAGCATAACAACTATGGTAGTAATTAAAATAATAGTCCAATCATAAATGGGTCTGACCCTTTTCTTTTCGTAAGAAATTTTTTTGGGGGTTAGCCAGCTATACCAGTTTTTAATTTTATTTAAAAAATTAGACATATTATTTATACTTTAATACCGCAATTTCAAAGGCGCCTTGCCAAACAATGTTGGATAAGCTTGGTTTTTTGCCGTCCAAAGTTTCTCCTTCGCTTCCCAAAAAAGTGAATTTATTAATTTTAATCTTAAATGGAGATGACTCCAGTTGGGATAAAAATGTATAAGTGCCGGCCCAATTTCCTCTTGTTTTGGCATTAATTCTGAAAACGGTTAGCCCCGCAGAAGAAGTTTGTGGACTGTCCTCAAAAATCAGAGAGTCTATGGTTATGGTTAAACCGTTGCTTTTGGCCAAAGTTTCCAAATTTTCAATAAAAGACACGTCGCCATCCTTAGCCACGATAGAATTGTTTATTCGAGAAATATCCGTATTGACACTTTCTATAACTTTTTGGGTTAAAATCAGATAATCCTGTCGAACAGATTCTGAAGATATGTCTTGCGATAGAGTGGAGATGCGTTCATTTTTTGATTTGATATCCCTCCAGAGAAAATAGTAAGCAATAAAAATAACCAAAATAAGTAATCCCGGTGTCCAAAGTATTTTTTTGAATGACTTTTGTTTTGGCATTTTATTCTTGGATTATTTGCAAGCTAATAGAGAAGCTGATATTTTTATCTTTGGCTAGATTTGATATGGGTAAATTGACTTTATTAAAAGACTTGGAGTCTTCCAAGGCTTTGACAAAAGAAACAAGAGCCTCACGAGTGAGAGAAGTACCTCCGATAATAATTTCCGCCGTATTTTCTTGTCCTAAGATGTAGGCCAGTTCATCTATTTTAATCGAGCTTGTTTTTTTGGAAAGAATGGTATTTATAAAAGGGACTATTTTAGGATATTTAAGAACTGAATTGATAATATTTAATTTAGTATTTATTCCTCTGATAGTGACTATGACCTCGCTTAAACTGGAATCCGATAAATGTTTTTTTATTTCCTCCGATTGGGATGTGACTTCCTTTTCTTTATAAAAAGAGATGAGCCATGAAGGAGTCAGGAAAATCAAAAAAGATAGCTGGAGACAAATAATAAATATGAGTATTACCGTAATTTTTCGGAGTTTGTACTCTGTTTTTATTTTTTCCTTAAGATTTTTTGGAAGTAAATTGAACATGTTAATATAAAACTATACTAGGTCGTCATCGGAAAGAGACAGGCCGATGGCAGAGGCATATTTCAAGGAATCAGAAAAAGTGATTTCTGGGATATTTGCATTCAAATCAAAAACGTTCGTCCAGACATTGCCTAATACTACTTTGTGCTCAAGATGACCGGATAAATATGACACTATATTTTCTTCAATACTGTCCCCGCAAATAATGATTTTTTCTATTTTGCTTTCCGGCTCGTCTATATTTTCTTTGAGAGCATGCCAATAGACGTAAAGTTTTTTGATTTCCTGCAATAATAGGCCTTCATAGTTAGGCGATCCTCGCTTGAGAGAAATTGTTGACGAAAAACGAACTACTCTTTTTTTTGTAACATATAAACCGACCTTTTCCGGCTGAAAATTAACAACAAGAATAGTTTCTTTGTTGTTTTTTGTTAGAAGAGCTCTGGCAACTGCTTGTGATTCTATCTCCAAAGAAAGAGGGGTGAGATTGCTACTTTCCAAAATTTCAACATATTTATTGACTGTGCCGATTGGCAATGCGTACACCACGACATCAATATGATTCTTTTCTTTATGGCTAAACAATTTGTAGTCAAAAATAAGTTCTTGCGGATTAACCGGAATGTTTTCCTCTATTTTTGATTCTATGGCGCTGATAACCTCTTTTTCTACCACCTCCGGAATTTTGGCTGTAAAAAGGTAGGCTCTTTCTTCTGATATACAAACCCGAATATAATCTAACTTCAAATCCCTTTTTAAAGTTTGCAAAATATTTATTACTTCTTCTTTATTTTTTACCTCCCCCGATGTGACAACACCCGGAGGAAGTGGTATTTCCTTGAATTTTTCTATGAAGAATTTGTCATTTTTTTTACTAAATTGAATAAGATGAATGGCTTGGTCAGATATGGAAAGTCCTGCGAAGGGAATATTAAGGTACTGGGGTGGAGGAAAGGCTTTAAGTATTTTGTTAAATCTCATTGATACAATTATATAGTAAAAAAAGCCTACAGTGAAGTAACTTGTAGATAATATCCAGACTTTCTACTTTGCGGAGACCCCGGGAGAAACATTTGGTGAAGATTCAAGTAGTGAAAAAAATTGGCCGCTCCCTTCACCGCCACTAACTGCCAATATCATTCCTTGGCTTTCCAAACCTTTTATGATTCGTGGTTCCAGATTAGCCACAAAGGCGCATTTTTTGCCGACAAGAACTTGCGGGTCGGGGAAAAATGTTGAAATACCCGAGATAATCTGACGGATATCTCTATCCCCTAAACCAGAGCTTGTGCTCTGGCCGAGCAAACCGCTCTGCGGTTTTAGCCCAAAATCTACTGCAAGCTTCAGAAGCTTGTCGGTTTCAGGAACTTTTTCGGCGCTCAAAATTTCTCCGATTTTTATATCAATTTTTTTGAAATCCTCAAGTGAAATTGTCATATTATTTTCTTTTTTTTCGTTTAGCATCGTGTTTATTTGTCTCAAGATAGCTTTTTAATATTAGAGCGGCTGCGCTGGCGTCGTGCATTTCATTTTTACCCTGTAATCTTTTTGCCTCTTGGGACGTTAGAAATTCAGGGTGCATGTGTATAGATATTTTTAATTTTTCTTTCAGTTTTTTTGCGAAAAGTTTGATTTCTTTCATTATTTTATTGTCTTTTTGTGAAAAATCTTTTGACTCTCCGACAACAATTTCGTCAATATCTTCATCTTTGCAAATCCTTTCCACCTCATCAAGAAGATCTTCCAATGAAGCAAAATCGGAAATAACTTTCAGAGGCATAGCAAAACTTTCAGAAAAATCTGACACGGCCAATCCCACCCTTTTGCTCCCATAATCTACTCCCAGATATTTCATATAATTCAGTTTACACGAAAAATTTGCTAATTGCATTATAGCTATTTTTTGATATTATGAGCCTATGATAAACATAATTTCAACATTAGATACTTTACCAGTTTGGGCACCTGTTTTATTAGTATTATTAGTTTTGTGGTCAACGGTCTGGAAAGGTTTGGCTTTATGGAAATCAGCGAGATTGTCACACAAGAAATGGTTCATTATTTTGCTTGTTGTGAACACTGTTGGTATTTTGGAAATTATTTATATCTATTTTGTAGCTAAAAAATATTCGGTAGAAACGGTAGAAGGAAAATAATCGATTAACTGTAGTGCGGAGGAATGGCTCGAGAGGTTTAAGGCACCGCTCTTGAAAAGCGGGAACTGGGCAACTGGTTCGTGAGTTCGAATCTCACTTCCTCCGCATTATAGTTAATCTCATTCCATCCGTGAAAATGGAAAAGGAAATTGTGGTACAATGGTAGGCATGGAAAATTTTAACGGGCTAAGTAAACTATCTTGGCAGGCTAGCGAATATTTATACAAAGAAAAAACAGCCGACTGGTATTGGATAGTCGGTATCATCACCGTTTCAGTCGCCCTCATAGCTATAATTTTAAATAATGTAATTTTTGCCATCCTTATAATCGTCTCTTCTTTCACTCTCTCTCTCTTCGCCTCAAAAAAGCCCGCCATAATAGACATAGAAATAAGTAACCATGGTGTAACTGTCGGTAAAACCCATTATGTTTATAAAGATCTTGATTCATTCTGGGTGGAAACCCGAGAAAACTATCCCAAAATACTAATAAAATCAAAAAAAGTTTTGATGCCGTATATAATCATTTTTATTGAAAATTTTTCTTCTGAAGAGGTTCGTGATGAACTTTTAAAATATTTGCCGGAGGAAGAACACATTGAACCTTTTTTGGAAAAGTTACTCTTATATTTAGGATTTTAAAATTTTTGTGCTAATCTGCCTTCGATTGCTCTCGTAGTTTAATGGATAGAATGCAAACTTGCGGAGTTTGTGATTGAGGTCCGATTCCTCACGAGAGCGCAAACTAAAAAATCTCCAGAATGAACAACAAAAAATTAAAACACTTTTTTAATCATCCTGGAAATTCTAGATTTTTTACGAGCAGCTGTGTTGGCTTTGAGTAGCCCGGTTTTGACCGATTTATCCAAAATTTTCTGGACTTCCGGCATCAAAGCTTTAGCTTCCTTTATCTTTTTTTCGGAGATAAGTTTTTTGATTTTCTTTATGGTTTTGTTTATAAGCTCTTTTTTGACAGTGTTAAATCCCCTCTTTCTTTTAGAGTTCCGCAGAGCTTTTTTCGCCGATTGGGTGATTGGCATAGACCCGATACTATACTATAGTCTAGATTTTGTAAATAGAGTATTATATGAAATATGATAGGACACCTTAAGGGTACGATAATTGGCCAGGATCCGAAATCAGT
This sequence comes from Candidatus Zambryskibacteria bacterium RIFCSPLOWO2_02_FULL_39_26, assembly GCA_001825395.1. GTDB lineage: Bacteria > Patescibacteriota > Minisyncoccia > Phycocordibacterales > DATDWN01 > C7867-006. Next base: position 4,742 of record MHWN01000020.1, read on the forward strand.
TATTTTGGATGTCTCTGGGGTTGGGTACAAGATATATACAAATACAGCAACAATAGGTGAAAGACGAAAGGTGAAAGGTGATAGTGAAATTACAGAATTCTGGATATACACAGCAGTTAGAGAAACGGCGCTGGATTTGTATGGTTTTTGCACAAAAGAGGAGTTGGACTTTTTTGAATTGCTTATTTCAGTTTCCGGCATCGGACCAAAAAGTGCTATGGGAATACTTTCTATTGCCACTCTCCAAAACCTTCGTCATGCCATTTCAACCGGAGACATTGGACATCTGACAAAAGTTTCCGGCGTAGGAAAAAAGAATGCCGAAAAAATAGTCATGGAACTCAAAGATAAATTGGTTGGACTCTCAGTTGATATGAGCAAGTCAATGTCTGGAGAAGTTGATGCACTAGAAGCTTTGAAATCTCTCGGTTATGCAGAACGCGAGGCCAGAGAAGCCTTGAAAAAGGTCTCTGATGTTTCCGATATCGGGGAAAAAGTCAAAAAAGCTTTAAAACTTCTATCATGACAATAAGTTACAATGACGCTTTATTTATTTTTAAATAAAAGTTAAAATTAATATATTAACCTCGCAAAAATAGAAATGGGTTTAAAACAATCATATGAGAACTGGCATAATAATCCGGAGCATCGCCATGTGCATTGGGGACTTTTAATGGTTACTGCCTTAGTTGTTGGTAATTTTTTAGTCGGTTCAATAAACAAAACTTATTTACCGCAATTTACAATACAAAAAATAGAGGCGGCGGGGAGAAGCGTTATTACCGAGAGCGATATCACCTATCTGGGGGCCAAGAGAATGCCTTTTTATACCGGCTTAAACAGCAAGGCCATTACCGGCCGGAACGTAAACGGCGTTGTCCGTTTATTCATATACGGCCCTGACGGAGTCTATGAAGTGGCTGATGACGGCACAGGGTATAATCCCGATTATACGCGGTCCGGGCGGTTTAGTTTAATCACCAGATGGCCGAATATTTTCAAGGACCTACTTAGGACATGGCGAGACGGCGCTCTTGTTTATCCGATGAATTACCTAGATATCGGTGGACTTTTCTGGAATGAAGCTACTCAACTTCTGTACTGGGGGTACATTGACAGCTATGACGGCAGTAATCATTTATATGACTGGGGTCTCGGCGCCACTCGTCTGGACGATCCAACAACAGGCCGGACGACGAGTTACGGCCCGTGGCGCACCGTGGAGGTTGACGGAAATGGACGAAGTTGGTATGGGCCGTATTCTTCGTTTGGCCTGATGGCCGGACCGGATGGCAGCATGGGAGGATTTGGAGGATACAGTAGCAGTTTGACTGCTCCGTGGGGGCCGGAATTTTTCGCCGGCGCTCCCTGGCCGACGGCATCTACGCCATCGGGGCAAAATGCGCCAGACATCATGCTTCCCGATCATTACCTGGAATATTACTATCAATATTTTCCCAATGGCGTTGCTAACGGACCGATTCGCACATTTCGCCGGCCGTCCAACCCTTTCCGCCCGTATATTTTTGATGGGCCAGCCACCGGCGGCACGTTTGCCGATCCGGTTTTGAACAATGGAACATACAGCTGGGCATGGGGGGATGCATTAGGCGGGGCAATTTGGTTGGATCTTAATAATAAAAAAGGAGTAATTTTCGCCGCGACAATAGCCGGCAGTCCGATTACCGATCCGAATGACTGCAACGCGGCGCATGTCTGGTATAGCAACGCCGGAGTCGGCAATTACTATTCCAAGGTTGGCAATTGCCCGCCGCCGGTGCTGATCACCGGGCCGGTAACCACGGCCGCTTTTCCGGCATTTATCATTTACAATCCTGATGATTTACTGGCAGTAAAAAATGGCACCAAGGTTGACTGGCAGGTCAATCCATCTTCCTGGATTGATTTGTCAACCTCGTATAATATCCAAACAGCCCGGATTAGCAGTCTCTCCCACCGACACATTAGCGGATTTTATTTTGACCAGACTACCAATAATTTATATACCATTTCCAACCAAGCCGACGTAACCGCCCCTTGTGCCTTCAATGATCCCTGCGCGCTGGTTCACATTTTTCACATCAATGATGCGGCTCCCGGGGAGCCCGACCCTAAGCCACCCGTGATTTTGCCACCATCACCATCACCCAGCCCATCTCCATCTCCCTCACCAAGCCCCTCACCTTCTCCCAGTCCATCACCATCACCATCACCGAGCCCCGCCCCGTCTCTTACTGCTCCCGCTATGGACAACTTTGATCGAGCGGATGCGACTTCTCTTGGTTCGAATTGGACGCAAATCGGCGGAGCGAATGGAATTTCTGGGAACAAGGTTCGCACTAACGCTCCAGGTTTCCAATCCGATGTGGCATACTGGAATGCAAATAGTTTCAACACCGATCAATATGCGCAAATTACCATTACTAATCCGCAATACGCCGGCATCTTGGGCCCCGTAGTTAGAGGAAGCGGAGCTTGGGGGCAATTAACTGAAAAATTTTATGCCTATTCTTGTCGCGATTCCGGCGGATCGGTTTTTAAACGGGTTAACGGCGTTGAGACAACTTTAGCAAATTTACCCGGTTGTGCATCCGGCGATGTGCTCCGTTTGGAAATTTTCGGGTCCACACTTAAAGCATACAAGAATGGCGTCCAGCAGGGAGGCAATATCACGGACACCAGTATTGTCTCTGGCTCTGCGGGGCTGTATTTCTACAACGCTGTTACCTCTGCCCGCACCGATAACTGGGAAGGCGGAAACTTAGTTTCATCTCCGGCTCCCGCACCTGCCCCAACTCCAACACCAGAACCTACTCCCACTCCAGTTCCGACACCCACACCCACACCAACTCCCACACCCGATTCCGAATTATTGATTGGGGACACCGTACAAACAACATCCAACCTAAACGTTCGTTCCTCACCTTCAACTAAAGCTACACTACTTGGTACACAACATGCCGGGACCAAAGGAACAATAACAAACGGTCCAACATCAGTAGATGGTTTAATCTGGTGGCAAATCAATTACAACTCCGGAGCAGACGGTTGGTCAATCGAAGATCATCTAGTCAAAGTTACAATTTCAGTACCTGCCCCAACTCCAACACCAGAACCTACTCCATTCACTCCTCCAACTTCATCCACGCCAATTAATACCCAACCGGTAGGCGAACCTGTCATAGTCGATCCAACTCCAATATCAAACAGGACAACTCAAACCATCTCCATTAAAATCAAAACCTGGGTTGATGCCAACGGAACCTGCCCAGCTACCATTTTTTCAGATGCTGACATTGCAGATTGTTTTAGATATATTTTGAACAGAGATTCTTTTACTTGGATCATAGTTGATACAGCCACGCCTACACAATCAACTCAAACAACTATGATAAAGACTCAAACAAACGCAAACACTATTCTAACCCCAATCCAAACCAGTCCAGAAACCATCACCGCACAACCGATTTATTTAACTCGCAGTCTCTACAAAGGAATTATAGGACCAGATGTGATCATTCTTCAAAACCATCTTATCCAATTCGGCTACCTTTCTCCCGGCAACAACACTGGCTACTTCGGCAATCTCACTCATACTGCCGTGAAATCCTACCAATGCGCCAAGGGTATTGTCTGCGGAGGTGACGAACACTCCACAGGTTATGGCTTGGTAGGAGCAAAAACAAGAGCTAAACTTGAAGGGAGGTAGGAATAGTGCGAATATCATCTAATGCCAGAACTACCCGAAGTTACAACTACAGTTAACGGTTTAAACAAGGTTTTGAAAAATCTGACCATAAAAGACGTTTGGTCAGATTATTTTTTGCGAACTAAAAACAAACGCAAGGACACGATTAAAAACAAAAAATACTTTGAAAAGTTCAGAAAAGAAATCTCGGGAGAAAAGTTTAAAAATGCCGAAAGACGAGGAAAAAATATTTTAATCCATCTGACTGACGGCAAAACCATTCTAGTCCACATGAAAATGACCGGTCACCTTTTATATGGAAAATACTCTTGGAATGGCAAAAAGTGGCAAAGCTATGAGCCGTTACTTAAAGACTCTTTCAACCAATTTATCCATCTCATTTTCACCTTATCAAACGGCGAACATTTGGCTTTTTCCGATATGCGAAAATTTGCCAAAGTCGTATTGTTTGAAACAAAATATAGAGAGAAATTGATTGATTTGGCTGGTCTTGGCCCGGAACCGTTGCAAAATCTCTCCTTGGAAACTTTTACCAAACAACTCCATAAAAAACCAGACGGAAAAATAAAAACCGTACTGATGGATCAGTCTATTATCGCCGGCATTGGAAACATCTACTCTGATGAAATACTCTGGGAAGCTGGAATTCACCCGGAAAGAAAACCGAAAACTTTGAAAAAAGATGAGATTATGAAAATGTGGAAAGCAACCAAAAAAATTCTCAACAACTCAATCAAAATGGGCGGCGATTCAATGTCAGATTATAGAAATATTTACGGAGAGAAAGGAAATTATCAGAATGCTCACAAAGTTTACAGAAGAACTAATGAAAAGTGCTTAAAGAAAAGTTGTGACGGAATTATTATTAGAAAAATTATTGGGGGAAGAAGCGGACACTTTTGCAATACACATCAGAAATAATTAATGCTAATATAAAGAGGTGAAAGGCAATGACTGGATGGGCATTATTATTATTATGGGCATTATCGGAGTGGCCCTTTTTGGAGGTATAAAAGGGAGCGGTAATGAAGGACTGATAACCGTTCAGAATCCCAATCCTGTCCAAAATCAAAATGTTTCGCAAAATTCAGCAAGTTTGGAATATCAAATAAAAGACACGGAATTCAAAGTGGAAGAATTGAAAAAATTAGTTCAAGCCGAAGAAGACAAGAAGAACAACTCAAAATATTTTGGAATGATTGATTTAAGGTATGCTAATAGAGCAACTGATCCAAAACAGGAATATCTGACAATTCAGGCAAGCTATAGCGCTACTATTCCAATTAAAATGACCGGTTGGACTTTGAAAAGCTCCTCTACTGGAACAACGGTAAATATTCCGAAGGGTGTTTACCTTTTTTTCACAGGTACGGCAAACTACGAAGAGGATATATATCTGGCCAAAGGAGAAATTTTGTACCTTATAACAGGAATCTCGCCGAACGGCGTCAGTTTCAAAGTTAACAAATGTTCTGGCTATTTAAACCAGTTTCAGACATATGTTCCGTATTTAAGTTCAAATTGTCCCTTGCCTCGCAATGAAAACCTCGACAGTATCCCAAAAACTCCAAACAATGACACCTGCCTGGACTATATTGAACGCTTCCCGATGTGCAGAATTCAGACGGAGTCTCTGCCACCAAGCTGGAGTTATGAATGCAATAATTTTATTTACAACAAGATTAATTACCCTTCTTGCGTAGATACTCACAAAAACGATAGTGATTTTTATTTGGGTGAATGGAGAGTTTACTTGAGGTATTCTGAAAGTATTTGGAAACAAAGCCGTGAAGAAATTGTCCTTTACGACGAACTTGGCAAAAAAGTCAGCACTCTTAAATATTAATAATCCTGGAAATAATAATGCCGAAAGCTACGGAAACGTTTAGAGATTCTTTTTTACCCATCATTTTTATCTCCGCCACAATATCGCTCAAAGCTAAAATCTTGGAATCTACCCCAGAAACTTCATTCCCCACAATAAACAAAACCGGATATCTCACTTTCACTTTTTTGTAGTCAATAGAATTTTTACTTTGTTCAAAAGAAATGACATGGTATTTTTCTCTCTTTAGTTTTTTTATTAAATTTACCGGAGATTTCACACGTTCCCAGACAACAATTTTCTCCGCCCCGAGTGCCACTTTGGCAATATCTTTTCTCCATCTTCCATACTTATCCAAGGGTATCGGAGTATAACCTGATATATAAATTTTGCTTACGCCCATTGTATCAGCTGTGCGGAAAATAGAGCCAACATTGTGAGTACTCCTGATATCGTGAAGCAAAATAGCTGTTTTTTTCTTCATTTGGAAACTATAGCATTATGTTTGAAAATTAGAAATTGAAAATTTCCCTATATTGTATACAATATAGGGAATGCATCCATTCGCCATATTCCCAGAATTGCTGACCTTTCAAATAGTTTCACCATTCTTGCTCCGAATTTCTGTTGGGCTGTTTATTGTTTATCTTGGATGGAGGAGAAGCAAAAAACCTTACAATTTTACAGCAATTTTTTATGTAGCTTCTGGAGTACTTCTTGTGCTGGGATTATACACTCAAATAACAGCGTTAGCAGCAATAGCAATATTAAAACTTGATTTCTATTGGGATTATTGGACAAATAGAAAAACTGTGCCTATTCCAGAAAACCAAAAAATATTATTTGGGGTTTTTATTGTAATATTAATTTCCCTACTTTTAACAGGGCCAGGATTCTTGGCTTTTGATTTACCTTTGTAGTTTTGTAGTTAGGAATAGTTTTTTGCTAAAAACTTGCACGACCCTGACTTGCGCCGTCGCGCTCCGTCTCGCACACGTACGAAAAATCTCCAGACTTGGAGATTTGTTTGTCGTGTGCGCCCAGTTGGGGACGATCCAACGACCTTTCCCTTAAAAGGGGACTGCTCTACCAGCTGAGCTATGGGCGCGTATGCTTTGAGAAATCAAACTGCTTTAATTTTGAATGTACTTTTGCGAGCCGCAGCCATGTTTTGCTACCAAGCAAAACAGGCGAGGCGGGGTCGCAGAAATTCTTGAGCGACGGCGAAAGAATCATCTGTGACCATGATTTTCCGACTAACCCTCAAAATATACCAGAAAATTACAAAATGTCCAAAAACGACGATGCGGTTGTCGATTCGGCAACCGCATTGTAAGTTAGATCGTCAATAATGTCTGTTGGGAAACTTGAAACCAGGCTCCCCTGGCATAGGCCGAGCTTGAGTTTCCCTATTGATTGTGACAACAAGACCCTTACCCACACCGACCCTTCTGGCAATGAGACCAGCCGGCATATCAGTAGTTTTTAGAAGATGGATAATCCTTTCTATTTTTTCGCTTGATATCCTATGTCTCGGCAATCCCATAAGAACCCCTTATCTACACTAACAAAGTCGCCAAATAAATCAACTATCTTGAAAGCACCCATTTTTCAAGCATCACCCCAAGTTCTCCCTTCCCAGTACGAACTTTGTGCGTCATATCCACCAGCTCGGAAGACATATTTTTCAATTCTTCAGTTTTGTAATTTCTGGCGCCTTTTAGAGCGTTTTTGTAAACAAAAGGTGAAAGCCCTGTTTCTTTTTGACTTCCTTCCAAACTGGCCAGGAGCATATTTTTAACCTGCCAGAAAAAGATACCGTGGATTTCTTCCAGACCGACTCCTTTTAACAAAAAACTAATAAAGTCGACCCAAAGATTTTTTTTATTTCTTTCCGTTAAGCCGTCGGTAATGGAAAAAATATTTGACTCAGATTTTACTTTTTCAGCTTTTTTAAATTCCTGAACTTGCTTGGCATATTTTTTTATCTTTTTTAAATTAGTTGAATCAACCGCCCCCTCCAACATCAGAAAGACCTGCTCCGACTCCGCCATTTCTTTAATTTTGTCCAAGATGAAATCTTTTGAATCCTTTTTTTCAAATAGATTGTCCAGCACCACAGTATATTTTTGCTCAAACAAACCTTGGGAGACAAGCAATTCCTCAAATTTGGCAGAATTCCAATTCTCATTATTTATCTTAAAAAGTTCAGCATTTGGGCGCCTTTTTTTAGCTTGCTCCAAAAGCTCATGGAGTTTTTTTCGTGATTTATGGGTATCGGTTCCGTAAATTAGGTATAGCATAAATTAATTTTAAATTTTAAATTTTAAATTGTTTTAGTTCTCCCCAATTCTGGCCGACTGAAATATCTGCCACACAAGTCACCCCATATGTTTTCTTTGAATCAATGATTGACTCCATTATCTTTTTTATTTCCAGCGCAACAGAAGAAACTATATTTTCTTTGATTTCGTAAACCAATTCGTCATGGACTTGGAGCAACAGTCGAACCTCTTCTCTTAGATTTTTTCTCGCAAGAAAATCATCTATTTCAATCATGGCTAATTTGATAATATCCGCCTCTGTACCCTGAATCGGGGCGTTGACCGCCATTCTTTCGGCTTGGGCTTTCATAAAAGGAAGCTTGGAGTGAATATCTGGAAAATATCTCCTACGGCCGAAAAAAGTTTCAGTGTAGCCTTTTTGAACCGTTTCTTTTTTCACTTTTTCCAAATAATCTTTCAGTCCTGAAAATTTACTGAAATATTCATCTAAAAAATTTTGAGCTTCTTCCCTATTTGTGCCAATATTTCTCTGTAAAGCGTTAACTCCCATGCCGTACATCACCCCAAAATTGATGACTTTGGCTCTTCTCCTCATCTCTTTTTCACTCAAGCCGCTTGATTTTCCGAAAACTTCATTGGCCACAGCCGTATGAACATCCAATCCTTTTTTAAAAATTTCTATAAGTTTTTTATCGTCGGACAAGAAAGCGGCAATGCGGAGCTCAATTTGAGAATAATCGAACGAAACGATTTTATAGCCCTTGTCCGCCACAAATGATTTCCGGATTTCCCTGCCGAGCTCCGTTCGGTTCGGAATATTTTGCAAATTCGGATTTTCGCATCCCATTCTGCCGGTAGTAGTGCCAGCTTGAAGAAAATCGGCATGCAAACGGCTGTCGGCATCGACTTGACCGGGAATAGTATCAATGTATGTGCCCAAAAGCTTGGCTAATTCGCGGTAATCCAAAACCAGCCCAACTACCGGATTTTCATCTTTCAATTTCTCCAGCTCCGACTCACGAGTGGAAAACCCGCCGCTTGCCGTTTTTTTCTGGTTTTTGGCCTTGAGGCCCATTCTGACAAAAAGCATTTCGCCAAGCTGTTTCGGAGAATTAATATTGAATTCCTGTCCGACAATTTTCCAGATTTTCTTTTCAAGAATTTTAAGCTCCGCATGGTATTTTTTTGACAACTTTTTAAGGCGCTTCACGTCAATCTTTATTCCCCTTTTTTTCATGGCCCTAACAATAGAAATTAGAGGCTTTTCTATCTTATCTACGATAAAAGACAGATTCTCCTCTTTTATGGTTTTTTCCAATGCTATTCGCGCTTCTTTCAAAGTGTTTGTCCGGGTATAGGAAAGGATGTCATCAAGAGTCGGAGTGGTTTTATTTGAATCCACCACCCATAAAAGAAGTCCGATTTCAAAAACCTTTTTAGAACTTTCCTCGCCCTGCATTTTTTCAGGCAATTCAAGAGAAAGGGCTTCGGCAACTTTCACGCCCAAAATTCTAAATTCAAATTCCTTAAAAAGTTCTTGAATCTTGTTTATATCGACATTTTCCCGAAAAATTTTCTCCGGCAAGACAAAATGGATCGGGGCATCCCGTCTGATGGTTGCCAGCATTTTGGAAAACAGCGCTTCTTCTTCTCCATCTTTCAAAAGTTCTATGATTCTTTTTTTGATACCGACTTTTTCAAACGTTTTTTCTCCGCCAGCTGGCGGATTTTTTTTGAGAGTTTTATAGATATTTTCAATTGTGCCGAAATTTTTAATAAGCTCTGTCGCTGTTTTTTCGCCAATACCCTTAATGCCGATAATATTATCGGAAGGGTCGCCCCTTAACCCCTTGAAGTCCGCCAAAAGTTCCGGGCCGAATCCAAATCTTTCCTTCACTCCATTCTCATTATAAATTATTGTATCTTTTATGCCTTTTTTTAAAGTATAAACGCGAACTTTGTCGTCTTGGATAAGTTGCATAGTGTCCATATCCCCCGAAGTGATGACAATATCAATGTCTTTGTTTTTTTTCAGTTTCTCGACAATGGTACCAAGCATATCATCGGCTTCAAATCCAGGGGAAGAATAAGCTGGGACATCGAAAGCTTTGAAAATATCTTTTGATCTTTCAAGCTGAGTAACTAGAGCCTCATCGGCTTTCAGACGTCCGGCTTTATATTTTTCATAGATTTCGTGCCGCACGGTCTTTTCCGGCAAATCGTAACAAGCAATGATGTAGTCCGGCTTAATATCTTTGATGAGTTTAATGAGCATAGTGCAAAGACCATACAAAGCTCCTGTCGGCTCGCCTTTGCTTGATTCAAATTCGGGCAAGGCATGATATGCCCGGTGGAGTATAGCGTGAACATCAAGAAGAGCTAGGATTTTAGTTTTGGTTTTGGATTTAGCCATTTTAAAAAATTTTTAATTTTGTACTTTTTAATTTTTAGTTAATTTTAAAATTTTAAATTCATTAAAAATTCTAAATTAAAAAGTGAAAATTAACTTAATTATATCACCTATAACATAATCTCTATCTGACGTTCATTCTCGGAAAGATGTGTAAGTTTTACTTGTATATGTCTCGGCATAATATCTAGAACCCTATCCGGCCATTCCATGAGAATAAGATTTTTAGAATCAGAAATAATTTTTTGCCATCCGAGGTGGAGCAACTCTTCAGATTTCTCCAACCGATAGGCATCAATATGAATGAAGTGAGAGAATTTCTGATTGGTCAATTCGTAAATTTTTTCAATAACAAAAGTTGGACTTGTGACTGTTTCCTCCACTCCCAAACTTTTTGCCACTGCTTGGGTGAAAGTGGTTTTACCTGCGCCAAGATTTCCATATAATCCGACAACGACTGCTTTTTGAGAACTTGGTGAAAGATTAGAGACAAAATTTTCTGCCGTTTTTTGAAATTCTTGGAGTGAATGTGTCTTCATTAGTTGCATATTATCACAATTTCTATACGAAAAAAGCCATCAAGGAAACCTTGATGACCTCTGCGGTAGCACACACATTTCGTGTACTACCGCATGCAAAGAACTGCTAGCGAGCCGAGATTGCCCACTGGTACATCTGACTAGACACACCATTTGTGCCGTAGCTCATGTACAAACCCATGGAGAACTGCTCCGTAACAATTCTGCCCCGCTCGCCGGTGCCCTTGGCTATCAGAATAATATTCTCATACTGGGAGCCAGACCAGTTTCGAGCGAAACCGAGACTAACGCTACCTCCGGCGCACAAATTCTTGACCGCAACACCAATCCCTCTGAAAGAGGTTTCAATATTTCGCGAACTTGAACTTGTGTTCGTGATCCTAACCGACACTGAGTCGACCCAGGATGTAAATTCTACCGCCCGCGGATCAACGACGACTGTCCCAGGTGCACAGCCAGTGACAGCTGCTTGCTTCGAGAGCTTGGCGCTTTCGCGCGCAAGCGACGCTCGACGCTCCTCGGCCTTCTCCACCAACTTGCGAGCTTCATGCACTGCTGGCGAATCGTGGGCCCTGAGACGTTTCTCCGCCGCTTCGAGCGCTTTATTGCGCTCGATCTCTTTCGCGAGCTCGCGAATCCTTTGCTCCTTTTCGGAAGCAATCAGATCCACGAACGCTTCCTCCTCGGCTTCGGTCATCACCTTTTTCTCAACTTTCTTTTCCTGCGCCGCGCCGGGAAACGGCGTCGCAGTGGGCTGGTTCGGAGTGGCCTTTGCGGCACACCCGGAAAACAGCCAACTGGCCAATCCGACGACAAGGATCACTCTCCAAATGTGCCTCATTGGGCACCTCCTCTGTTTATTATCTTACACCATTTCACATTTTTTGTCAATACCAAAAATAACATTTATAAATAAGGCCTTTTCCCCCTTTTTTATTTAGAAATTAGAAATTAAAAATTAGAAATTGTGTTATTATATTCTATATGGTTCTCTTTGATGAAGATAAACAAAACAAGCGAGTAGAAGATCTTCGGAGAGAAGAGGAGGAGGATTTGGCGCAATCGTTGTCTTCAAAATACGGCATCCCCTACTTGGACCTCACCGTCACCCCGATTAACATTGATGCCATGCGAGTAATATCGGAAACAGATACTCGTCAGGCCGGAATAGCCGTTTTTGACGAAGTTGACAAAGTTTTAAGCATTGGCGCGCTTTCTCCTGAAAATACAAAAACTATTGGGGCTTTGGAAAAGCTCAAAACCAAGGGTTACACCATAAAACTTTTTATGGTCTCCCATGCCAGCTTGAATAAAGTCTGGGACAGATACAAAGATTTGTCATATTCCTTTGAAACAAAATCCGGCGCTTTGGATATTTCCAACGACCAAATCACTGAATTTTTGGAAAAAGTTCACTCTATTCCGGACGTTCAACAACTGATTGGACAAGTGCTTTCCATGAAAAAAAGTTACAGAATTACCAGAATCATGGAAATAATTTTGGCCGGCGGGATAGCTATAGACGCTTCCGATATTCATCTAGAGCCGGAAAAAAACTATGTGCGACTGCGATATAGGCTGGATGGAATTCTGACGGATATTTTGGAGTTTGATTTGGAAACATTTAATCTCCTGCTTTCTCGCCTCAAACTCATTTCCAATCTCAAACTAAACGTGACTGGCGCCCAAGACGGCCGTTTTAGTATAAAAATTAAAGACAGTGAAATTGAAATCCGCACCTCGCTTTTGCCGGGGACCTATGGGGAATCAGTTGTATTGCGACTGCTCAATCCGCATTCGCTTTCAACTCCATTAAACGAGCTGGGCATAAACGATAAATTGCTTAAAATATTGGAGCACGAAATTTCAAAACCGAACGGGATGGTAATTCTGACCGGTCCGACCGGTTCCGGGAAAACCACTACTTTATACGCCCTTCTCAAAAAAATCCACACATCGGAAGTCAAGATAATCACCATTGAAAATCCGATTGAATACCATTTGCCGGGGGTAGTTCAAACTCAAACTGACGAAAGGAAAAACTACACTTTTGCCGAGGGTCTGCGCAGTGCCCTAAGACAAGACCCGGATGTCATCATGGTCGGCGAAATTCGCGATCGCGAGACAGCGGAAATTGCCATTAACTCCGCATTGACTGGGCATTTGGTTTTTACCACCCTTCACACCAACAATGCCGCTGGAACTTTTCCTAGACTGATTGATTTTGGCGTGAACCCAAAAATTATTTCGTCAGCCATAAACTTGGCGACTGCCCAAAGATTAGCCAGAAAACTTTGCAATAATTGCAAGAAACAAATCAACCTTGCAGGAGAAGAAAAAAAGATTATAGATAAGGTTTTAAACAGTATTGTGGATAAAACTTATTTGAATGGTTTGAACCGCAATCATATTTGGCAAGCAGTCGGGTGCGACAAGTGCAATATGATTGGTTTTAAGGGAAGAATCGGAATACATGAAGGAATTATCGTTGATCAAGACATTGAAACCACTCTTCGTGGCAACCCAAGCGAGAGGGAAATAAAAAAATCGGCTCAAAATCAAAAAATATTGGACCTGTCGCAAGATGGAGTATTGAAAGTCCTTGCCGGCATCACCACTTTGGAGGAACTGCGAAGAATAGTTGATATTGAAAGGGAATAGATATATTTGCCAGAATAAATCTTTAAGGTCGTAATGTCTAAGCTGCTTGCTTTCATATTTTGGCTATTTATACTAAATGATAAGAGTAGTCTTTGGATAAAATGGCTCCAAGACATAAATCTCTAAGCAACACTTTTAATTGTAGAACCAAAAGCTAAGTATTTCGCAAAGGATAATTCCAGAATACGCCTAAGGCGTATCCAGAACGTCCTCGCAGGAAGACTCGTAAACATAAATGCTTAGTTGCTTAGAGATTTATATTTTGGAGCGACAAGTAACTTATGGTTGTAGTTTAGCACAAAAAGATTTTTCTGTCAAGTGCATATTGCTTGCATTGGTTTGTAGTATAATTAGAAAAAGTATGACAAAAAAAATGAAATCTAGGCCGGAGCGAAGCATAGATAAAGATAAGGCGAAAGCTACGGCTGTGCAAGCTACGACTGAACTTGAGAAAGAATCTGTTTTCCTTGATACCACTCTCCGTCCCGACAAATGGAATGATTATGTCGGTCAAATCAATATAAAAAAGAATTTGGAGATACTTCTAAAAGCGGCAAAGGAAAGAAACCACCCGCCGGAACATATTCTTTTTTACGGACCTCCCGGATTGGGCAAAACCACTCTTGCTTATCTTATCGCCAAAGAAATCGGAGCTCAAATGAAAGTCACTTCTGGTCCTGCCATTGAAAAAATCGGCGACTTGGCTTCAATTTTGACCAATCTTTCACCGGGAGATATTTTATTTATTGACGAGATTCATCGTCTGAACAAAACTATTGAGGAGGTGCTTTATCCCGCTATGGAATCTGGCTCACTTGATATTATTATCGGAAAAGGACCTTCGGCTCGGACAATACAACTTGAGCTTCCGCCATTTACTTTGATTGGCGCTACAACTCGTATCGCTATGATCTCCTCCCCTCTTCGCTCCCGTTTCTCCGGTGGTATTTTCAAGCTTGAATTTTACAACCATGATGAAATCCAGAAAATCATCACTCGTTCAGCAAAAATTTTGGGGATTGATTTAGAAAAAAAGGCAGGTGAGGAGATTTCAAAGAGGAGCAGGTACACTCCTCGCACAGCAAACTATTTTTTGAAACGCTGTCGTGATTTCGCCCAAGTACACAAAACCGAGCTTACTAAAAAATCGGTGGATGAGGCTTTGAAACTTTTGGGTATTGATGAGATTGGTCTTTCTCCGTTCGATCGGGATATTTTGCATACCATAATAAAAAAGTTTTCCGGCGGACCGGTCGGACTTAATACTTTAGCGGCCGCCCTTTCCGAAGAACAAGCCACGATTGAGGAGTTTAACGAGCCATATCTGATTCAACTTGGTTTTCTTGAGCGAACTTCACGAGGCAGAACTGCAACGGCTTCGGGGTACGAGCACTTGGGACTAAAACCTCAAACTTTACTGTAAAAATCTGCTTAATCCACTCTCTTTTGAAAACTCAATACATTATCTTAGTGCTATAGCACTAAGATAATGTATGTTGATATTGTTTAATTTATCTTGATTCTTTATTCATTATTCTATATTCTTTGTTTATGAGTGGTCACAATAAGTGGTCAAAAATTAAGAGGCAGAAAGAGAAAACTGATGCACAGAAGTCAAAGATTTTCGGCAAAATGGTGCGACTTATTACCGTTGAAGCTAAAAAAGCGGGTGGAAACGTGAATTCCCCGGGACTGAAATCTGCAATTGAAAAAGCCAGAGCTATGAATGTGCCGAATGAAAATATTGAGAGGGCAGTAAAAAAGTTTTCCGAAGGAGGTGAAATGGATTCGGTTGTTTACGAAAGTTATGGACCGGGTGGTTGTGCTATGGTAATTGAAGTATTGACAGACAACCACAATAAAACCACCCAGGAAATAAAATTGATTCTTTCAAAGCATGGCCACACATTAGCTGGTATGGGTTCAGCCAGTTGGGCCTTCGTTCACAAACCGGGTGAAGGTTGGATTCCAACCACAACCATTCCTATTTCTCCAGAAGATGGAGAGAAACTCGGAAAACTTGTTGACGAATTGGGGGAATCAGATGATGTGCAAGAGGTGTTTACGAATGCAGAGTAGAATTTTAAATTATAAATTTTAAGTTTTAAATGAATGTTTAAATTTTAAAATTTGATTTTGATTTAAAATTTATAAATTAAAATTTAAAATTATTATGAGAATTATCGCTATCGATCCTGGATATGAAAGACTTGGAATAGCTATATTGGAAAAAACTGAGTCTTGGCCGAAGCGAAGCGAAGGCAATAAAACATATAAGGCGCGAGCTACGACTGAAACTTTGATTTTTTCGGAATGTTTTAAAACAAGTTCAAAACTTCCCCACCACGAAAGACTTTCACTCATTGGGAACAGGATTAAAGAAATAATAAAAAAATATAAACCAGAACAATTGGCAACAGAGAAACTTTTTTTCTCTGGTAATCAGAAAACTGCAATGCTTGTGGCCGAAGCTCGCGGAGTAATTCTCTATAGCGGAAGCTCACTGGGACTAGAAGTTTTTGAATACACACCAAACCAAGTCAAAATTGCCATCACTGGCTATGGCCGAAGCGAAAAAACTCAAATGATAAATATGGTAAAAAAGCTAATAAAAGTAGATTCTAAAACAAATAGTGATGATGAATTTGACGCAATAGCCATTGGCCTAACCCATTTTGCAATAAATAGATAAGAGAAAATTTTAACTTCTCATCATTTTGAGAAACACATCTTGGGGAATGTTGACTTTACCCTTCCCTCTCTCTTTCATCTTCTTCTTTCCTTTCTTTTGCTTTTCGCGAAGTTTCATTTTTCGAGTAATATCTCCACCATACATATGCTGAGTCACATCTTTACTAAATGCGGAAACTTTTCTACTTGAGATAATTCTTCCCAGTGCTTTACCTTGAATATTCATAACAAACATTTGGCGAGGTAGGATGTTATGAAGCTTTTCTACTGCGGATTCTGCTTCTTGCTCTACTATACGACGAGAAACAACCCGAGAAAAAGCAGGTAAGACTTCGTCAGCAACTAAAATATCCAAGCGAACCACATCTGCTTTTCGCATCCCTTCTATTTCATAAGAAATTGAGGCAAAACCGGAAGAAAGACTTTTTAATTTATCAAAAAAATTTCTCATAAGTTCACGAAGTGGCATTTTCAAAAAAAGCCGAGTTCTATCTTTTCCAAAGTTCTCCGAATCTCCTAACTCTGCCTCGTGTTCATAAAGTAATGGCATTATGTTATTCACATAAGCAATAGGAGTGATCATAGTTATGTTGACCCACGGCTCTTTTATTTCAGAAAGTAAACCTTCGTCTGGAAAATGAGCTGGAGAATAAATGATCTCCGTCTTCCCCGCTTTTGCTCCTTGTTTATATGTCACTTCATAAGTAATTGTGGGCATTGTTACCACCAGCTCTAAGTTAAACTCTCGATGAAGTCTCTCGGAAATTATCTCTAAATGAAGCATCCCAAGAAAACCGCATCTGAATCCTCTGCCCAATGCCCCGGATGATTCTTCTTCATATGTATATGACGAATCTGATAATTTTAATTTTCCTAGTGCTTGTTTTAGAGTAGTGAAATCGTCCTGACTCTCTGGATAAATAGAAGCCCAAACTACAGGCCGAGGTAACATGTATCCTGGGAGAGGGGCCAGTGTGTCATTCATGCTCGCCACAGTATCTCCAACAGATGCAATACCTGGTTGTTTGATACCGGTCACAATATAACCAATTTCCCCTGCAGAAAGAGACTCGACCGCAACTTCACCTGGAGAAAATATCCCTACTTCAATAGCTGTAAACTTTTCTTTGGCAATTTTAAAAATGAGTGGAGTGTTTCGAGAAATTTTACCGCTCATAACCCGAACGAAAACAATA
>MHWN01000021.1:0-347 GCA_001825395.1 Candidatus Zambryskibacteria bacterium RIFCSPLOWO2_02_FULL_39_26
CAAGTGATAGTTTGGAGGGTTGGATGCGCCTCGCCTTTCAGATTGCCGTCAAGAATGCCGCCAAGGACGGAATAGAAACAGCAATGATTCCTACAGGCGACACGGCAAAAAAGATTTTAGAAGAAAATCCGTATATGGGCATTGCTATATCTGATAAAGACGGGACGAGGTATTTACTCCCCGCGTATTTCGCCGCATTTTCTAATGCGTTAAAATCAGATATTTATTATTCCAACATTGTAAACAATATCGGGACACTATTTGCCGAAACTGGAGAGACGGAAGAAGCAAGAAAATGTTTTTTAGAAGCAATAGACTTTACCCCACAAGGTGTAAAATTTGATAAC
>MHWN01000021.1:454-2031 GCA_001825395.1 Candidatus Zambryskibacteria bacterium RIFCSPLOWO2_02_FULL_39_26
GGCTTGGGGAGAAAAAGCCGCTCCCGACTCTCAAGCAATCGCTCCCCGATTGGTTGAGAACGGAATGAACATTTTAATAATTTAGGGCACACGACAAAGGGGCGAGTAATCGCCCCTTTGTTTTTGAAAGAAAAACTACGGGAAACAGTTTTTAATCCTTTGGACGAAAATCACCTAGACGAAATAGAATCGCTCGGCGAAACTACTTTTCGGGAACAGCGTCGCGCGTTCGGCATAAAGCCAAAAGACCGCCGCCATCATATTTACATTATCGGCAAGACGGGCACGGGCAAATCCACGCTTATTAAAAACATGGTCATTCAAGACCTCCGCTTGAATCATGGCGTCGCTCTTATTGACCCTCACGGCGACTTAGTTGAAGATATATTAAACTTCATTCCGAAAACCCGCACGAACGAAGTCGTCTATTTCAATCCTGCGGACAATGAACACCCTGTCGCTATCAATATCCTTGAAGCGAAGGGCGACGAGGAAAAACAACTCGTCGCTTCTTCCCTCATTTCCGTATTCCGTCATTTATGGAAGGAGTTTTGGGGTCCGCGTCTTGAACACATTTTATACAACTGCGTCCTCGCACTTATGGACACGCCCGGGCAAACCTTGCTCGGCGTGTATCGTATGCTCGTTGATGATACTTACAGAAAAAGTATCGTTGCTAATATCAAAGACCCGATTGTAAAAATGTTTTGGGTTGATGATTATGAAAACTATGACGAGCGTTTCCGCAAGGAAATAATCTCTCCAGTTCAAAACAAAGTAGGACAACTCCTTACATCTCCTCAAATGCGGAACATCGTCGGCCAACCCAAAAGCTCGGTGGACTTCGGTTTTGTCATGGACAACAAACGAATCCTCTTAGCCAACCTCTCCAAAGGAAAAGTAGGCGAGGACAAATCTAACCTTTTGGGATCGGCCATCATAACTAAAATGTATCTCTCCGCTTTGGAGCGTCAAAGTCTACCCGAAGAATCCCGTCAGGACTTCTATCTCTACATAGACGAGTTTCAGAATTTCTCAACCGACATTTTCCCGTCTATTCTCTCCGAGGCTCGTAAATACCGCTTGAATCTTAACCTTGCCCATCAATACCTCTATCAGCTACCGGAGGCCATAAAGCACGCTGTTTTCGGTAATGTCGGTAGCGTCATTTCCTTCCGTGTCGGGAGCTATGACGCCAAAGAACTGGCGGAAGAAATGAAGCCCGTATTTACGAGCGAAGACTTGGAGCATTTGGACAATCATCATATTGCTCTCCGTCTTCTTATAGACGGAAAAATGTCTCACGCTTTCTCGGCGATCACAATGCCCCCGCTCAAACTCACCGGATACGAAGCGGAGCGAGATACTATTTTAAGAATATCGCGGGAGCGTTACGCTACTCCACGCGATATTGTGGAAGAAAAATTAAAAAATTGGTTTGAAAAATAACTTTTCTCGGCCTTACGGCCTTGAGTTTTATTTTTCAATCACGATTTACCCCCCCACCAACGAGCAAAAAGAAATAGCAGAACAGGAGAGAAGGCCGAGCCACCCAAACGCGAACCCGCGACATTTCA
>MHWN01000021.1:2142-18419 GCA_001825395.1 Candidatus Zambryskibacteria bacterium RIFCSPLOWO2_02_FULL_39_26
TTCCGGTACAGAGCAAATGTAGGGGTGAATGTAGGGGTAAATCAGCCCCGAATGACTACCCTAGAGGCTTCCTTTTCTGCTAAAATGAGTGCGAGCTGACCGATAAACATTCACCACGTAGGAAATTGCAAGTAGTTGATTTTTTGTGGTCAGGAATAATTTTTTCACCATCGCTTAAAAATTTCCACGACCCTGACTCAATTGTTTTGTTTACTAGCAAAACATGTCTCCGTCTCGCACTAGTGCAAAAAATCCTCGAGCAGTTGAGGATTTTTGCCTAGTGCGCCCACCAGGGGTCGAACCTGGGACATTCTCCTTAAGAGGGAGCTACTCTACCAACTGAGTTATGGGCGCGTCAATATATATTGATAACATTTTTTTTGTAATTTCTCAATCCAATCGGATTCTATTACATCACAATTCTGATATCTTACGATATATCGTAAGATATAGAACTATTTATGTTATACAAAATATGTTATAATTTCGCTTGTTTATTAATTGGGCAAGTGGCGTAATTGGTAGCCGCGCCAGTTTTAGGAACTGGTTCCGTAAGGATTGGGAGTTCGAGTCTCCCCTTGCCCACTTCGGAGTTTATCTATATTTATCAACATATTTTCCGTACCAAAAATAATTTTCCGAACTTACTTGACTTATGTTAGCGAGTTTTATTTTATTTAAAAGTATTTCCAATATTAATATATAATTAAGACATTACCGTGGTGGCGGAATAAAGCATCGTTGTCGCGATGGCGGAATTGGTAGACGCGTTAGCTTCAGGAGCTAATCTTCACAAGAAGGTGGGAGTTCAAGTCTCCCTCGCGACACAATAAAATAATATATGGTATCGCACTTATTATAGAAACCACACAGTAGTTGATATCTTTAATTTATTCACCCATACGTTAAATATATGCTATAGCATATATTTAACGTATGGGTGTAAATCACTCCACATCACTCCGCATCAGTCACGCCACATCAAAAATTTCTTATGGCTGGAAGAGTTCTTCCGGCATAAAGCGGACAGATGTGACAGTCGGAAACTGCTTGGCTGTTGCCTCAATCTGGTACCAGAGAATTGCCACTCGACACGAGCCGCCTACGGTTCCGCCTTGAGAATCGAAAAAAGTCAGCGTAGCAGCACTGCCGATTATGGAAGCGCCGACTAAAGACAGGCCGGTAAGTGGAAATTCTGTGGTAATACTTTGAGCTTTTTCCTCGGCGGTTAGCTTCCCTCTCAAAAGCAGTTTTATTGAATCTGTAAGAGGAGTAGAAGTTTTTGGTATTGATCTTTCTACAGCCACCAAGCCAGCGCGGCTACACTGCACTCCTCCCGGACCAATATCTTTAGTCGGATTATAATAGTAAAGTTTTATAGAAGCAGTCTCAGGCTCGGACACTTCATTAGTTCGATACCAATAACCCGCGGTAAAGACAAGCAACACAAACAGCCAAAATATAATATAACGATTCATGGTTTATTTTTTAGACTACCTTATTTTTCGGTTCCCTGCCCTCAAAAAAATCGATAATATCTTGGGCGACCAGGACCGCCATGTCTCTTCTAGCACTTTCCCTGGCTGAAGCGATGTGAGGAGTAAGTACAACATTCGGCAATTTCCTCAATCCTTTTGCCAACTTCGGTTCAAATTCAAAAACATCAAGGCCTGCTCCGGCGATTGTTTTGCTCTCCAGAGCTCTGACCAAAGCCGCTTCATCCACCACCGGACCGCGGGAAGTGTTAATAAGAAATGCTGTCGGTTTCATCAGTTTCAAATGACTTTCGTTTATCAAATGATGTGTGGATTCCAAAAGAGGCACATGCAAACTGACAATATCGGCCACTTTCAATAGTTCGTTCAAATCGCTAAATCTCTGCGCTCCACAATCGCTTTCTATTTTTGTATTTTGGACAACATCTGTATAAATAATTTTGGAGCCAAATCCATGATGTGCCATATAGGCTACCCTTCCGCCAATATTGCCGACACCCACTATACCCACTGTCTTACCGCTCAAATCCGTGCCAATAAAATTATCCGGCGCCCAACCTTTAAATTTACCAGCAACAACAAATTTATCACCTTCAATAAGTCTAGTAGTCAATGCTAGCATGAGCGCCATGGTATGCTCGGCCACAGCCAAACTGGAAACTCCTGGGGTATTTGTCACCACAATTCCCCTCTTCTTTGCATCTTTCAGGTCAATGTTATTGTAACCGGTGGCATAATTGGCCACGATTTTTGCATTAGGAGCGGCTCTGAAAATACTGGCATCAATTTTGTCGGTTAAAAGGGAGATGATGGCGTCATACGGTTTTTCTTTAAGATGTCCCATGAGTTTGCTCTGACTTGGCACTTTCTCTACCGGACAAATATCCACTTCGTAATCTTTTTCCTTTAGCATATTAATTCCTATTTCAGGGATTTTTCTTGTTATAAATATTTTTTTCATGGTATTTTTATGCATTAACTTCTGACTCAACTTTTCTAATTTCTTTATTTATTTTATGACCTTCACCGTCTAAATCATAAATAAGAATGGTGCCGATCGGCTCTTCAATATTTATCATATCCGCATCGGCAATATTTTCAATATATTTAATAAGAGCCCGAACTGTATTGCCATGAGAAACTATTAAAATATTTTTGTTCTGCTTAAGCAGGGACAAAACTCTCTCAAGAAAGAACGGCACGGCTCTTTCATAGACCATCTTTAAAGTCTCGCCGTTCGGCACGGGATAGTCCCAGCCTCGACGTAGTTTATCAAACTCCTCGGTGCCTATCAGTTTTTCCATATCCCATTTGTTTTTGCCGGTGTAATCGCCATAACCACGCTCGTTTAGCTCGGAGACATGCTCCGTAGGTAATTCCCCGTCGGCCATGCAAATAGAAAGCATTGACGACAAAGTCTCTATTGAGCGGACTTGCATGGATGCAAAAGCATAATCAAAACAAATATCTTTAACCAATTCCCCCATTTCCTTTGATTTTTCAAAACCGTAGGGAGTGAGGTGAGAATCTCTGCTTCCAGTCCACCAACCGAGTTTGTTCCATTCTGATTCGTGATGACGGACAATAACAAGTTTTCCCATTTTTATCTCTTTATTCTTCATATTGCTTAGATCATTGATAACAGCCTTATCTCCCAGATGTTTTTCCGCCTCCAAAACTATTTTTTCCATCATCTTGACCGACTCCACCGGATATTTGCCACTGGCAGTTTCCTCGGAAAGCATAACTGCGTCCGATCCTTCCACTATAGCCTCAAAAACATCCGCCACTTCTGCACGAGTCGGCTCATTATGTTCGGTCATGGACAAAAGCATGCCTGTTGCGGTTACAACCGGCTTGCCCAATTGTTTTGCTTTTCTGATTATTTTTTCCTGAATAAACGGTAATTTTTCCAGAGGAATTTCCTTTCCCAAATCGCCTCTGGCAATCATTACTGCGTCAGCGGCATTTATTATTTCATCAATTGAATCCACAGCAAGAGCTCGTTCAATCTTTGCAATTACTAATTGACTGCCTCCAAAACTTTTTATGGCCTCTCTACATAAAGCCACATCATTTGCACTGCCGATAAAAGAGAGCGCCACAAAGTCAATTTTTTCCGAAACAGCAAACTCAAGACATTGGCGATCCCTAGGTGTAAAAGAAACCACTGCTGTTTTATCATAAGTATGCTCGCCATTGATTTGAATTCTCGGACCAGGTAAATCGGCAATAATGGGAATTTTTTTGCCAAGCTTTTCCGATTCCACCCTGACCATTTCAATCTGGTTTTTTTTCTCCTGAAAACTCCCCCAGGAAAAATTCAATCTGACTAAATCCAGTCCGGCAGAGAGCATTACTCTAAAAATTTCAGGGTTTTCGGAGGATTTTCCTATTGTGACGATGATTTGTGCTTTTGAATTCATTTTTTTTGTAAAATATTCTCAATCTCAACAAGTCTTTGATATTTTGACATTCTTTCCGGTTGGACCAAAGATCCTGATTTGAAATAAGGACATCCGAGACCTACTGCCAGATCAGCTATAAACGAATCGAGGGTTTCTCCAGACCGGTGGGAAACGATAGGAACTATGCCGTTTTGGATAGCTAAAGCTATGGACTCTAAAGTTTCGGTCAGACTGCCTATCTGGTTTGGCTTAATAATAACAGAATTAATGGCTTTTTTTTCTAAAGCTGTTTTTATTCTCGAAATATTAGTTACAGTCAAATCATCTCCGACAATCATGATTTTGTCTCCCAGTTTCTCACTCATTTCCGAAAAGCCGTCAAAATCCTCCTCATGCAATCCGTCTTCAATTGAAATTATCGGGTATTTTGAAATTAAATTTTCGTACCAGTCTATCATTTCTTCTCTGGTTTTTACTCGATAGCCTCCGGTTTTCAACTGATAGGCGCCATTTTTATAAAAAGTTGATGCGGCAACGTCAATGGCCAGTTTGACTTGCTCGGTGGAAAAACCGGCATTTTTAATAGCCAAAAGAATCAAATCCAAAGCTTCCTCGTTTGACTGAAGTTTCGGAGCAAAGCCTCCTTCGTCGCCGAAACTTATTTCATATCCTTTGTCTTCCAATATGATTTTAAGAGAAACAATTATTTTCTGACAAGCATCAATTTTTTGACGAATTGTTTCAAACTTTATAGGACAAACCATAAATTCCTGGATGTCCAAGCCATTGTCGGTGTGTTTGCCGCCGTTTATTATGTTAAACATTGGTTGGGGAATTTTATAATCCGAGTTGTCGGAAAGTTGCCCGATATACTCGTAAAGTTCCAAACCTTTTTCGGCGCTGCTTGTTCTGGTAAAGGCAAGTGACACAGCCAAAATAGCATTGGCTCCCAAGCGATTTTTGTTTTTTGTACCGTCAAGTGTAATCAGAAATTCATCCAAACTTTTTTGGTTAAATTCCTTGCCAATTATATTTTTGGCAATTTCATTGTTAATATTGTTTATTGCCTGTGATGCCGGGAGAGAAAATGCTTCATGAGCGCCTGTACTTGCGCCAGATGGGACTCCGGCTTTACCGGAAAATTTATCCAAAAAGATTAAAACCTCAACTGTGGGATTCTCGCGCGAATCAGGAACCTCTTTGGCAAAAAGAGAAGTAACTTTAGACATGTAATGATTTATTATACACAAAATTTTTAGAGATTTCTTTGGAAATACATCGCTTAACCGGGCCGTAAATTTGAGATTTCTTTACTTGACTTTTTTAAATTTCTATGATAGTGTCTTTTTTAGATTGAGAGACTGTCATTCGACAGTCAAATTTCGGTTCTTTGTCGTTTGTTGAAAGGAAATAAAAATGAATATCTGGTTGTTTTGGGGACTGATCGGCCTTGGCGCTGTTCTAGTCCTAGCATCCGCGGTGTACTTTGCCATCAAACGTGGTTGGCTCGAAATCAGAATCGGGCCGAAACAAGTGGCGAAGATTTCACCGGCAACAAAAAGCGATGTGTTGCTTGAGAAAAAGAACCGACGGATGCGATCTCAAATTCCAACATTCATCACACTTCTTATCGTGTATCTTGTTCTGACTTTGGTCGGATATGCATACACGGTTGAAAACTGGAAGTGGTGGATCCCAGCCATCGTAGCTTCAGTTAGTCATTTCATAACAGCCATCAAAGTGGTGGATGTGAACGAAATGGCGGTTACCAAGCTATTCGGCTACTTTCTGGCTGACTTGAAATCCGGTTTGGCTTTGGTGCCATGGCCGGTGAAGCTTTATAAAGTGACCAAAGGACAGATTCATGTGAGCTTTGGCACCCTCGAATCCCAAGAGGATATTGAGCTTGCCCAAAAATCAGCTGACTCTGACCAATGGTTCATGATGGAAAGGCCAGTAAGGATCAACTGGGGTGATATTTTTTCAACTAGAAATATCACCCCTGAAGATCGCAAAGCATTTGCGAATGATCCTCTGGCTCAGCGCATTACTACTGACCCGCATCAGTACCTTATGATGCGGGTTGTGAATCTTCGGGCACTCATCGTGGAAGTCGGAAGTCTTGAAGCGGCGATTGAAAGAATCATCGCTACTTGCATAACTTCCCTGCAAAACATAGCGGGAAAAACTTTCGCAGCAAAAGCCACCGGCGAGATTGACGAGATTTCAGACTTGCAAAAACTGGCCGTGGAAACCCTGGTAGGAGATCCCTACACTGACAAGAAACCGGGGGCAGGGGTGGAGGGCAAGAAATCACAACCGTCTTGGGGACTTGATATCCTCCTTGTGCGAGTCAAGGATCTAGGTATCCCACACCGAACAAACTCCGGCCTGGTGGACAGATCGGAGATCATCGCAAAAGCTCAAGGTAATGCAACTGCAACTGTTCTCCAAGGACAAAGTGAGGGAGAAAAAAGAGAGCGATTGGCCGAAGCCAGGCGAGTGGAACTGCTCAAGGAAGGTGAGGGTGATGGTGCTGCAGAGGCAGCACTTGGACGAGGTAGAGCCCAAGCAATGACTGCTATGGCTGAAGCCGTCAGTAAACCAGGCGGGGAGCTCATCGTTCGAACCGAGGCCTGGAAAGCAGGACTGGAACACGGCAAGGCTGTCATCGTCCCGGCAGACATGTCCATTATGTCTGGAATCTTGAGCGCTCAAGCGGCACTCAAGGCAACCGAGAACAAACCGACTACTCCAAAAGAGTAATCGGCACTTTCAAAACAGACGAGCCCCTTTCGAGAAATCGGAAGGGGCTTTACTTTTTTAGTTGATATGCTATAATTTCAAATGGAGGTGCTCAATGGGCACTATTGTTATCTGGACTTTGGTGGTCATCATTGTCACCACGACAATTTGGACTAAGCGCGAGTTGTTCGGTGTCGGGCGATCTGAGAAATATAGGTCAAAGAAATTCGAGGAAAAAAGAGCCGAGTTTGAACCTAAAGTGGTGAAGAAAAAGGCAGAGGAAAAACCGACTGGAGAGCGGGTAGTTGCAATCAACCTTTCCTGGGGGTTTCTGATCTTCGTGCTCATCACTGCTTTTGTGGTTTACCAGTATTCCACCGGAAACTGGTCTGCCTCAAAACCGATTACCACTCCTGTTCAAGCGTCCACTCATTCAACTCTTCCCTTCCCAGAGTTGAACGCTGGGGGAGAGAAGATTGTCAGAAAATTCTGGACGGAGAAATTTCGTCCGGAAGAGGTTGAGGAAATGATCCGGATCGCCGAGCTGGAGTCGGGGTTCAACCAATTTGAAGCGGATGGAAAAACTCCGCTTCGAGGAAGGTTGAATTCTGGGGATGTCGGGGTAATGCAGATTAACGAGGGTTATTGGCTGAAACAAGCCAACGCTCTCGGCCACAACATCTACAATCTGGAGGGTAACCTTCGGATGGCACTCTGGATCCGACTGCACTATGGGGCGGACGAGTGGAATACTTCGGAGGAGGCGCGAAGCGTCAATCGTCTGAAGCCAGTCATACTCATTGCTCCAGTGGGCGTTTGGGGAGAGAAGTTTGATGTCTCCAGACTCTGCCAAGGGATTCCGAACAAAGCCATGAAGGTCCGGGATTCGTTCGGCCGAATCCGCAATCTAGACCCGGACAATATGCCGACCTTCAAAACATGGACGGTCGAGTATATGACTGATGACGTCACCGCTGGAGAAGTGGTGATGATATGCAGGTAGTACATACCGTGCCGTTCCCTTCGGGGGGCGACGCGGTTTTTTTATTTGCGGTTTTCTTATTAGGAAAACACCGACCCTTGGCCGGTGTAATCTGGCAATTTTATCTTTGTATTATGGGAATTATATTCGTCTCCACATCATTTGGACCGATGCCGAACGTTCCGAGTACAAAGTTTATTATTCCGTAGACAGAAAACATAATAACCATGCCGACTATACCCCACAAGATTGAATTCCTAGCTTCTATGCGCTTTCCGCTTTTATCATCTCCACTGGCTGACAGGAACCTGATTATTCCATAGGCAAAATAGAGGAAAGCCAAAGCAAAAAGAAGAGTAATTAAAGGATTTAAAATAACATCCAAAACCTTTTGGAGAAAAGGAATGATTGTTACGCTTGAACCAGACATTAAATACAGTTATAAACCGATTACGCCGGGAGGAGTAACTGAACCAACGTTTGTGATTCCAAACACACCCTGCAACCAAACTACAAGCCCCCAGATAGAAGCCATGACTGCTATAGCGATAACGCCCCAAATCATAATGCTCTTTCCTTCTGCGGCGGCTTTTGGATCCCCTGCCGCTTTGATGTATTTGATAAGCCCCCAGAAGAAGTAAACGATGGCTAGACCGAAAAATATCGGGATAAGCGTTCTTACCGTTCTTTGTATGAAAGCAATAATGTTATCAAGAGTGTTTAGGGTTTGGGCAAAACCCAACACCGGCGCCAATGTCAATACGCTATAAATAACTTTTTTCATTATTTTTATTGTTAATCCTATAATGGACAGATTATATTACAAAAACCACTTAAAGGCAAGCTATTTGTGGATAACTATTAAGTCCTGTCGCCGGGGGGAAGAACGACGTCTCCTCTAAAATCAGGGGCTGGCAAACCGCCTGGAATATCAGTTTCTACACCCAAAGTGTCCCCAATAAACTTAACAATGCCCCATATTGAAACCATGACAAACAAAGCGATAACTCCCCAAAGTATCTTTTTCTTGCCTTCATCTCGCATTTTTTGGTCTCCGGCATGCAGAACAAACTGGCCTATACCCCAAAAAAAGTAGACCACGGCAAGACCAAAAACTATTGTGATGGCTTGGTTTAAAAGACCTCCGAAAGTCGTAAGAAACGATCTCAAGCCGTCCAAAGCGGCCAGCGAGGTGGCCGGTAACAAAATTGAAGAGATAATTGATATTTTTTTTATCATATTTTTCATCCCGTTAGAGTTTATGATTATTTATTATAGTAAATTAATATAATTATGTCTATGTAGTCCAATCATAAATGAGGTTAATTATTATGGCGTCCCCCCGGGAGACCCGGGCATTCTTGTTCTAATTACGGGGTCTAAAGCATTGATATAAGGAACGGTCGTTCCATCTCCAATATCTAGATCGGTCGCTACTAGAGAGACTATGGCCTTATAACTCAATAATATAAAAAGAGCTAAAATCCCCCACAACATATAATTTTTGCCTTTTTCCAAGTCAGCCTGATTGCCGGAATGAAGAATAAATTTAGATAACCCCCAGAAAAATACTATGAGTGCCACCGCCGCCAATATTGGTAACAGTATGTCTATTATTCCTTTCACTTCATCAATAATGTCTTTAAAAGTGCTGTCTTTGAGAGAGAAAGCTAGCGAGATGAGGGGAGTAAATGCTGTAAGTCCTATAAATAAATAATTTAATTTTTTCATTTTGTTTAGCTCAAAAGCGACTCAATCGTTCTTTTCACCACTTCCGATATGCCGGCCGCTCCCAAAAGTATTCCCGCTCCGATAAGCGACCAAAGCAATCTTTTGTGAGCTATCTCTATTTTTGCCGGATTGCCTTGAGCGGTAAGGTACGAGAACCCGGCCCAGATAATCCAAATCACTACCGCCACGGCGGCAATTGGCATAACCACATTGCTTAACAGAGCGTACAAAACGCTCATGATGTCATCTCCGGCCGTTGTGGGATTTGGAATACTGCCAGTCACGCCAGAAGACGGTGGCTCAACAGTTTGCGAATGAACAAAAAAAGGAGCCAGAAAAATTGCAAAAATAATGAGATTTATTGTAATTTTTTTAATCATCCTAGTAGTAGAAAATAATTATTGCTAATAATTTTTAACTTTATTATTGACTGATTTATTTTAATATTCCTCATTTTACTAAAAATTTGGTTTATTTTCACTACGGGATGTACCCAGTAGTGAAGTTGGTATTTGGTCTTACAAGCACATTGTGCTATGCCAACTTCTACTACTGGGTCATAAATATGATTTAAGGTTTTAAAAGTTGCGGGACATTGGGCTTCAACAGCAGGCCTTTGGTGATGAGTGTCACGATGAGCCAAGCTAAAAGTATAAAAGCAATGCCTAGAACTACTTTCCAAAGCATTGTACTTGCCTCCTTTCGTTTTGCCTGATTTTCCCCATAAACCATTAAGTTGAAACCGGCCCAGGCGATAACGATGACCGAAAAGGCTAGAGCGAAAATGGCTCCCCATTTGGTCACTTTTTGCACTGCCAGAAGTAATTCGTTGAATGTGCACTCACCCGCTGCTCCGCTAGTGCACTCGTAAACAATGCCTGTATTTGAACTGGGAGTTGATGGCGGGGATACGGTTTGAGCTAAAACAATGGCTGGTAGGTAAAACATTACTAACCCCAGACCGGCGAATATTTTTTTTGTTTGAGACGACAAAATCATAATTATTTTAATTCAGCCGAAAGGTCCTGGTTGGCTTTGTTAAGTCCGTCCGAAAGCCGAACTCTGCCACCAGTTACGCCTTCTATCATATCACGAAATATGCTGGCAGTTGCCACTGGATTTGGATCAATCCAAGAACTTGAGATCAAAGCCGAGTTGTAAAAAACCGCTCTGAAAGCGTCGCTCGGTTGGTCCGCCAAAAGATCTCTCCTGACAGGCGGCAAATTGGTTGCCGCCTCCAGAGCTTTGATGGCCCCCGCTTCGGTTAGAGCTCTTATAGCGGTGTAAGCGCTCGGCGCTTCTCTGGATTGTCTGACAATGGCAAGGGCGTAAATATGAGCAAAATTCGTTTTTTTGGTTGTGTCCCGAATCTGCGGTATGTAAGTTACGTCAAAATTCAGATTTGAATTTTTTTGCTGAATAGAAAAAATCTCGCTGGCAAAGCCGAGGTATGTGGCAAGATTGCCGGAAAGAAAAAAGTTCAGAGAACTTGGCAGGGAGCGGTTCCAGGTGTAGGTCGGAGCAGTCGGATTGGAAAATTGGGTGAAAAAACTTATGGCTGATTGGCTTGGTTTTATCGGCCGGTCAAACGAACCGTTCAAAACGGAAATCAGAGCGCCGTTGGAATCACGGGATACTATAGGCGTGCCAGCCTGCAATAAGAGAAGAGAAATAATTTCTTTGCTGTTTGTGATGTTTCGCCATTCGCCCAAGGCTACAGTGCTTTGCAAAACATTTCCAGCACTGTCTTTTTTGGTAATTTTATTTACCAAAGTATTCATTTCATCCCAATATTTGGGAGGCTGGGAAACCAGATTATTGGAAAAAATATCTCTGTTCCAATACATGACCATGGGGTCAATTATAAAAGGAACGCCCATAACCCCTTCCGGACTTAAAAACAATTCTCCTTCTTCAATAAAACTGTCTTTAAATACTCTTTCGGAATAATTTTTATAAGGAATGACAAATATTTTGTTGCGATTTTTATAAATAGAATCTTCCCTTAAGATAACAATGTCCGGGCCAATACCATCAGCCAAACTTTCCACAAAATCGGCGTCAAAATTTGATGTGTTTTTTTTGAGATAATTTATTTTTATTATTTCACTGTTATATATAGAGGAATTTCTGTAGGCTAGGTCAAAAGCCTCGCTGGGGATCGTCCCCCAAACGACAAGATTAACGGCTGGCGAAGAAAATCCTTTTGAAATAGCGAACAAAATTACGCCAGTCACAAAAGCCAGGGCAAAAACAGCCAGCACGACAATTTTGAAAATACTCATATCCTTCATAATTTCTTGTATATTAAGCCGTAATGATGAGTTCCAGCTGAAATTTCTTTATCCAAATGAAATCCTGATTTTTCAAACAAATTTTTGGCTTTGTCTTTAGTCACAACTTGGCTTTCCTTTGGACCGATGTTGCCAAACGAATCTGCCCAGTCCACAACCAAAATCCCCCCGCCTTGTTTCAAGACTCGTTTTACTTCGGCAATCACTGCCGTCTTATTTTCAACTTGAAAAAGGATGTTGGAAAGCAATACAAAGTCCATTGAATTGTCTCGGAGTTTACTGCCATTTGGCTTTTCAATATCTCCCCAAATGACTTCCACATTATGCAACCCCTCGCGTACCGCCGTATTTTTTAATTTGGAAAGTAAATCCTGCTGAATATCAATAGCATAAACTCGCCCGGTGGACATCAGAGCCTTGGCTACCGCCAAAGCATGAGCTCCGGAACCAGCGCCAAAATCGGCCACTTCCATGCCGGGCAGGATACCGCTTTGAGCTATGTTTTTAACCGGGTCAGAGAACATATAAATTAGTTAAAAGTTTATAAAGTCTATAAAGCAAAGACCTCACTACTTATTATAGTATGAAAAAACCTGATATGCTATGTGGTTATTAACAAAGTTGAAGCACAATCTCGTCGAGGTATAGTTTTTCAGAACCCTCGCAGGCCTAAAGCATGGTGTCGTCAAGGCACCCCGTTCTTGACGACTTTAGGCCGAGTACTTGCCTTAAAAATTCGCTGGAATTTTTAAGGTTGCTCTGAAAAATTATACCAAGTAAGAGATTGCACGAAACAACTACAAACAGATAAGTGAGGCGATGAAGTCCCCTTCGCGGAGTTTCATCACACGGACTCCTTGAGTTTGGCGACCCAAAATTGGAATCTCTTTGGCATCCACGCGTATAACTTGAGATTTTTTGGAAATTGCCACAATCTCCCCCGCTCCTTCTGCAAAAACTTTAGCTCCCATAAGTTGGCCGGTTTTTGGTGTGACTTTTGCTGTTTTTATTCCCGAACCTCCTCTATTCTGGACTTTATACTCGTCTATATCCGTGCACTTGCCGTAGCCGTTTTGAGAAATGACCATTATGTTGGCGTTGTTCAATTCATGCGAAACTGTTTCTGCAGAAATAACATTGTCTCCTTTTTGCAATTTAATGGCCCTGACCCCCATTGCCGTTCTACCCATTTCTCGTATATCAGACTCTTTGAAATGAATTGACTGGCCTTTTGTGGTAACGACAATAACTGTGTCTTTTTTACGGGTAAACGAAGCAGAAACAAGAGCGTCGCCGGCATCTAGTTTGATGGCGATAATTCCGGACATTCTGACATCAACAAAACTTGACGTAGTCACTTTTTTAGCCACGCCATTTTTTGTGACCATCATAAGCGAGCTTCCCTCGCCTTTGATTTTCTTTGGCATAGGCAAAATTGAGGTAATTTTTTCTCCTTCTGAAAGTGGCAGGAAGTTCATGACGGATTTTCCTTTTGTAGCCCGTCGTCCTTCTGGAATATCGTACATTTTTATCTGGTAAACCTTGCCTTTGTCAGTGAAAAATAAAAGGTCGCTGTGGGTACTTGCCGTAAGAAGCATGGTTACGAAATCCTCCTCTTTGGTATCTAAATCCACCACTCCAACCCCGCCACGTTTTTGCTTTCTAAATTCATCGGGGTTGGTCCGTTTGATATAACCGCCAGCAGTCAAAACCAAAGCGTTCTCTTCATCCGGAATTAAATCCTCGACCGACAATACTTGGGCGCCGCCTCTGATAATTTTTGTTCGGCGTTCGTTGCCATATTTTTCCTTAATTTCTTTTGATTCGTCTTTTATAATCCCGAGAATTTTTTTCGGACTGGCTAAAATTGACTTCATTTGTTCTATAAATTCCTGAACAGTTTTGAGTTCATCTTCAATTTTCTTTCGCTCCAATCCGGCAAGCCGAGAAAGTTTCATTTCCAAGATGGCATTGGCCTGAATGGAAGAGAACTTAAATTCGGTCATCAATTTCTTGTGGGCATCAGTGGTATCTTTTGAGCTTTTTATCAATTTTATAATCTGATCAATGTGGTCCAATGCTTTATTAAGCCCGAGTAAAATGTGTTCACGCTCCAGGGCTTTTTTGAGATCAAACTCCGTTCTGCGTTTGATGACCGCCACCCTATGTAATATAAATTCCTCAAGTATGCCCTTGAGTGAGACTGTTTCCGGCACGCCGTCCACCAGAGCCACCATGTTGTAGTGAAAAGTATCTTCAAGCGGAGTGTGCTTATACAAATAATTCAAAACTGTTTGCGGATGAGCGGTGCCTTTCAGTTCAACCACAATCCGAATATCTTTTGCCGACTCGTCGCGAATATCTTTGATGCCTTCTATTTTTTTCTCGCGATGCAAATCTACGATTTTCAAAATCAAGTCTTGTTTGTTTACTCTAAAAGGGATGGAGGT
The DNA here is from genome assembly GCA_001825395.1 of Candidatus Zambryskibacteria bacterium RIFCSPLOWO2_02_FULL_39_26. Classification (GTDB taxonomy): domain Bacteria; phylum Patescibacteriota; class Minisyncoccia; order Phycocordibacterales; family DATDWN01; genus C7867-006. Next base: position 16,249 of record MHWN01000021.1, read on the forward strand.
GATGACAATTTGAAATTGCCCGGCTTTATTTTCTACAACTTCAGCGTTACCCCTGACCACTACCCCGCCTTTGCCGTTTCCGTAAGCGTGAGCAATGTCTTTCTGGTTGAAAGCAATGCCCCCAATCGGAAAATCCGGGCCTTTAACAAATTGCATGAGATCTTCTGTCGTTGCCTCATTGTTGTCGGCCAAATAAACCACCGCATCCATCACTTCGCCTAAATTGTGGGGTGGAATATTTGTGGCCATTCCCACAGCGATTCCCAAAGTGCCGTTCAAAAGCAAGTTTGGCACGGCTGTCGGCAAAACTTTCGGCTCCTTTTTGGTGCCATCGTAGTTTGGAACAAAATCAACCGTTTCTTTTTCTATGTCGTGAAGAAGTTCCGAGGCGATACGAGCCATCTTAGCTTCGGTGTATCTGTAGGCGGCGGCGTTATCTCCGTCAATTGAGCCGAAATTTCCTTGGCCGATAATAAGCGGGTAACGCATGGTGAAATCCTGGGCCATCTTGACCATAGCATCATAAACGGAAACATCGCCGTGCGGGTGATAGCTTCCAAGCACTTCTCCGACCACTGTGGCCGATTTGCGAGTTTTCCCTCCGGCGGTTAAATGAAGTTCGTTCATAGCGTAAAGTATGCGGCGATGAACTGGCTTCAAACCGTCTCTGACATCAGGCAAAGCTCGATCGGTAATAACCGACATGGCGTAGTCAATAAAAGAGGCCTTCATTTCAGAAGTAATCTCTTGGGGAATGACGTTTTTATATGGTGATTTGACCGCCGTTTCTGTGTCTTTTTTAGCCATGTTTACTATAAAGTTTAAGCCTGAAAATTAAAGAGTTGTTCTTTCATTGTAGCACATTTAGGCTTATTTTTCAAAGGGATTTGTCCTCTGTTGTGCTTGACAAAACGGCAGTTTCAGTGGTCGTAGCTCTATAATATTCCGGTCCAATTTTAAAGGAAGATATGAGCTCTTTTACTTTTTTAAATTCCCCCACTATTCCAGAAAATCTGCCACTAAATGTTTCAGTAAAACTTGTCACCGGAATTTTTTCCATGTTATTAAGTTTGTCGTTTTGGGTCTTTTCTTTTCTCAAATCGGGATAAACAACGGTAAGCCAGACTAAAAAAATGATACCGGCAAATGAAAGCGCCACAGCAAAAGCAATTTGTTTTTTGACGCTCTCCGGCTTTTGTCTTAATTTTTCAAGAGCATTAAACATAATGAGAAAATTCTAAATTTAAAATTTTAAATTCTAAATGAATGTTTAAATGTTTTAATTTAAAAAAATTGAAATTTGATTTAAAATTTATAAATTAAAATTTAAAATTTTTTTATACTACCTCCAGCACTATCACATCTCCTTCCATATCCTCAACATCTTTCCTTTTGATTGTCAGTTTATCAACCGGTTTCACTCCTTCTTCACCAGCTTCTTTCAGAAATACTTTAAGGGCGTTTTTATCGCCTACTTCTCCAAAGTGGCTAGGGATGATAAGTTTAGGTTCAAACTGCACAGCCAGTTTATGGGCCGGAGAGGCATCCAGAACTCCATCGCCTCCGATCGGCGCAAAAAGTATGTCTATTCCGTCCAAGGCTTCTTTGGCTTCTGCTGACAAATCTTTTTCCGACAAAGCCCCGAGAAAACCGAGACTCATCCCTTCAAGCGTAACGGTATAAATAGTATTAATATGCTCGCCATCGGGATATTTTGTTTTTGAAAGAAAACCTTTTATGAAAACCCCCGAAACTTCGTATTCTCCCGGACCCTTAATGACAAACGAGGCTTTGTCCCCGCGAGAAGTGACATCCACTCCGTTATGTTCCGGACTGCTTTTAACCGAAACCAAGGTAATATCACTGCCGAATTTTGTGCTTTTAAACTTTGAATCTTTTGAAAGTGGGTTTACAGCGATAGTTATGTCTCCAAATGAAACTTTAAAAAAATCTACGCCGTGGTATGTGATAATCATAACGCATTAAGTTTAACGCATTATGATAAAATTTTCAATTTTCAATTTTCAATTTTTAAATAGAAAAAACCGGAGAGAGTTAGTGGCGCTGTCGCTACTATCCCACTCCGGCGCAAAACCCTTCTACGGGTCCTGGAACCCGACTCGTCGCTTCCACCATTCCCACTTTTCGGGAAAGGCGAAGTCGTCTGTCGT
>MHWN01000022.1:0-231 GCA_001825395.1 Candidatus Zambryskibacteria bacterium RIFCSPLOWO2_02_FULL_39_26
ATTGGAGAGATAGTGTTACAAGTATTGTAAATAATGGAACTCAATATCTAAACGAAGTAATCACTTTGGAATCACGCCTGCAAGACTTAGCTCTCACTTCAGATAGTGGGAAGGTGACGGTTATTGCGCATTCTAACGGCGGTCTCGTAGCCAAGGCTCTTATAAAAAAATTACAAGATGATAAAGTTGCCGGTCTGAATAATTTGATAGATAAAATAGACAAACTGATTT
>MHWN01000022.1:346-9424 GCA_001825395.1 Candidatus Zambryskibacteria bacterium RIFCSPLOWO2_02_FULL_39_26
TATTTTAACAAGGTTTTCACTCCTGTAATAAGTTTTTTACCAAACATTGCTGATCCATATATGAATCAAGAAATTTCTTTGTATGGGAATACTATAGATAGTTATTCTGAACTAGAAAGTTTTTTGGCGGGTGGAGATGGTCGGCCCGACCCGGGTGTGTCAGAAATATTTAAGCCGATTAAATTACGATCAAGTTTACTTGATAGTGAAAAGGTGATGCATAGTCAAATAGATAATCTCGTCATACCTTCAAACATAGAAGTTATTGAAATCGCCGGGTGGGGGCTAGTTACAGTTTCAGGGTTTGAATATAGTGCTCCGAAGTTGTGTCAGTATCCAACGGATAATAATTGCACGGGAACTTATTTTATTGACGAGGAACCGATTTTTACAATTGATGGCGACAAAACAGTTGTCACTGCCAGTGCTTTGGCTGGAAGTGGGGAAAAATGGTGGGTTAATATAAACAAATATAATTTTCTGAGGCTCCCGAGGATTGGACATGCTAGTATTTTAGAAGTAACTCCACTCCTAGATTTTATTTTAAGTAAAATTACAGATTATTCTTTTACAGACACAACATATATTAGTACTTCAATTCCGAATTATAATGGTAATTACTTGAAACTATCAGTTCACTCACCAGTTACCCTAGACGCTTATGATGTAGATGGAAATCACACTGGTAAAATTTGTCCACCAAATACAGATTTATGTTATGTTGAAGAAAATATTTTAAATAGTTCCTATCTAGAATTTGGAGAAGGTAAATATATAAATCTTCCAGAAGATGAGTTTTCTAGAGTTTCACTTCAAGGTACAGGCATAGGAACATTTACTTATGAATCAGAAAAGGTTTTAGCAGACGGGACTTTAACCACTTCCACCTTTGTTGATATTCCAGTAACGACTCAAACACAGGCAGAAATAACTCTAAATCAAAGTACTGGAATACTAGAGCTTAAACTTGATGTGACAGGGGATGGAGTAATCGATTTTACGCTTGCTCCAAGTGACACCTTTGATCCAATTACTTATCTTCAAATAATGAAAGTAACCATCGACTCGCTAGATATCCCCCAAGCTAAAAAGAAGGCTTTCAGTAAACGTATTGATAACACGATTAAACTTATAGAGAAAGGTAAGATAGATAAGGCTAAATTAAGGGCAGATAAATTTAAGTCAGTTTTAGAGAAAGTAATATCAAAACCCGATCCAAAGAAACCAAAACCCAAAAAACTCTCAAAAACTGATGCACAGATGTTGCTTGATATGTTGAATCATCTATTAGATAATATAAGTTAACATGAAAATGAAAACAACTTACCTAGTTTTTTCAGGGGTTATGGTGTTAGTCGGATTTTTGCTTGTTTTTGCAAGTGTGGATATATACAACATTAGTTACTTAATAGGGGAACCAATCCTTTTCGGATTCGTGCCTGTTTTGATCTATTTTTCTGTATCCTACTTTTTAAATGAAAGTAAGATCTTATTTCAATATAAATTATTTAACTATTATTTAATTGTTTCCTTATTCTTAATTCTATTAACCCCTTCTGACTGTAATGCCCCTCTGGGTATTTGTGTAAACCAAAGTATGTTGTCACTCTTTTTATCTATAATTTTCATCTTAATCTCAATCATCTATTTCATCATCCAATTTTTCAAAAATAAAAAAAACAATGAAAAATTTTATTAAAGAGAACTGGTTTAGGATTTTGGTTATAGTCTTGGTTTTTATATGTTTTGCACATTTCCCTTAAAACTACAACGGGTAGAGGCTTTCAAAATATGCATATCCAATTACCAGTTCGGAGGTCCAGTAGTAATCTACGAAACCTACATAAACGGTTTTCAGGCATGTAAAACCGTGAGTGATGAGTTTTAAAAGTTAAAAATAAAAACAATATTTTAGTAAAAACAGTTCTTGCTTAACCCCTAGGGAACTTGTATTCCCTAATATTGCGGTTTATAATTATATCTATGAAAAGAGCACCATTAATTTTATTTTTACTTTCATTAACAGGTTCTGTTTTAGGTACGGTAGTTGAATCTCAAAGTGTGGAATTAGCCAACTTTATATTTCTTGTTTCTGGTACTGGTATATTTGCTTCCGCCGTCTGGATATTTATTAGAAGATTGATAAAGAAAAAAGTTGAGCACAGCTCAAATACAATAAATAATTAAGGATAATAAGGACAGGCTTCGCTACAGCAGTGGCTTTTATTATAGCAGATAAGCAAACTATTCGATTATTCTTTGAAAAAATACTACTAACAATGTGCCTCCAATACTTGTTAATACAGTCAATAAAACACTTGTTATATCGCTATACTCTTTTGCCATTACACTTAAGAACGTAAGTAATTTTATAAACTTACGGCCCCTATCGTCCATTCTTAACTTCGGGTTACTAGATCTAGTATCACTCTCTATTAGATATTCTCTCTTTTTTGCATCTTCAACTAAATCAAAAATCATCCTTCTTCGCTTTTGTGCTCTATGCATACCTTTACCACCTTGTAGTACCCATATACTTGTAAGACAATAAATCCAACGTTTGAATATCTCTCGAACATCCTCCCCTAAGTGTTTCTCATTTAAAACATGATTTAAAAATTCATTTTTATCTACATTATCCTCATAATACTGTATAGTCCCTCCTCGACGTCCGTGCAACTTATCAAAATATCTACATAACCAATATAAACGTATCATGTGCCTTATTCTACTAATTTTTATTTCATTTGTCATATATCTTTATGTCGCTAGGGGATAGGTGTGAAGTTATATATACCTTACGTGACTAGTGTAATTCGCAAGGACCGTCCTTGCGAGGGTTTGGATTAAATACTCACGGTCGTAACGTTTTAGTGCATTTGAAAAATCATTCTCATATTCTCAAGAATATGAGAATGATCATATGGATTTATAGTTTGCTGGAACGGTTCTTACTTAACTTCCGAGACGAATATTTACACGTTCTCTATTGTCTAATTCGTATGCGACCTAAATTTCTTTAGAAATTTGAAGTACTCTTGTGGTGAATAGTTGAATAACTGAATAGGCGAATAGTGATAATCCAGATCTAGGAATTTTAAAGATTAAATTAAATGTGCCATCATTATAAATGAGTAATGAGAGTCGGTATTCTATGATGCGAAAGTGTTATAGACAGTGTTGTGATTAAAGTCCAGTCATCCGCCTTGCCTGTCCCGTAGCGAGCTTTGCTCTGCTACTGGGGTGCGGTGGATTTGTCCCAAAGACAAAGGGTAGCTGGTATTACATATACAAATAACGATATTCAACCAATATTTTCATTTAAAGGAGACCAAACAGTAGTCACAAAAAGTGCGCTTTATGGTTCTGGTATAAAATATTGGTTAGATTTGAGTAATTCAAAATTAAATCATAAAAATATTCTAGAAGATCCACAACTTTTATCTTTTCTCGATAGTCTTATTGATTCGCAGGTATCAACTCCTTCTCTTACTGATACAGAACCAGTGCAGTTGGGTAATCGTCTGCACCTAAGCGTTCACTCTCCTGTATCTATTGGTGTATACAACAGTCAAGGAAATTTTACTGGTAAGGTCTGTGACGATGTAACTTTAATTTGCAACATAATCGAAGATATTCCAGGAAGCACATATTTTGAATTTGGCGAGGGGAAATATGTAAACCTTGGTCAGGGTAATTTACAAAAAGCAGTGCTTATAGGAACAGATGTGGGCACATTCACGTTTGAGTCACAAGTTGTTACTCCAGACGGCACATCCAACATTTCGTCATTCATAGACATACCAGTCACAACTCAAACTCAAGCAGAAATAACTATAAATCAAACCAGTGGAATTCCACAACTAAAACTTGATGTAACAGGGGACGGAATGACAGACTTTACTCTCGCTCCGAGTGCTGTTTTTGACCCAATCACATATCTGCAAATAATGAAAACCACTATCGATTCATTAGACATTACTTCCGCCAAGAAAAAAGCCTTCGGCTCTCGAATAGATAACGCTATCAAACTGATTCAGAAAGGTAAGATAGATAAGGCTAAATTAAGGGCAGATAAATTTAAGTCAGTTTTAGAGAAAGTAATATCAAAACCCGATCCAAAGAAACCAAAACCCAAAAAACTCTCAAAAACTGATGCACAGCTCTTACTTGATATGTTGAACCAACTATTAGATAATATTAGTTAATATGATTAAAAAATTTAAAATTTCTTACATAGTATTTATACTCTCTGTCTTATCTATTATTCTCTTGGCACTCAACTTTTTCTCTATCGGTATGACAATAGTAGGTCTTTGGGATTTTAGTAAATATTATATCCCGATAATTATTTCATTATTACTGGTAGACAGACTACTTAATAAGAATATTAACACTAAATATTTTAAGATGTCTATAATTCTTAATTTGGTTTATATAGTGATTATACTTGTTGAAGTTATTAACTTTCACTACTAGTTTATTGGTTTTGCTACTTACTACAAAATCTGAAAGTTTTTTGACTTGTTTTTGTTTATTTTGTGGAGTATTGTATAGTAAAAGCAATTAAAATTAATGAAAAAATATCTATCAATTTTAATCATATTAATAGTTATTTCTCCTTCAATTACTTTGGCGGCATGGTGGAATCCGCTCAGTTGGTTTAATAATTGGAGTATTTTTCATAAAGAAGATAAGACTCAAGTCTTAGAAGGACGGATAAAAGAGCTCGAGGATAAGTTGAATAATGTTGCAACTTCAACAAATAATCCATTAACTACAGCAACAAGCACCGCGACGACTACAGTGAAAATTAATCCGATAGTGATAAAACCTAAAATACAATCTAGTACGATTGTAAAAGTAGAATCGTCTAAACCAACAACCAAAACTTTCACCTTACAAAATGGAACTGTTGTTGATGAATTCGGTAATATTGTGAGTGGAAAGGTTCAAGATGAAGTTATTGTATCAAACACATCTAAAACATACACTGACCAGCAAATTTCTAATCTATTTAACTCGTCTGTTGTAAAAATTGAAACTGATGCAGGTTCTGGCAGTGGTTTTATCTACGATAAAAATGGAAATATTTTAACAGCAAACCATGTTGTAAAAGGGTTTAACAATGTAAAAGTTAGATTGATGACCAACGAGTCATTCGAAGGTGTTGTTGTCTGGTCAAATGAATATGATGATATAGCTGTTGTAAATATTGGAAAAGTTGGTGCTCCATCAATGCTCCTAGGAGACTCCGATTCATTACAGATTGGTGATGAGATGATTGTGTTAGGATACCCTCTCGGTTTAGACGGCATGGTTCTTTCAAAAGGAATATTGAATAGTAAACAAAAAGGGAGTAACTATACTTTTCTTGGTACAGATGCAAACACTCAGCCAGGTAGTAGTGGTGGACCTTGGTTAAGTAGAAAAGGAGAAGTGGTGGGTCTGCATGTTATGGGCATAGGACCCCAAATACAAGGTATAAAGGTGAACCAGGGATTAAACTTTTCGGTTCCAATCAATTATATTAAGGCAAAGATTCCTTACGACTTAAAAAGTTCCTACACATTTAGTTCACAATCAACTTCTTCCAATTTTCCACCTGGTAGTTCAATAAATCTCAAGAAAAGCATACAGTATTCTGTGGACTATAATCCCAATCTAAGTTGTAATGAATTGGGTCTCTATGCTATAGACCTAGAAATTTGTAATTTATATAAGAATCATAAAAGTGAGTACACTTGGGTAGTTATTGAGGATTAAAGTTCGCAAGAAGTTCGCAAGAACCGTTCTCGCGAATACTCGCGAATACATATCAAAAATTGGATACTTGTAACTAGCAAGGACTGTAACTAGCAAGGACGGTCCTTGCTAGAGGTCTTGAAAATGAAGCCGGATCTGATATCATTCAACATGAGTAATGAGAGTCGGCATTCTATGATACGAAAGTGTTATAGACAGTGTTGTGATTAAAGTCCAGTCATCCGCCTTGCCTGTCCCATAGCGAGCTTCGCTCTACTACTGGGGTGCGGTGGATTTGTCCCAAAGACAAAGGGTAGCTGGTAAAAAGCAATGGTGGCTTACGGGTCTACCGAGAGCCTCGATGTGAGGGAACTTGCAAGAAGTTCTAGGCGCCGATTTTTAACTTCTAAGGTTTGTTACTCAAGCAAAACTCCCTAAATGGGTGAGAAGTCATGTTATGACTTCGCAAGACCTTTCGCGTTTTGTACTCAAAATGCGAAAGGTGTACAGCTCCTGTAAAGGAGTTTTTGCATTATTATTCCCAAAAAACTTACGTTTGGTCATAAAACCCATTACCCAGAACAACTATTCTAATATTCTCAAGAATATGAGAATGGTGTATTATTAATAATATGAAAACCACAAAACAACTTGAAAGGTATTTCAAAGGAGCTGCAAATCATCGTCGAATAGAAATTTTAATTATTGTCAAAAAACATAATGGGTTAAATTTAGGGGATATGGTTGAAATGTTAAATACTAATATAAAAACAACATCTGAACACACCAGACGACTTGTTCAGGCAGGTTTATTAAATAAAAAATACCAGGGTTTAGAAGTAGCACATTACCTGTCTCCTTATGGTGAAAAGTTTCTATCGTTTATGAAAACATTTTAGTATTCTCGTATTCTCAAGAATATGAGAATACTTTTGAGCTGGTTAGATTAGAGATTTTATTATATTATAATAAGTACTATGGCATATATATTTGTTGGGCTTGGGAATCCGGGAGAAGAATATGAAAATACTCGGCATAACACGGGTAGGAGTCTTTTAGCTGTGTTTGGAAAATCAGTCGGAGCGGAGTGGAAGGAAGACAAAAAACTCAATGCTTTTGTAGCCAAAGTGAAAATAAGGAAAATCCCGGTAACTTTAATTTTGCCGAATACTTTTATGAACAAATCCGGCAATTGTCTTAAACAAATAATTGGCAGTCAGAAAGCGGCGGAAAAGCTCATGGTCATTTATGATGATTTGGATTTGCCTTTTGGCACATCAAAAATTTCTTTCAATAAATCTTCGGGTGGGCACAAAGGCCTTGAATCAGTGATCAAGGGAATTAAAACTGAAAAATTCGCTCGCATCCGCGTAGGAATTTCTCCGACAACAGGAACAGGTAAAATTCGGAAACCGCAAGGAGAGGAAGCAGTGACCAAGATCATACTTGGGAAGTACAAATCGGAAGAAATACTTCAGCTCAAAAAATTGTCTAAAAAAATAGAAAAGGCACTGGAAACATTCGTATCGGATGGGTTGGAAAAAGCCATGACCAATTTTAATTAATAAAGATGGCTATCACAGTCGTTCTCACCGCTATTTTGTAATTTATTACTCTACTTTTTATCTGGATCAACGAATGAAAGTGTCATCTTCTTCTCTTTTGGATCAAAAATGCCGATTTTGAATTTGTAACTTTTGCCAAGTTCAAGTTTGTCGTGGAGTTTCTCATCGCTGCCGAATTCGGAGATATGCACCAAACCGGCGATGCCTTCTTCGATCGAAGCCAGAGCGCCGTGTTTGTTAAACTTAATGACCACACCATCCACAATGTCATCCTTTTTGTATTTTTTCTCGGCTTCTCTCCAAGGATTCTCTTTCAAAGCTTTGATTGATAGGGAAATCTTACCTTCTTTTATTTCAATCACTTTTACTTTAACTTTTTCGCCGATATGGAACAAGAGTTTCGGGTTTTCAACCAGAGCCCAGTCAATTTCAGAAATATGAACAAGCCCTTCAAGTCCTTCTTCCAATTTGACGAAGACGCCGAAATCAACCATGCCCGTCACTTCGCCTGTCACCACCTCCCCGACTTCGTATTTGCCGATAATGTAGTCTTTGTTTTTCTGCTCGGGGTTTTTCTCGGAGAAGATGAGCTTGCCTTCCTTTGGAAAAGCACCGATTATTGCCACGGAAATTTTCTGACCGACAAGTTTTTTCAATTCCTCCAAAATTCTGTCTTTGTCGCCGTCTGAAACGCGAGGATAATGCTCGGTTTTAAGCTGGGATGCCGGAAGAAATCCAGAAATGCCCTGCCATGTCAGTATCAGTCCGCCTTTATTGGCTTCGGAAACTGTAAGCTCAAATATTTTTTTGTCACGGATGGCATCCTCGGCCTCGTTCCAGATCAAAGCCTGGCGGGCTTCTTTGAGAGAAATTTCAATGTAGCCGTCTTTGTTGGATAAACTTACGACTTTTCCGGCCACACTGTCGCCGACATTTATTTTTTTTATAATATCGCGAGCGTTTATGTATTCACGTCCAAAAATAATACCGGTTCCAAATGGCGGAATATCAACATACACTCGGGCTTTTTCAATGCCGATAACTTTTCCTTCAATAACGTCGTCTACCGATGGGGGATTGGGACTGGTGGCCAAAACACTTTCCATGAAACTTTCTTTTTTGGTTTCAACTTGCTCATCCTGACCTGCTTCTTGCAAAACCGTCTTTTTTACTTCCTCTTTTTCTTTTAATACTTTTAACATTAGTTTCGTGCAATAAGTTGTTTGCTTCAAACTGAAATCCGGCTAAACCCAACTTTGCTTTGCAAAGTAGGGTCGCCCGATCAAAGCAAGGCTTTGATTTAGGGACGAAGCAAGGTTAAGACTTATTGCGATTAATAAAGCACCGAAACAGTATACAGAAATAGGGCTATTTTGCAAGAATCCGCCGAGCCCTTTTCTTATATACAAAATAGTGGTAGGGTTCAGCTAGAAAGTTCTCGTAAACAACGGTTTCTGGAGGTGTGCCATGGGAAATCTCAAGGGGTCGGCAAGGATCAATGTGATTCGCAACATCGTTACTTGGTGGTCTGGTCTTGGTTGGGCCATTTCTCTTTTTCTGGTTGTCGGGGCTCTCATTGTTTGGGAGTTCGTTACTCCAAGCAAGGAGACTGGTTCTGACTTTTTGTCGGTCACAGCTATATTGATGATGGCAATAAATATCATTGCCACCTTACTCATTGTTCGGGACGTTACGGCAAGAACGCGCTTTTATGCCGAACAAGATGAAGCGTGGTTTGGTCAAAAGTGTTTTGAAGTGCTGGATCTGG
>MHWN01000023.1 GCA_001825395.1 Candidatus Zambryskibacteria bacterium RIFCSPLOWO2_02_FULL_39_26
ATAATATACCTATGGATTTGGGCATCTTTCATATTGCTAGAAATTCTAATAGTCAGCCTCTAGCTTACGATTTGGTTGAAATGTTTCGTTCCGATATTGTAGACGCAGAAGTTTTAACCTTTTTAAGGTTAAAAAAGAAAAAACCAGAAAAAATCGATAATCAAATTTCCCATTTTTTATATGAAATAAATAAACGATTGGACAAAGAGTTTTATTTGAAAGATTTTAATAGGTGTCATAAGTACAAATACTATATGGAAGTACAGATTCTAAAATTTATTAAGGCAATTAATCATAAACAAGTTTTTGACCCGATAATGTTACCCAGAAGGCATGAAAATAGATGCTCTTGACTCATAATTTTGTTTATGCTAGGGTAGATATAGAAGCACCTTGATTTTGAGATGAGAAAAAGATGTTGGTCTTCGGGCCGACTTTAGATGTTTTTCTCATTTTTGCAGGTTCCTTGTGGGTTCGGCATTGTGTCGAATTTATGCCCCGTAGCAGGGCCCTTTGGCTTGAGCAACCAAAGTGAGCTGGTCATCGTAAGATGGCCAGAAAACCCAAATGCTCTAGTAGCAGGACTCTCCTCGAGTTGAACTAGGGGTATGCTACGACGGCTATATCTTCGTCTTCTGTATAACCTTGTAGCAGGACTCTCCTCGAGTTGAACTAGGGGTATGCTACGACTAGAGGGTAAGTTGGCGATAGACAAGGCAGTAGCAGGACTCTCCTCGAGTTGAACTAGGGGTATGCTACTGAAATCCCACGGAAGTCTTTTGTTCGAGGTAGTAGCAGGACTCTCCTCGAGTTGAACTAGGGGTATGCTACGTAACCGGCACCACCGGGAGTCGGCCCCTTGATGACCGTCTTCAAGGGCTTCATCGTGTCGATGAGAGCCTTAGACTCTTACTATAGCAAGTTTTTGTTTGCACGCCCGCACTATGTGTGGGTGTTTTTTGTTGTGAAAATTTTCTACAAACAATATATTTGTCAAAATTACAGCTGAATGTAATAATTAAGACATTAATGAACAACTTTTTTAAATATAGGGCATATGTTTTAGTAGCACTCCTCGTTTTGGGAGGAACTTTTTTTTCCGGAGTTTATTATGAAAAAAACAGCGGGAAAGAGGAAGAAAGAGTGGTCATACTAGAAAACAAAACCGATCCGGAAAAACTCTCCGAAAAAGTTGATTTTGCCTCTTTTTGGAAAGCCTGGAATGTTATAAATGAAAAATTTGTCGGAGTTGGCACCACCACCGAAGCGATTGATGATCAAAAACGGGTTTACGGCGCCATCCAAGGAATGGTGGACTCGTTAGGCGACCCCTATACAGTTTTTTTCCCGCCGGTTGAATCAAAAACTTTTAACGAAGAAATAAGAGGTCAAATTGAGGGGGTGGGAATGGAGGTTGGGATAAAAGACGAGATGTTGACCGTTATTGCTCCGGTCAAGGGCACGCCGGCCTATAAAGCGGGGATAAAACCAGGCGATAAGATATTGAAAATTAATGAAACCCTGACCAACACTTTGAATACCGAGGAAGCCATAAAACTTATTCGAGGCCCGAAGGGCACCTCTGTAAAATTGACCTTATTTAGAGAGGGAGTGAAGGAGCCATTTGAACTGAATGTCGTAAGGGATGTTATCAATCTTCCCACGGTTGATACAGAAACGAAGGGTGATGTATTTATAATCCGTTTGTACAGTTTTTCGGCCATTTCACCCAACCTTTTTCGCCAAGCCCTGAGAGAGTTCGTGGAATCGGGCAAATACAAACTGGTGATTGATTTGAGAGGAAATCCAGGAGGGTATTTGGAAGCGGCCACGGACATGGCCAGTTGGTTTCTGCCTCTCGGTAAAATCATAGTCAAGGAAGATTTTAAAAAGGAGTCAGACACCCAGATTTTCAGAAGCAAGGGTTACAATATTTTCAACGAAAACTTAAAAATGGTTATTTTAATTGACGGCGGTTCAGCCAGCGCCTCCGAGATTTTGGCCGGGGCTTTGCGCGAACATGGGGTAGCCACTTTGGTCGGCGCCCAGTCATTTGGCAAAGGCTCTGTTCAGGAACTTGTGGATATAACCTCGGATACCTCTTTGAAAATAACCATTGCCCAATGGCTCACCCCAAACAGTATTTCAATTTCCAACGGCGGATTAACTCCGGATGTGATAGTCAAGTTGGATGAGGAGGAATTTAAAAAGGGCAATGATACACAATTATTGAAAGCATTGGAAATTCTTTCAAAATAGGCTTCATCGAATATTTGTTTCAAAGACCGCATAAATCGTTGGTACGATTTTGCTTGAGCTCGTCAATCAAGAAAACAATAGTCCTCGCACTCGTCTTCTCGACAAACTCGCTTCGCTCAAACAGCGTCTCCAGTCCAGACTGACGTACTCGTCGTTGTTTTCTAATTGACTACGTAGTCTCTAAAACAAGCATTCGACTCCACAACCGAGGCTATGGTACTATTTAAAAACTATGAAAATAATTTTACTTAAAGATGTACCAAAGGTTGGGCAAAGATACGATATTAAAAATGTAGCCGAAGGTTTTGCTTTGAATATGCTTATTCCACGCGGGCTGGCAGAAGTGGCAACGCCAAATGCGATTAAAAAAGTGGAAGAGATGAGACGGAACGATTTGACTCAAAAAAAAATAGAGGAGAAACTTCTGGTTAAAAGTCTAGAAAACTTAAAAAATTTAACCGTTACTTTGAAAGAAAAAGCCAATGACAAAGGCTATCTGTTTGCCGGAATTACAAAAGAAATGCTGGCTGGAGAAATTTTGAAAATTTCTCGATTAAATATTAATCCGGAATTTATTAAACTGGTAAAACCGATCAAAGAAGTGGGGGAGCATAAAGTGCTGGTAGAAGTGATGGGCAAGAGTGTAGAATTTACAGTAAAAATTGAAGCGGAATAATTGAAAGCTACCAGAGTCCTTTGCAGTTTCCACCGGGAGTAAAACTGGCTTTCTTTGCCTCTTCAATTGAGGCAAAATGAACTTGATTTTGGGGCAGAATTCGCTTGACTGTTCCACACCAAGGAAAATAGTATTTTTTGCCGCTTTTGGAACCGATGACCGGTCCATCGGCTGGAATGACTTCTTTTACCACTGCCTTTTTTTCGACTTCATTTTGGGAAGTGGCTGTAATAACTGCGCTAGTTTGGTCTCGATTAGCATACTCAATTTTTATGGGCGTTTTAGTTTCTTCTAGTTTTGAAAGACGGCCAAGACCAAAGAAAATACCGGCCACAACTATAAGTAGAATCAAGGTATAAAAGGGGTTGATTTTTTCCAATATTTCCTTTATACTCATACGGCTAAATATAACACACATTTATGGCTCATAAAAAGTCAGCGGGAACAACTAAAAACGGCCGAGATTCTAATCCAAAATACCTTGGGGTTAAAATAACCGAGGGTGATATTACTCAAGCTGGATCTGTTATTATCCGGCAGAGAGGCACTGACGTTTTGCCTGGAAGAGGTGTCGGAATGGGTAAGGACCATACTCTCTTTGCTCTGACTTCCGGAAAAATAAAATTTGGCACAAAAAGAAAAACTAATTTTGATAATAAAACTTTTGTAAAAAAAATAGTTCACGTAGTTTAAAAGCAATTCCTCAATTCTTTTTTGTTAAATATGTTACAATAACTTTATGCATTATTCTACAGTTTTGGTGCGTCTGAAAAAATTCTTTACCAAAAAGAAAATTATCTGGGCGGTGATTTTGCTGATCGTTTTGTTTAGTATCTGGTTTTTCTTTTTGAGAAACTCTAGCAATGACTCAATTCAAACTGCAAAAGTTGTCAGACAGGATGTAAAAAAAACAGTCCTGACCACGGGCCAAGTGGTGAGCTCTATTGATCTGGCTTTAAGTTTTCAGACCAGCGGATTTGTCAGAAGGATTAATGTCAAAGAAGGCGATATTGTTAAAGCCGGCCAAACTTTAGCAGTTTTGGATAAGGGGGGAGCGCTAGCCAGTCTTGAAAGTGCCAAAGGGGCCTTGGCCCAAGCCGAAGCCAACTACCAAAAAATTTTAGCTGGCGCCACCTTTGAAGATATTGCTGTGACCCAGGCCAGCGTCAATTATTACTCCACCAGTTTAGAAAATGCCAAACAGGATTTGGAAAATGAATTGCCCGATGCTTACAATAATGCAAATACCGCAATCCTCTCATACACAAATATTTTATTTTCCAACCCGCAGACATTGCCGCAATTCAGTATAATAGGAACAATTCAAACAAACTCGCAGGCGATAAGCGATATAAATAGCAATCGGACGGAAATCAATAATATTTTGAAAACTTGGCAAAGCGATGTATTAACTTTAAATGAAAGCAATATTGAGGCAATAACTGATTCTTCAATTCAAAATCTTTCAACTATAAGTAATTACCTAACCAATCTCCTTTTGATTCTTACGGCTTACACTCAAATTACAAGCGGGGGAAGTCAGACAACTGTGACCACTTACGCTTCTGGCGTGGCTACGGCAAAATCTACCGTTGATACAGCCAAAGCCTCAATAACAAATCTCAAACAAGCAAAGAAAAGCGCAGAAGCCAATCTCGTTTCAGCCGAAGCATCGATGGCCTTAAAAAAAGCTCCGGCCAGGCCCGAGGATATAAGCATAGCCTTGGCTCAAGTCCTATCGGCTCAAGGCCAGGTCCATACCGCGGAAACAATTTTGAATAATACAGTCATTTACGCTCCAATCTCCGGCACTATCACGGAAGTAAACATAAAGCTCGGAGAATTAGCTACGGCCGGGGCGGAAGTTTTGAAACTTTTAAATGTGGCTGAATTGCATACGGAGGCGCAGGTTAGTGAAGCAGACATCGCCTCGATAGTTATCGGCCAGACCATTGACAATACATTTGACGCCCTCGGCCCCGACAAACATTTTCAAGGCAAAGTTCTGACAGTTAATCCGGCATCAACAGTGGTGTCCGGAGTTATAAATTACAAAGTTACAGGAAGTTTGGAAAATATTACTCTTATAAAACCAGGCATGACCGCCAATATGACCGTTCTCGTGACGGAGAAAAAAGAGGTGCTCATCGTCCCGACTTCCGCGGTCATAAACAAAAACGGCAAAAAATTTGTCCGAGTGATAGATGATCCAAAAGAGAAAACTTACCATGAGGTGGAAGTTTCCACAAATCTCGAAGCTGATGGCGGCCTGGTGGAGATAATCAGCGGTTTAACCGCTGGAGAAGAGATTGTGACATATATAAAGTAAAATGCCCTTAATTCGTGTTCAAAATCTCAAAAAAGAATATCTAAATGACGATGTCTCCACTCCTGTTTTGTTTGGAATGAATTTTACTATGGAGAAAGGGGAGTTTGTGGCTATCATGGGTCCGTCCGGTTCGGGCAAGTCAACGTTCATGCATATTTTGAGTTTTCTGGACAGGCCGACTTCAGGACTGTATGAGTTTGAAGGAAGAGATACAAAAAATTTCAGCAAAAATTATTTAGCAGAGCTTCGAAATGAAAAAGTCGGCTTCGTTTTCCAATCATTCAATCTTTTACCGAGAACTACTGTTTTAGATAATGTCAAATTGCCACTGTTTTACAGCAGTAAAAAAAATCATAATGAGCTGGCCCAAAAGACTATTGCCGATGTCGGACTTTCACATCGCGCCGATTTTTACACTAACCAGATTTCTGGAGGGGAAAAACAACGTGTGGCCATTGCCAGAGCCCTTGTTTGCGATCCAGCCATTATTTTTGCCGATGAACCGACCGGGAATTTGGACTCAAAATCTGGCAACACCGTCCTGGCTATTTTACAGGAATTAAATGACAAAGGTTGCTCCATAATTTTAGTTACTCACGAAATGGATATAGCCAATCACGCTAAAAGAATTATTCGTATCAAAGACGGCAAGATTGTTGGAGATGAAAAAGTGTTAAACCGCACTTTAAGGACTTTAAGAACTTTTATATGAATTTTATATCCACAATACGCATGACTATTAAAAATCTGCTCGCCCGAAAAGGTCGCTCTTTTCTGACCATGCTTGGAATTGTTATCGGTGTTGCCGGAGTGATAATTATAATTTCTTTAGGCGCCGGAGCTCAAAGTTTGGTTTTGGGACAAGTCAACAAACTCGGCACAAATCTTTTGAGTGTTCAGCCGGGCAAAAGCGACACCAGCGGCCCTCCAGCCCAAGCCTTCGGTGTAGTTATAACCAGTCTTGTAAATTCCGACGCGGAAGCTCTGCGTAATCCTTCCCAAGTTCCTCACGCCATTGCTATTAACGCCATAGTTAGAGGAACGGTAACTGTCACCTGGCAGAACAAAACCATTGATACCAATTTCCTCGGCACAGATTCCGGTTATGAAGACGGGGTTGAGTTTACAATGAGAGAAGGACAATTTATGGATAAGGCCAGTATTGATAGCGGAGCAAACGTTGTAGTGCTCGGCTCAACAGTTGCTGATTTGCTTTTCCGGGATTCGGGAGTAAACCCCGTAGGCCAAGTCATAAAAGTTAAAAGTTCGGCAAATTCTAACTCAAAAAATGTCAGTCTCGGTGTGCCGTTACGCGTTACCGGGGTGATTAGTCCGAGAGGCAGCGCATTTTTCCAAGACCAAGATGACCAGGTATTTCTGCCGCTCTCCATCGGCCAGTGGCAACTTCTTGGAATTCACCATCTGCAAATGATTGGTGTGAAAGTTGATTCAAGTTCAAATATTGAGAGGACCATAGAAGATATAACTCGTGTTTTGAAACAACAACACCATATTTTAAACATTGACGACATTGATTTTACTGTTCGCAATCAAGCAACGGCTGTGGTGATTTTGACGACTATTACAAATGCACTAAGTTTGTTTCTTACCTCAATGACCGTTATTGCTCTCATCGTTGGTGGAATAGGAATTCTCAACATAATGCTTGTGACGGTGGCCGAAAGAACGCGAGAAATCGGTTTACGAAAAGCGGTAGGCGCCACAAACAAAGAAATAATGAAACAGTTTTTAATGGAAGCTGGGACACTGACATCCATCGGTGGAATAATCGGAATCATTGCTGGAATAATTATTTCGTATCTTATGGCTATGCTCATGCAATATATCGGTTATGATTGGAATTTTGTCATTTCGCCTTTGTCCGTTGCTCTTGCCATCGGTGTTTCAATTTTAACCGGAATAATTTTCGGACTGTATCCGTCGTTTAAAGCTAGTCGACTTAACCCAATCGACGCACTGCGTTACGAATAAACTTGTCAACCGACTTGTCAACCTGCCAGGTTGACAAGTCTAGGATAATTAAAAATTATGTCAAAAATTTTAAGACAATCTTTCAAAGCTCTCTTTGCCAATAAAGGTCGGACAATTTTAACCATGCTCGGTATTGTTATTGGTATTGCCACTGTCGTTTTGGTTCTTTCTGCCGGAGCGGGATTTCGCTCTCTTATTGATTCTCAAGTAGCCACACTTGGAAGCAATACCCTTTTTATCCAAACCCGTATTCCTCCAACAACTAAAAATCGCAACGCAAACTCCATCGGTCCTGAAGCGGCTTTCTCGGGGGTGGTCATTTCCAGTTTTAAACAAAAAGATTTAGATGATATCAAAAGACTGCAAAATGTCGTCGGGGCTTATGGCATTGTCACCGGGCAAGCCAATGCCAGTTATCGGGCCAGCAAAAAAACAGTAATTTATTACGGCGCATCGGCTGAAAGATTCCAAATTGATAAAAGTAAACTTATTTCCGGCAGATTTTATACCCAAAGCGAAGATAATAGCAGTGCCCAAGTGGTTATTTTGGGAAACAAGGTGGCAGGGGATTTATTCGGGCAGGATGAACCAACCGGCAAACTTTTACGTATTGGCACTATGAATTTTCAAGTGATCGGAGTTTATGAAGCCCAAGGAGCATTGTCCGGCAACGACGATTTGCTTTTTATCCCGCTTGCTACAGTCCAAAAAAAATTACTTGGCATTGATTACATCTCGGTTGGCATTGTGGCTCTGAAAGATATTAGCGCTGTGGACAGCACGGCGGAACAGATAAAAATTTTAATGCGTCGCAATCACTCCATCACCAATTCTGACAAAGATGATTTTACTGTGCAGACTCAAGCCCAAGCTTTAGAGACTTTCAATACGATTTTTAGCGGAATAACTTATTTACTTATCGCCATTGCCACCATCTCGCTCATTGTCGGCGGTGTTGGAATAATGAACATAATGTATGTGGTAGTGACGGAACGCACAGCCGAAATCGGTCTGAAAAAAGCCATCGGAGCCAAGGAGTCGGATATTTTGAAGGAATTTTTGTTTGAAGCTGTTTTGGTAACTATTTTTGGTGGAATAATCGGGATACTGTTCGGTTCACTTCTTGGTTTTATAGTTTCGTTTATTGCCGCAAATGCTAATTTAGCGTGGACATTTACAGTCCCAATTTACGCCATGGTTTTGGCTTTTGGAGTTTCCGGCGCGATTGGTATTTTTTTTGGAGTATTTCCGGCTCGCACTGCATCCAAGATGGACCCTATTGAAGCCTTGCGTTACGAATAACGCTCACAGGTTGAGCAAGGGGAGTCCTTGCTCAACACTTACTTAACATACGCTATAGCATATGTTAAGTGTATGTATAGATAACATCTAATATTATGAATCATTTGATTTTTCTTGCTTTTATGATATTATTATGAGATAATATGAAAAGATATCACTATCTCTCGCCGATTATTCTGCAAAAAATTGGTTACATTGTATTTTATATTTTCCATAAATTATTTGTTAGGATTGAATTCCGCGGACAAGAAAATCTAAAGGGGCTGAAAAAGCCAATTATTTTTGCTGGTAACCACACCAGCGAATTGGATGTTACTGCCATGCCTCTACTTTTTCCATTTTTTTCCTCATTTTTCCCAATATACTATGTTGCCGCTACTAGTGAAGTTTTCAAAACATTTGGTTGGAGAAACTACATTTACGGTGGAATATTTTTTAACTTGCTCGGTGGATACTGTGTTTATTCGGGGCATAAAAATTATGCAATTTCATTGGAAGACCATATGAGGCTTTTAGGTAACGGTAACTCGCTTTTTATTTTCCCAGAAGGTAAAAGAACTCTGGACGGGGAATTGAGTCCTGCAAGAGGTGGTTTGGGTTACATGGTCCATACAACAGGAGTTTCTGTTGTGCCTGTCGCAATAAATACTTTTTATAAAATTACTTTTTGGCAATATTTTACACGAAAAAGAAAAGTAGTTATCACAATTCTTCCAGTTATGAAAAAAGAAGAATTAATTACCGCATCCAATCCAACCGTAGAAGACTTCCGCGCGTCCGGCCAAAAAGTTTTGGATAGAATAGGGAGAGTATTAACAAAATAAATTTATTAGTTAATATTACGTCTATTTACAAAGTTAGATTTTTATGATTGTATAAGGTTGGAGGTTGTTTGAAACAAGACTATGGAAAAACCCAAGATACTACTCATACATGGCTGGAATTACATGAACTACACATCTACTGGTTGTGTGGATGCATGGGAAAACAGGTCGCATTTCAAGGAGGCACTTTCGAAGTACTTCCAAATCGTGTGCGTGAATTTGCCAGGATTTGGTGGTCAAAAGGATCCACAAATTCCTTGGACAATCGACGATTATGTCCAGTACATTGACGGGATTGTTCGAAGCGAAAAACCAGATTACATTCTCGGTTACTCTTTTGGTGGAGCAATTATGCTTCGCTGGAAGAAAGTAACAGGAGACACAAAGACCAAGGCATTTCTAGTCTCGCCGGCGATCATCCGACGATATGAGAAAAAAGATTTGAGGGGTATTCAGAAGATGCTCAAAGCAGTTCTTCCGAGCTCACTCATTTCCTTGCTTCGGGATTTCTATCTTACCAGACTTCACAAAAATCCATACTATTCTAAAGCGACGAAAGTGATGCGCGAAACGTATCGCAATATCGTCGTGGTGGATTTGCGAGAAGATCTTCTTGAGATGCTTACTCCTGTCACGCTTATTTATGGTAAGACAGACAGTGCAACACCTGTCGAACTGGTGAAGGAAGCTATTTCCAAATCCAGAGTGCAACATACACTACATGTCATACCCAACGGTGGACATGATATTGCGAACACTCACACAAGTGAGCTGGTCTCGCTCATTACAAAGGGATTGGAGGTGTAAGAATGAAGTTTGATGTCCGCACGTTGCGAAAAATTCTTCCACATTCGAAAACTGAAGATCTAAAATCGGCAGAAAAAGTGACTTATGACGATGTGGTTAAATTCACTAAACAAATATTTAATCCTGAGTGGATTTTTACTGAAGTTATTTTGCCAACGAAGAAAAATTAAGTTTCCTAACGAATTTGTTGTATAATTAAATTATAAATGAAAAATGAAAATTCTGAAAAAATAGCCAAAAGTTTTATTGATAATGACCCAGCATTAGAGCTAGAAATAAATGGTCCAATACGTCGCTCATTTAATGTTTTTTTGTTCCTTTTCTGAATTCTCTTCCAAAGAGTTTTAGGTAGGGTAGAGAGGGAGTTATAGTTTTAAATTTGACAAAACTTATCTAGAAGGGTATCATTAAATCTGGAAAGGTGGTGATGGACCATGAACGGCGAGAACATCCCGGACGAGGAAGTGCCGGAGTTCGACGATATGGGTTCCGAATCGAGTCCCTGACTCAAACCCTAAAGGGTCGCATAGGTTTCCTTATGCGACCCTTTATAATATTTAGTAAATTATGTATAATTACATTATATATGAATATATTTGATGATTTTAATATTACAAGATCAGAAGGAAAGCTTAAAAATGGCATTCGTGTAGTTTTATATCATCGTCCTGGCGCACCCATAACTACCACGGCTTTACTTAAATCAGGTTCAAAAAATGACCCAGATTCTATGCTGGGTGTTGCACATTTTTTAGAACATATGATAGTAAATGGTTCACAAGAATTTCCTACAAAAGACTTGCTTTCTGAGCATATTGAGTCAGTTGGTGGAAGTTATGATGCTGCTACATGGCAAGAGTATATGAGGGTAAATGTTGAGATTTCAGATAAATCAGATTATTCACGCGTGATTGATATATTTGACTCAATTTTAAGTGGACCTCTGATGGATAAAAAAATTTTTGAAAATGAAAAACAAGTTATTATAAAAGAGATACAGAAAAACAATTCTAATCCACTTAAGGTACTGTTTAATACAGTCAGAAAATTATTTTTTAAGGACACACCATTTGAGCATGAAGTTTTGGGTAATGAGAGTACTATTTTGAAATTAAATTATGATAATGTAATTTTGGAATATAAGAAATTATTTGATAAATCAAGAATTACATTCGTTACTTCTGGAGATATTTTAATTAACGAATTAATTGACTATTTAAATAATATATCCTTTTTAGAAGGAAATGATTTTCCTCAAAAAGATGACACGTTTTTGATCTCAAGTGAAACAAAAATTCTCACCACTTTTTTTGATGCCCCACAGACTCATATTTATTTTGGAATTCCGGCCCCACAGGCATATACAAAAGAGTCATTACATCTTAATTTATTAGGCCAAATTCTTGCGGGAGGCAGAGCATCACGATTAACAAAAAAACTTAGATATGAAAAAGGACTTGTGTATAGTGTTGGTTTTAGTAGGTTTGGTGGCCAACAATTTAGTTCATGGGGAATTTTAACTGATACAACTGATAATAAAGTTCAAGAAGTTATAGATCAAATAATTAGTGAAATTAAAAAAATACAAAAAAATGGTGTTGAAGACTCGGAATTAAATTTTGTAAAAAATAAATCTATAAAATCACTGAAAAGAAATATGCAAACTTCGAATGACTGGGTAGATTTTCATGCTGTGGCTGAAGTTTTTGTTGATGGAAAATATAATATAAATACGTTTGTGAAGAATACAGAAGAAACTACAACGGAAGATATTAGAAGAATTATAGACAAATTTTTTGTGTCAGATAAATGGCAGCTTGCGTTGTGTGGGAGAACAAAAGAAGAATCAGTAAATATAAATTGGTAATATTGAATTAAAAAAGTGAGAACCTTGTTAGGTTTCTCACTTTTTGTATGCAGCATGGCTGGTGTCCACCAGGCTACTCTACAGTCTTTGCTGGGCCAGGATCAGGTTCTGGGCCTGGATCAGTCGGTCCTGGGTCAAGGTCAGTCATTGAATATGACATAGGATTCTCCTTTCTGAATATAATGCTACACCCACCACTTTTTCTGTCAATAGATTTGTTGTATAATAAAGGTAATAAATGAAAAATGAATATTCTGAAAAAATACCTAAAAGTTTTATAGATTACTGGCAAAGGATACCCCAGTCGAAACGAGACGGAGGCGGGGGGTCATTAATATCAACATACGAAACAAGAACACAATTGAAATATTGACAAATATATAGTGAAGGCAGTAATATTGATGTAGAGTAGATATGCTTCCTCATATCTAGAAAGGATTACAGTCATGAAGCCCCAGAAGACCGTTCGTGAGACAACAATCGACGTTCTGAAGGTTCGCCTGAGTACGCCGATTCTGCGGCCGACGAGTCATCACTGCGGGTGACAGAGCCCGAGGGGCGGGTCAAAAACCCGCCTCTTTTATAAGGAGGATTTGTGGTAGTTGTATTCGCAAGTTCGTTGTACACGAACGACACTCAAATAGAGTTGCTGAGGCGAGTCTTAGGTGTATCTGGGAAAAGATTTCTGTTCGTTAACCCACTTGACCCCAAAGATTTGTCCAAAATACAACTTTATTCAGCCAGTGGGCTGACTAAGTTGTATTTCGATGGCAAGAGGATAGTTCCGACGACTTTCTTCCATTCCAGACTGTGGAGAACTGACTGCATCATTGACATTCCCGACAACGTCAATTATCCCACTTTTTTCAGACAAAAGGCGAACTCATTTTTGGAAGAGATTGAATTCTGTTTCAGAGGTGTGAA
>MHWN01000024.1:0-4158 GCA_001825395.1 Candidatus Zambryskibacteria bacterium RIFCSPLOWO2_02_FULL_39_26
CTAAAAAATGAAGTAGATCAACATCCGCATTTTTATTCGGCTCCCAGAGCTGATTTGTGCCATTACCCACAACAGATGTTGGTTTATATAACCTACTTCCTTCAAAACCCGGTATAAACAGCACATTTGAGTTGCCGACTAGGACGGGAGGAGTGGTGCTGGAATAAGACAAACCTTTCAGATTAAAATAAATATCTTTTACATAGAGATCGATGTAAAATTCTCCGGTTGGAAAAGAATTGGAATCAGAACTCCCGTAAAAATAGGAGCTTTGACAGATCCCACCACCGTCAAAAGTGAAAAATAGAGGAACTAAATAATAATTCTTATTCGGTAAAAATTGATAAGTGCCGCCCAGATTAGGGTTATTAAAAGAAACAACTCCATCGTAACCACTTATCCCAACATAATTAGGTACACTTTGTTGCCAAACAAGATTGGAAATAATAATGTCACTATAATTATCTAAATAGGTGTCACTTTCGTATATGGCCATGGTTGCTGCCTTGCCATAATATGTAGGCAGAGGTGTTAATAATTTAATATCCACTTGTGACAGATTACCACTTAAACCTTGTCCTAAATATTGATAGCCTCGGAAATTACCAGACTGTGTACCAGAACAACCTAAAGAATTTGATAGGATGTCGGTGTTGATGGTATTTGAAACATCTGCCAGAACAGTTGGTGTATTTACAAAGAAAATAATAAAAAAGAAAAGTGAAATAAAAAATTGATTTAATTTCATTGTGCCAATATAATTTATATTTATTCCAATCGTACCAGAAAGAAAAGAACCGTCAAATAGAAAAACCGTCAAGCACTTTCCGAGAAAGTGCTTGACGGTCGCGCGTTGCCATCCGCTAGAGCAGTTGTGCCGCCACCACCCGGTGAACCTGGAGGAAGTGCTTGACTTCCTGTACCAGGTCATCAAAAAAGGTCTTGCCCCGACCACGATTAATGTTCAAATGGTAGGGGTCCCTCGGTTCGACAGTATTGCAAAACTGCATGCTGGCAACGACGAGACGCGGGTACTTAACCCTCATCTCGCGAGCAATTCTGTCCGCTTCACCGAAATTGCCGTGTGGCGGACTGACAACGAGAAGTTGCTCCTCATCCGGACAGATGTCCGACTCAAGGTGTGCAACATGATCGGAGATCATGAAATCAGGACCAGCTCGAAGCCCGGCTCTGCCGAACTCTTCGATGATACTGAAATAATCCGTCACCGACGTTTGCCAAACCAAGATGGGTGTAACTCGTCTTTCCGGTGGAACTTGTGTCACTGCTAACCTCCTCGAATACTATAACGCAATATTTCCAAAAATCAAATTTATTAGACACCGAGTGTCTAATAAATTTTAATATATAAAATAAAAAAGACCCTTGCTTATGACGAACAACTATAAAAATAGTCTAGTTAAACGAAGTTTTAGGTAGGTTGGATTCTTTTTTTGTCTCAAAAGTAGGTTATAAACCGGTGAAAGTGTAGTGGTGCCGGCTTTTTGAAAAGCAGAAATGATATCATCAAACTCGCTTCTTTTTAATTCTCGTTTCAAATAGGAAATATCCGGACAATTCCCTTTTAAAATCAAATCTTCGATGTGAGAAATAATCGTTTCTTGTTTCACTCCTCTATTTCGAGCAATATTATCAAGCGGAATTTTATTTTCTAGCATTTCACGAGTAATTTCGTGAGTTGATTTATTAAGAATTTTTTCCCTAAATCCACATTTGGTGGATCGAGCGATTAAATTTGAAAAATTTGATTTAGCCTTTCGCTTAATTTTGACTTTCTCATCCGGTTCAATTTTTCGGAGCCATTCTTTTTGTGCCCTAACTATCTCTTCCCTAGACATATTACACAGGGTTCCCCTGTGTAATTCAGATAATTTTTGGAATTCTTTATCCTTTTCTAAAACTTCCTGGTCAATCAAAAGCGACATTTCGTTAAAGCCTAAAAGCTTCATCCCCCCAAGCGAGCGCACACGAGAAAGCGCCACGTAGCCCATTCCCCTCACAAATGACTTGGACAAATCCACTTCCATGGAATCCAGTGACATTCCCTGACTTTTGTGAACCGTGATAGCCCAAGCTAAGCGGAGTGGTAACTGACTTATCTCGGCTTTGACTTTTCCCTCTTCCTCAATTTTCCACGACTGCGGTAAAACCGAAAAGCTCATTCCGGTATTTGTCAGAACAACCGGGTCGCCGTACTGATTGAACTCTTTGACAATGCCGAGTGTGCCGTTCACATAAGCTCCTTCGGGATGATTTTTGGTAAACATTACTCTGGCTCCGATTTTCAGTTCTAAGCTTTCCGGAGAGAGACAACTTTTTTTAAGCGAGATAGAAAGACCGTGAGAACCTTTGGAAGTCATGTGATAATTTTTTGTTTGAGTCTTTAGTAAATCCAAATAACGCTTATTCACGACATCAACATCTATATTGTGCGTGTAAAGCCGAGTTGATTCTCCTCGTGATTCCGGATCTTTATTCAAACGAGTCTTCAAAAGCTCTAAAGTTTTTTCTGAAACTTTGTTTTGACGAATCTGGTTGAGTATAGAAAGGTAGGTGTTATCTTTTTGGCGATGTTGTTCTGATAAATGGCAGACTGTGAATTTGGATGCCAACCAACTTTCCGCTTTGTAGGCAAACTCCGATTCTAAAACATCGCCACGCGTAACTGGCGGTAGTTGAAAAAAATCTCCAGACAAGACAATCTGCATCCCACCAAAAGGTTTTTCGTTTCGCTTCATTTGCCGACAAATCCATTCTATGAGATCCAATCGAAAATGATGGAGCATGGAAATCTCATCAATAATCAAAACTTTCGTTCTTTCAAATCTTTTGTATAAATATTGCCGTTGCATAAGCTCCTCAATGTCATAATCAGTCAAAGTATCTTTAACTCCAAGTCCCGACCACGAGTGGATGGTTTGTCCACCCAGGTGAGTTGCGGCGATACCAGTTGAAGCCGTAACAGCCACATTTACCGCGTGAGATTTTAAATATTGAATGTAGGAATTTAAGACAAAAGTTTTCCCACTCCCAGCCGGCCCAGTTAGAAAAACATTTTTACCCATTTTTAAAATATCCAGAGCTTCACTTTGAGTCATAGAAGCTATTGTAACAGCATAAAAGATAAAATAGAAATTTTATTTTTTTGATTTCTTCCAACTTTCAATATTTTTATGGTGTCCGGATAGGAGAACTTTTGGCACACGGTATTTTTTCCCTTTGTATGTAAAAATTTCTGGGCGAGTATAGACATCATGACTTGAGACACGAGACTCTTCAAGAGAATCGGGGTTGCCAAGAACACATTCCACTTGTCTGGAGATGCAGTCAATCAAAATCATGGCCGGTAATTCCCCACCGGTCAGGACGAATGGTCCAACGGAAATTTCTTCCATCCGCCAGCTGGCAGAAAAAACTTTTTTAACTCGCGCATCTATCCCCTCGTATCTTCCGCATACGAGAATTATGTCTGTGTATTTTTTTGCAATATTTTTTGCGTATTTTGTATCAAACTGTTTTCCACCGGGACTAAGCCAAATAATCTTGATTTTTGCCTTTCTCCTTAACTTGGACACTCCGTTTCCAAGTGCTTTGTTAATAGCTTTGATAACTGGCTCTGCTTGGATAACCATTCCGGGGCCTCCGCTGTATGGTTTCTGGTCAATTCTTCGCCATTTATCTTTTGTAAAATCTCGAGGATTGTAAAACTTCACTTTAATTTTTTTATCCTTTATCGCCCTAGCAATAATAGACTCGTTTAGATACGAGCTGAAAGCATCCGGAAACAAAGTTACAACGTGAAATCGCATCGCGTATTTATACCACAAATTTTGATATGAGAAAAGGTGGGTGTTCTTCACCCACCTTTCTGAAATCTACGCTGGTTGCTGATCATCGTTAGGGCTTGGAACAGCTCTGATCACAGGAGACTTTCTTTCTTCTACCTCCGTCTCCTTTTTCAATTCTAGACTGTACTCGCTTTGAAGAGCAAAGCCAATCAGGACAAAAAGAGAGAGAATTATCCCTCCGATTGCACCAATTAAAATGAGTGTTTTGTTGTTTGGTGTTTCATCCCCGACAAAAACAACCAAAACTACGAAAACAACCAAAACAGCAGCCAGGACCATCGTAGCTTTT
>MHWN01000024.1:4168-5503 GCA_001825395.1 Candidatus Zambryskibacteria bacterium RIFCSPLOWO2_02_FULL_39_26
CATCGTAGCTTTTCGTACCAAATCCATCATAAAAACCCTCCGTTTATATTATACCATAAATATTTTTTATGAGCAATAAAACAAAAAACTCCCGTTTGGGAGCTTTTTGTTTTAGAAATTTATTGAAATTATAGTTTGAGGTCTGACATTGCTTCGTCCAGAGATTTGGTGGCGGAAGTTTTTGCCTCGTTCATCCCGCCGACCGGTTCGTTAATTTTGAGATTAACTCGGGCATTGTTTTTCATACCGACCACTCGAAGAAGAGTCCGGATGGCTTTGGCCGTGTTACCTTCTCGACCAATTATTTTGCCCATGTCGTCTTTGTTAACATCTAAACTCATCAATACTCCCATTTCGTCAACTGTTCTTGTAATCTTCACATCTTCCGGTTTCTCTACTAGCGCCTTCACCACAAATTCTAAAAACTGTACGTCTTTTTCCATAATGATTTCAATCGTTATCGGATAATTGTAACTCCATTGCATTATATCATTTAAAAAAACTTAAGCAACCGGCTCCTCTGCTGTAAGGGTGGATGTTTGCTCAGCTTCTGTTTCGATTGGAGTGGAAACCTGAGCAGGAGTGGATTCAGGAGCAGGGGTGGGTTCCGTAGTCGGAACTTCTTTTAGGATAGGTCTCTTTTTTGGCAAGACGTTCACTTTCTTGCCTTCAATAATTTTTTTACTTATCAAAAGATTGTGAACTGTCGGGGAAGCCTGCGCTCCCTTAGACATCCAATATAAAATCTTGTCAGCTTTGAATTCAGCCTTTTCTCCACGCCTGGCGTCATAGTTTCCCAAGACTTCCAAATATTTTCCACTTTTAGTGGAATTTTTTGAGTCGGTTAAAACCAGCCTAAATGACGGTTCGTGCTTTCGTCCAACTCTTTGCAATCGTATTTTTAACATGGCACTTACTCTAGCAGAATTCTTAAAAATGGTCAATTTAAATCAATTTTGCTAGAATGCTCGTTATGACCAAGCACAAGGCCGAAAAAACTCTTGAAGGTCCCATCGCCATCAACACTAAGGGTGTTGGTTTTTTTGACATCGGTGAAAAGCGCGGAGCTAGCAAAGTAAGCATTGAGATACAACCTAAAAATGTCAACCGGGCTTTCAATGGAGATATTGTGCTTATTTCTCTTTTAGGTAAAAAAATAAAGAATCGCCCTCAGGGAAAGGTGGAAAAAATAATAAAACGGGCCAAAGATGAGTTTGTTGGGACAATAGACAAACATGACGGCAAAATTTACGTCATTCCGGACGATAGGAGAATGTATGTTGATATTTTTCTGCCTAAAGAAAAAAGTGTTCAAAAAAACATAAAAGTTTTGGT
>MHWN01000025.1 GCA_001825395.1 Candidatus Zambryskibacteria bacterium RIFCSPLOWO2_02_FULL_39_26
ACACAAAAAAATAGTTGGTAAAATTTTGGATAGAACAAAATCAGAATCAGAAAATACTAAAAAGGAAAAACAGGAAGATCGGACGGGTGCAAGTATCCAAAATAACACAACCGCAGAATCTTCTTATAGCACTACCAGCGTAAAATTTGAAAATAAAGCGGAAATAAAAGTTTTGGAATCTCAATCTTTGGATTTGGAAAATGAAATTGACAAAAAAACTCCCCTATTTAGAGATATAATAGAAAAATACAGTTTCTAATGCACTTTACTTATGTCCACCTTTAGAACAACAACCCACTTATCGGAAATTCTTGAAGAGTCGGAAAAACAGCCAGTGGTTATTTTCAAATATTCAAGCAAATGCGGAAGCAGTGCGCGCCTGAAAGAAAAACTGGAGAAAAAAATAGCGGACAAAATTTTGTCATCACCCGTTTATCTTGTCACTGTCCAAACTGAAAGGGTTTTATCGAATAAAATAGCCGAGTGGTTTGGTATCAAACATGAATCTCCTCAAATATTTGTGATTGGCAAGGGTAAAATAATGTATACCGCCCATCATCATGCCATAGATACAAAGATGATATAATGGCTCGATGACTAACCCTTTGTACAAAAAAGAAGCCACGAAAATGGCCGTCAAAATCGCATCTATTACCTTCATTCTGACTTCTTTTAGTTTTGATGGATATGTCTTTTGGTTGTTGAGAGACGAGAATATGGCCTTGAAAAACGAGCTTACTGGATTGGAAAGTTTTGCAAGCCAAACACAGACAAATTTAAATAAAACAAGGGTTGAAAAAACTTTATTGGAAAACGCCCTGCAAGACGAGAAGCAAATTAACCTTTCTTTCCAAGACCAAATCCAGGGTATAATCGGCACGGTCAGCGTTTTGGAAAAACTAAGCAAGACAGATACCGAGCTTTTAAAGAAATATTCAAAGATTTATTTTTTGAATGAAAATTATATCCCGGAAAGATTGGTAGTCATTGACAAATCCTATCTTCTTGAACAAAGCAGAAGTTTACTGATGCATGAAAAAGTTTGGCCTTACCTTAAAACTCTTTTGGATAATGCCCAAAATGAAGGAGTGACGATACAAATAGCTTCGGCTTACAGGTCGTTTGGCGATCAGGCTGGAATTAAATCCGCCAACAAAGTGACTTATGGCGCGGGAACGGCCAACAAATTTTCGGCTGATCAAGGCTATTCTGAACACCAACTGGGAACAACTCTGGATTTCACCACTTCCAAAATTGGTGCGACCCTTAGCGGTTTTGACAAAACCGAAGCTTACACTTGGCTTTTAGGTAACGCTTATAAATATGGGTTTGTCATATCCTATCCAAAGGAAAACAAGTATTATATATTTGAATCGTGGCATTGGAGATTCGTCGGGGTGGTTTTAGCCACAAAAATTCACGACCAAAGCACTTACTTTTATGCTTTGGACCAACGCGATATAAACCAATACCTAGTCAATATTTTTGATTAAAATCAAGACTTAAATTATATTTGTTGACCGCCGGACATACAATTTTTGCACCTATTTTTGTGCGTAAACACTTCATATAATGCCGCTAGCCCAACTAGGAGATATACTATTACGGCTATTTGGCTACCGAGCATATCAACAACATTATAGCCTAGAGCATCTAAGCCCCAGTTAAGGCCTCCTATTATGAGGAGGATAAAGGTGATTGTGTGTAATGATTTCATAAAATATTATAAACATTAATGATAAACCTTCATATTAATTATAATACCTGTATATAAAAAAGCACTACCTGCCTGTGTATTACTTTTGGCTCAAACTCTGCTATTTATGTTGTGCTGGCTGAATATAACCCGACGGACTCTTTCCGGATTTCTAACTGTATTCATAAAAAAATCGTAATTATCTTCGCTGGCCGTCTGAACCCGAACATTGCCGAAATTGAGCAGGGTGGCGAAAAAACCCTTCACATCTATGGTCACATCCTGGATTTTATCAAAGCGCAGGTTGGAAACTCCTCTGTTGAAAATATGTCTTTGATCAATGGCGATAATGCGTTTTTCCGTAACATACCAAACATCCAAGTAATACTTCGTCCAATCGACAAAAAATGAAACCCAGAGAACTAATAGCCATAAAGTATAGATAAATAAAAACAAGGCAGATGAGTTGCCAGGTATGGATATGCTGGAGAGAAGTTGTGGCATAAAAAATTCTATAAGGACAAACAGTACAAACGGCAAAAAAGCGGCGAGAAGAAGACCTAAAGCGTGGACAAAGAAAACAATCCAATGTTTTCTAACTTCCATAATGACGTGCTCGTCGGAATCCAAATTTAAGGCTTTGTGTGTCATAGATAGAATCCACCTCAAAAATAACATTTATAAAATAGCACAAATCATGTGACTATCCAAATAACAAAATTCCGGCCAAAAAAGGAGTTTCGTCAGTCGTTCGTATGTCACATACGCCTCCCTCCTCATCCTCTTTTTTTGCCTCGAAATTTTGTTATTTGTATTAGTCATTATTTTTGAGTTGGATTCTAAAAATAAAATATTGCCAAACTGGAAATCATAAATAAGACAAGCGAAACTGAAATAAACAATGTCTCACCTACCAAAATACCGGGGCTTCTCATGCCGTAAGCTGACCAATGGTACATAAGAATGATTGACAGAATCAGATAAAATATAAAAAACAAAAGCAAAATAACAAAAAGGGCTGTTGGGTTGATAAAAAAGGACAACGAAATGGTCGGCAGAGAGAAAAGACTTCCGTCAAAAAGAGAATATGGTGCGTCGGTTGGCATGGTTAAATTATATCAGAAAAAGACCTGGAACCCCTCCCTTATCCACAAATCACTCCTGGATTTCATTCCTTTTCCAATAATTTTTGACATACTTGTTAAGAATTTTATAGATAACAAACAATAGTACCAGACAAATGACCGTCAAACTAATGTAACCTAAATATCCGTCAATTTTTTGATAAGAGTTGCCAAGATAGTAGCCCAGAAGCATAAGAACAAATGTTTTTGGAAGAGCTCCGATTATGTTTAAAACAATAAACTCAAAATAGTTGACTTTGGCCACACCGGCAAAAATGTGAACCATCCAGCCGATGCCGTGCGAAATTTTGGCGATAAAAATAGTCTTGACTTTGTGTTTTCTAAAATGGTCCTCTAAAAATTTTTTACTGTTTTCGTTGTAGTCCCAACGGCTTATTCGCCTTTTAATCCAAACGGAGTTGCGCCAATACCTGCCGGCAAGATAGTATAATGTGCATCCGGTTATATCGGAAAGAACTAAAGTGATATAGGCAAAAAGAAAACTGAAAAAACCGAGATGAGCGAGAAAGCCGGAAATGATAGTAATGATCGGTCCTTCTATTACAGCAATTGGAAAAACTACAAAATATTTATAATGGGCCAGTATAAAAAAAATATCATTTGAAAACATAGTAATGTATTTAATATAATTTTGACAGAATTTTATTAAACTGTAAAGTTGGTGCAGGAGGCTATATGACCCCAGAAACAATTGGTAATCTGGTCATCAATTCTGTTGCAACTTTTTTTACCATTCTTGTGGCATTCACTTTACAAATTGAGCAAAATTTGCTTTCTCTGTTTGAATATAAATTGAGTTTTTAACAGACTCACTTTTGTTAATTAAATAGATCTTTTTAATTAAGTATCGAGTTAAATATCCTAACTTAGCATTAGTCTACGACCGTTTACTAATGCTAAGTTAGGATAAATTAAACCTATTAATTAAATGTTGTTCGTTATCTATTTTATCAGCTAGAATAAAACGCACATATTTTCTAGCATCGTAAAATTCTACAATAAATTCAACTTCCTTATTGCAAGGATAGGGGCACACTAAAACTGATTTTTGAAGTTCAACAAGTCCCAACTGGCGGAAATGGAAACGCAACGAATTGCGTAATTTTTTTAATCTTTCAGGAACATCAAACATCACTACTCGCCATTTTTTATCCCATTGGCGCGGTTTTTTGATTTTCATTTTATCAATATTGAACCGCAAAGCTTCCCGCTTACCGTTTTCGCTTAAAATCAAAGTCATTGTCCCGTCTTCATGATATTCTTCTTTTACTAGACGAGAAGTGCGTAAGGAGCCAACCGCTCTATTTAATGCTTGACGGTTAATCTTTCCCCACTCTTTAGGTATTTGTTTTAGTATCTGTAAATGTTTCTTGGGTGACTTGGTCAAACTTAACGCGAGACCCGCGTACAATATTAAAAGTATTTTCTTTTTTAACTTTCCTATTCTTTGGTCGTTTTGTTTCATATATCAATTATAGCATTAGTATGCGATCGCACACTAATGCTATAAATCTTCGGTTAAAAACAATTTAAATAAATTAAATAAACAGGTATAGTATAGTCGAAAATGAAAACGAATTGCCGTGCATGATATTTTGATATTTTAACCTCTAAGTGTTACAGAGGTCATGATACATTGCCTCACGATATTGACTCTGTACCAAAAATTTGCTTTAATGAAAGTGACAGACCCGGCCAACGGCCGGTTTTAAAGTCAGGACAAAGTAAGCCAAGCTCGGAGAATTTTAGACCTTGAATGACTCTAAAATATGGAGATAAGAAATATAGCGATTATTGCGCATGTGGATCACGGCAAAACCACCCTAACCGACGCCCTAATGCGTCAAACTGGTATGGTGGCCGAGGGTGTAACCATGGATTCAAACGTTTTGGAACTTGAACGCGGCATTACCATATATGCCAAAAACACCTCCATTTACTACCCTTCAGCAAGTTCAGGGCGAGCCCGAACAAAGATTAACATTGTGGACACTCCCGGTCACTCGGATTTCGGCTCTGAAGTTGAACGGGTATTGCGTTCTATTGATTCCGTCCTGCTTTTAGTTGACGCTCAGGAAGGGCCAATGCCTCAAACCAGATTTGTTTTGAAAAAATCTCTTGAGCTTGGATTGAAACCGATCGTTATTATAAACAAAATTGACAAACTGGCAGCAAGACCTATGGAAGTTCACGAATTAGTTTTGGAATTATTTTTAGAGCTCGGAGCAAACGAGGAGCAGCTTGACTTCACTACTGTCTATACCATCAGCCGAGAGGGCATTGCTAAAATGAAATTGACCGACCAAAGCTATGACCTCACTCCCCTTCTTGAAACCATTCTTTCAAAAGTCCCGCCAGCCAAAGCCGATGTCAATTTACCTGCCAGACTTCAATCCTTTAATTTGGCATACGATAATTTCCTCGGTAGACTGGCTATTTGCAGAGTTTACGAAGGAAAATTAAAGATTGGCGATCCTGTTTTCCTAAAACAAAGAGACGGTAAGACTATCACCGGAAAACTAACAAAGATTTTCAGTTTTGAAGGGCTCAAACGAGTGGAAATTCCGGAAGCTATGGCCGGAGATATTGTCATGATTGCCGGATTGCCGGATGTCTATATCGGAGAAACCATTTGCAGTGACGAGAGTGCCCGGCTTTTGCCGTCCATAAACATTGACGAGCCGACCATCTCTTTGAATTTCATGGTCAACGACTCACCGTTTGCCGGCCGCGATGGAAAATTCGTCACTGGCAGACAAATCCGAGAGAGATTGCAAAAAGAGCTTGAGATAAATGTCGGATTGAAAATTAACTGGAGCCAGAGTGATTTTTTTACGGTTTACGGTAGGGGAGAATTACACATTGCCATCCTTTTAGAAAATATGCGTCGTGAAGGTTATGAACTGCAGGTTTCCCAGCCTCAAGTTATAATAAAAGAAATAAACGGCTTCCAAATGGAACCGTTTGAGGAAGTGACGGTGGATGTCTCTGATGAATTGGCAAGTTCAATAATTGCCAAACTGACAGAGAGAAAGGGAATTTTAATGAATGTCAAACAAGCTCACGGCCATCAAAGACTATTGTTTGAAATACCGACCCGAGGGCTTTTAGGATATCGGGGACAATTTATCATTGACACGAAAGGTAATGGCATTTTGTCATCCCGATTTATTGAATTTAGAAAGTATGTCGGCCATATAAAAAAAGGAAGCTACGGTTCAATGGTTTCAATGGCTAATGGCAAGGCTTTGGCTTTCGCCTTGGACAACCTACAGCAAAGAGGAACATTGTATATTGAGCCAGGAGTAGAAGTTTATGAAGGCATGGTCATAGGTAATGTTTCCAAAGGCGAAGACCTGACCGTCAATCCGACAAAAGGCAAGCAACTGACAAATATGCGCGCCTCCGGATCGGACGATAGCGTTTATCTGGCCGCAACGATCAAACTGGATATTGAAAAAGCTATGGAAATAATGGCCGAAGACGAATATATTGAAATCACTCCAAAAGCGGTCAGACTGCGAAAGAAAATCGCAAAATGAACTACAGACAATTTTCAATACCAAAATCTCCTACCTTGGTTCTCTTGATATGAAAAATAGTGGCAATTGTGCCGAAAATTTTGGCAATATCTTGAGCAAATTGACGAACATAAAAACCGCTTGAAACTTCCATGGAAATGGTATCTATGATAAATTCCCTTTCCTGTTTGCGACCCAATACTTCTTTCCATTTTTCTATAATTTCCTTCTGCCTGAAATCGCCCACCACTAAAGATATTTTGGAAATTATATCTTTTAACAACTCTTCACCGGAAACAGTCCGGCGAGAAATAAAACTGGCGTTAAATATTTCTACCTGGTGTTTAGGAATTTTAATTTTTCCAAGTTTTCCTTCTTTAGCCCACATAAAAAGCGGTTTGCCCGCCACGGCTTTTGAAGAATAGGC
The DNA here is from genome assembly GCA_001825395.1 of Candidatus Zambryskibacteria bacterium RIFCSPLOWO2_02_FULL_39_26. Classification (GTDB taxonomy): domain Bacteria; phylum Patescibacteriota; class Minisyncoccia; order Phycocordibacterales; family DATDWN01; genus C7867-006. The sequence goes on from MHWN01000025.1 coordinate 6,790, forward strand.
CGGATAGGACTGTTCAAAAATTCCCGACAGTTTTAACACTGTCAAGACCTCCGATTCTCCCGGGACATTTGGATTTCCTCCCCTTGATATTCCCAAAACATCCAAAGTGTCAGTTTCAATGCCCCACAGCAAATCGAAGGTGTAACATTTTGGCAAATTCAGATATTTATCTTTTTCCAAAATCTTTTCTCCCGACAAAACCAGAAGCAGACCCTCGGCCAAAGGATCAAGCCGCCCGGCATAGGTTATGGGTTTTTCATTATACTCCCGGTTCTTGTTTTTAAATCTCAATAGAGCCTGGTTGGGAGTCTCGCCAAGCTCTTTATATACCAAATGTATAGTATTATCTCTTGGACTATTTTTTTCCATATATTCTGATAGAATAACCCATATGTCTAACAAATCAAAACTCTCTACGGAAAGTTACAAAGGGGTCAGGGATTTCTACCCTGAGGATATGGCTATTCAAAACTATATTTTTGAAGTATGGCGCAAAACTGCCAAGAGTTTCGGTTATGTTGAATATGGTGCATCCATCTTAGAACCAGCCGAACTTTACAGAACAAAATCAAGCGAAGAAATAGTGAACGACCAAATGTTTACTTTTAAAGATCGTGGCGACCGGGAGGTGGCTCTTCGTCCAGAAATGACTCCAACTTTGGCTCGCATGATAGCTGGAAAACGCAAATCTATTAAGTTCCCCTTGCGATGGTTTTCTATGCCAAATCTTTTTCGTTACGAAAAACCTCAAAGGGGCAGGAAGCGAGAGCACTGGCAGTTAAACTGTGACGTCTTAGGAATAGTTGGTATTGAAGCAGAAGTGGAAATTCTTTCCTTAGCTTGCTCTATTATGAAAGCTTTTGGAGCAAAAGATAAAGATTTTGAGATTAGAGTTAATGATCGGGGACTTTTTGAAGAGGTTTTTGAAAGAGTTGGTGGTGTGTCAAAAAGCACTAAAGAAATGGTTATTCGTCTTTTAGACAAACAAGAAAAAATCGATAATTTTAATGAAGAAATGATTAGACATTTAGGCCATGAAAAAAAGGAGTTATTTTTGGAATTACTAGAAAAAACAAAATCAACTAAAAGACTAGACGAGATAAAAGGTATTCTAATTTCAAAAGGAATATCAAATGTTGTCATAGACACAAAAATAGCACGAGGTTTTGATTACTACACAGGTATGGTTTTTGAAGTGTTTGACGCACACAAAGACAATAATCGTTCCCTTTTTGGCGGTGGTCGTTATGACAACTTACTTGAAATATTTGGCGTGGAACCTGTTCCAGCAGTCGGTTTTGGCATGGGAGATGTAACTATTCGCGACTTTCTCGAAACACACAATTTGCAAACATGCGAAAAATAGTCTTTGATATTGAAACTAAAAATATCTTCCAGGATGTGGGGTCAAATGATCCTGCTGATTTGGATATTTCTGTTGTGGGGCTGTACGACTACGAAACAAACACTTATCAAAGTTTCATTGAGGAAGAGTTTGAGAAAATGTGGCAGATTTTAGAGAAAGCTGACCTACTTATCACCTACAACGGCGATCATTTTGATATACCACTACTAAATAAATACTTTAAAAAAGCGGGGCGTGGAGACCTTTCTAAACTGCGCTCGCTAGATATCCTGAAAGAACTGCGAAACGCTTATGGTAGAAGGATGAAGCTGGACCAAGTAGCTGAAGGAACATTTGGAATAAACAAACAAGGAAATGGTTTAGAAGCTGTTAACTGGTGGCGAAACGGTGAGATTGAGAGAGTTCGAAAATATTGTTTGGAAGACGTAAAACTGACAAAAGATGTTTATGAATACGCCATGAAAAATAAAAAACTGATTTTCAAAGAAGGGCCTTTCACCAAAGAAATAAAATTAGAAACAAAACATTGGGAACCAGTGTCGGAAGTAAAAACTAAAAGTTTGTTTTAGAATCAACAAAATCTCTTTCTCGTCTTTATTTTTTCTAGTAACAGAATAATTTTCTGCTGAAAATTTTCTTTCTGCTCACTTTTTCACAGGTTCCGCAGATACTAGAAAAAATAATAACTCGAATAGATTTTGAAATATTTTTTGTATAAGAAAAAACGGCCAGTGGGGTTTCCACTAGCCGTGTTGTACTCGCCGAACTAGATTAGGGCGAGGATCTGATCGGCTTCCCGCCGTCGCGCGGCCAGGATTTGCCCCCGCCTCTCGGTCCCGCCCTGGATCGTTTCCCGGGTCAGTCTTTTCTGGCGTGCAACCTCTTGGCGAACTTTGTCACGCTTCTCTTGCGCGACGTCGGCCTCCCACAACGCCTTACACATGGCGTTGTAGAGCGCCACACGCTGGGCGAAGGTGCCGCTGGTCTCCACCATCACGGCCTTCTCGAGTTCCGTCCGGCAGCTCTCGAGATGCTCCATGATGTCGGGATCGTAACCCTCCTCCTCGCGCCGGATGCCCAGTTCGCGGTTGAACTTGGCCTCGCGGATTTGGTCGCCTTCTATTTTGCGATCGACGACCGAGTGGCGCAGGAACGACCCGAGAATGTTCCGGCCAGCCTTCAAGGTCTCAATGCCGACTTTGATTGCATAGCCGTCCTCCCCTGAGTCAATGGCTCTGGCCATGGACTGGAGACCCTCGGCGATGACCTCGCTCACTCTGAAGCCCTGAACGGACTTCATGACTTTGACGAGGTCAACAATCTGGGTCTTCACCGAGTCGAGTGTTGGGGTATTGTTTGCCATTGGCGTATCTCCCAAAAAACGAGTGACTGTTCCAAACAGAACGTCATGCCCTGTGTGGATTCTATTATTCATCATAACATATTATGAAAATAAAGTCAAGATTTTTTGTCAAAAAAGTAGGAAAATGGCTATAGCTAGCCCTATTCTGTACCATATGAAAAGGTTCAGACTGTGGTTTTTGAGATATTTTATGAGAAAGTTGATGGACAAAAGACCAACCATAAAAGCTGTGATTGAACCCAGAAAAAGTGATAAGCCCAAATCTGTTGTAAGTAAATCCTGCCTAACTTCAAAAAGTTTTTTAAGACCTGTGCCTAAAAGAATGGGGACTGACAGCAAAAAACTGAGCCGTATTGTTTCTTCTTTTGTCAGCCCCGTAATAAGCCCTCCGGAAATTGTGGCACCTGAACGGGAAATACCGGGAACCAAAGCTAGACACTGAAAAAAGCCGATCACCACTCCCCTGCCAAGCGACAAAATTTTATCCTGTTTTGAAATTTTTTGAGCAAACCAAAATAAAATACTCCCAAGAATTAAAGCTAGAGCCACTAAATCCACATTTCTAAAAATTGTCTCCATGGTGCTTTCCAAAAATAAACCGAAAATAACAGCCGGAATGGTGCCGATAATTATTACCCAAAACAATGTTTCGTCTTTTTGAAGATTCGTTGAGTTCATATCTTTTTGGGAGACTTCACAGCTGGGTAGGCGAGACTGAGCAAAATCGCACCAGCGATTTATGCGTGCTCCAAAAAAGATATGTCGAGAAAGAATTTTCAAAAAAATAAAAAATATTTTTATTATGTCTCGCCAAAAATAAACCAGCACAGCCAAGGTGGTAGCAAACTGCAAAACAGCGTCAAAAGATAATCCGCTTATGTTATTTTCACCCAAAAGTTGTCTGGCAATTATAAGATGCCCTGAAGATGATATCGGGATAAATTCCGTTGCTCCTTGGACCAACCCCAGTATGATTGCCACGAAATAATCCATAGTATATAATGCTACCATATTAGTATAATAAATTATTTAATGTCCGAAAAATTATCTGTGCCGATAGCAATAGTAATAGCTGGAGGATTAATCGCAGGAGCTTTGTATTATTCAAATATCAAATCTTCCAAAGTGTCCGTTGCTCCTGTGGTAAACAACGAGAGCGCCAGTTTTATGAGACCGGTTTCTTCAAGTGACCACATTCTCGGAAATCCAAAGGCCGATGTGGTGATAGTTGAATACTCCGATACCGAATGTCCTTTTTGCAAGCAATTTCACGTAACATTAAAGCGAGTAATGGCCGAGTACGGAAATGCAGGAAAGGTAGCTTGGGTTTACAGACATTTCCCCATTGACAGTCTTCATTCAAAAGCCAGAAAGGAAGCCGAAGCCCTTGAATGTGCAAACGAACTAGGTGGACCTGAAAAGTTCTGGGAATATACCAATCTTTTGTACGAAATTACTCCTTCCAACAACAGCTTGGACCCGGCAGAACTTCCTAAAATAGCCAAAACGGTCGGACTTGATGATAAAGCTTTCAACACCTGTTTATCAAGCGGAAAATACAAAGACAAGGTTGAAGCGGACTATCAGAACGCCGTCAAATCCGGTGGTCGCGGCACTCCTCATTCAATACTTGTTTCAAAAGACGGTCTGCAAACTGTTGTTCAAGGAGCCCAGCCTTATGAGAATCTCAAGCTGACAATAGACGCCATACTTAAGTAAATCTTTTAGTTGAAATCTCTATTTCAACAGCTTTCTAAGCGAGCAGTATTCGCAATTTTTGTCTCTACAAGTTTTATCCCAAAAAGAAAGTGATTTTATTTCTTCAGCAAATTTAAGAATTATCTGTTTTAATTCCTTAATCTCGCTTTCCTTTATCTCAAATTCCTCCTTATTGTATTTCCCGCTGGTATTCGGCTCTAAAAATTCTACCACTCCGGAAGTCATTTCCAAGTCATCGTTAAGTATAAGCAATAGTTTGTAAAAGACAAGTTGTCTTTTTATATCCCCCGTTCTCTCTTTGGTCTTGCCCTCTATGAAATTCCTGGTTTTTGGAGAGCCGGTTTTGTAATCGGTAACAATGGCTTTTTTAGGAGAAACAAATTCAACTTTATCCAATTTCCCGGAAAGAACAATACCTGATGATAGTTCTGCGCCTTTTATGGAAAACTCTGAAACGACGGGGTTATTGATTTTTGGATTGGCCCATAAAAGCCACCCGGAAAGAGCCTTCTCCCCTCTCTTCAGGGCTTCCTCAAACTCGCTCTGCCGAAGCACCCCAAGAAGGCCCAAGTGCCGTTTATAGGAAGACAGCAAGAATTTTTTATCTACTTCCCTGTCTTTCATGGCCTTCCATAAATCTTCTACAGCATTGTGCATGGCAATGCCATAAATCTGGTGCTTTTCCGGAGCGGTCGGGATACGTAGTAAATTTCTGTAAAAATATTTCCAAGGGCAAGTTAGATAGTTGTTCAGTGCGGTAACCGACAGCGGATGGGAATTAAAAAGTTCGGTTACAAACTTACGATCTATTTCCCTACCACCGGTTTTTTGTCTTTCGGCATAAAGTTTTTTTGGATCAGATTTAAGGTTTTTTTCAAACTGTTGCGTTTTTAATTTTTCTTTTCTATCTTCTCTAATTTCCAAAATAAACGGTGATGGTAGTATTTCTTTCCCATTCTCATCAAATGAGGAGTATGTTATATAAGCTTCAAACTTGGCCCGAGTCATGGCCACATAAAAAAGCCTTCTCTCATCCTCCTCTGTTCCCGTATCCAACTTGGAAACGGCGTTTCCAAGTGAGTAAATAGACGGTATAAGACGTAAGGCATCCCGGTCTGCTTTTGACCCAAACGACCTCTCACCAGCGTTAATTATAAAAACATACTCAAACTCAAGCCCTTTGGACCGATGGGTAGTCATCAGCCGAATAGCATCTTCTCTTATATTATGCTTTGGCTTTTTTATAAAAATTTTCCTTTTCTGTATTATGGAAATATATCGCATGAAGTCGGAAAATCCTGCCCCGCGCATATTAGCCGAAATTCTTTTACCTTCCTCAAAAAATTTCTCAATCCCAAGAAAAGCTTCCGCATCTCGAGATCTAATCATAGAATCCAAAAGTCCAGATTCTCGCAAAATTCTTTCCAAAAACTCTGTAAGATGGTCATTTTTGGAGTGTCTAACCCATTCTTTTAACTTACCGAAAAGTTTTTTAATGGGAGGGATACCAGATTTTGACATCAAAACATATATGGACTGTCTTTTTCTTCCTGCCTCGTTTATTAGACGGAACGCGTCCACTGGGTCAATATCAAACTCTTCAATATGTAAAACCGGTACCAGAAACTGATCATTTTCGAAATTCTCTATAGCCAAAAGAATGGCAAGTATTTTACGAACAAATCTTTCTCCTAAAAGATTTTCATCCGACTCAATAGAATATATGATACCGGATTTCTCCAACACTTCTGCTAACGGGAAAGCTTCTTTGTTGGAACGGTATAGGATAGTAATTTCTTTTGGAGAGACATTCTTTTTCAATAACTCTTTTATTTTTTCGGCAATAAAATACAATTCAACATTTTTATCCGTGAATTCTCCAACTTTAATGTTTGAAACTTTTTTCTTATCGCTTGAAATAAGTTGTCCACCGGGCGAAAGAAGCGAGTGAGCGGCATCCAAAATATTTTGGCCGGACCGGTAGTTTATTCCAAGCCTGACCAGTTTGGCCTTCGGATAAAGTTTTTTAAAGTAGTTGAAATTCTCAATTGAAGCACCTTGAAAACGGAAAATGGCTTGTTTTTCGTCCCCAACAATGAAGATATTGGGGTTTTTGTGAAAATCGCCCATCATTTCCAAAATTTTGTTCTGGGCATTGTTGGTATCCTGATGTTCGTCAACTAAAATATATTGGTGGTTTTCCTGAAGATTGAGTTTCAAATCAGGATATTTTTCAATACCCTGCAAGACTTCCATAATCATATCGCTCCAGTCATATAAGCGTTTCTCGCCTAAAATCTTCTGATAAGCGGCGTAGACCATGGCCAGTTCCTTATTTTTTTCCAGTTGTCTTTCAAAATCTTTGTGTTCGCTTTTCATCTTGCCTTTGTGAGCGCCTTTCTCATGAATGAGATCATCTCTAGACTTAAAGCGCCTTTCTTCTTTAGCCAGAAGCTCTGTAAATTTTTCAGGCGATATTCCTTCCCTTTTCAACTCCTCAATTTTTTTGTAAATATCGCGGATATAGTAAAACGGGTCACCCCAAGGTTTGAGAATCTGAAGCAACAATTTTTCTATGAGTCCTTCTAAGATATCCACACTTTCAACTTCTGTAATGTTGCTAGAACCAATGATTGTCGGGAAATATTCAGGGTAATCTTTTATTATTTTGTTGCAAAAGCTATGGAAAGTCTCAATGTTTACCCGATAAGCCGAGGCCTCAATAAGACTTATGAGTCTCCGTCTCATATTGCCCGATGCGGCATCGGTAAAAGTCAAAGCCAAAATATTTTCCGGTTTGGTGTCAGTTTTCTTTAAAATATTGGCAATGCGCAAAGTTAGAATCTCGGTCTTGCCCGTCCCCGGTCCAGCCACAACCAAAACTGGGCCCTCAATAGTATCAACTGCCTCCTTTTGTTCCTTGTTTAGAGCTTTATATCGCTCTTCAAACCCTTCGTCAAATTTAGTTCTAACCATAGCTATAGAATAACATAAACGAATAACCTGCTATAGAGGAAATTGGTAATGATGGGAGAGTGGCTAATTAGCTTATTACACATATGCGCGATAGCGTATATGTGTAAAAATAAAAAATAAAATAAAAAAACCCGCATGGTCAAGCGACTTGCTCAATCATGCGGGGTTGGAGTCTGTTCTACTTCAACCGGATCTTCCACCCTATCGCCCACAAGTCGTTTGCAATCAGGACAGAAGAAATACTTTGTAGTCTTCCAAAAGAACACCCTCTTGCCACCACAGCTTGTGCAAACTTTCGGCTCATTCACGAGAACCTCCATTTAGATAGTATCATATGAAAAATTTTTTGTAACGAAAAGCCATTCTTGTCGAATCAAGTCTTTTGGAAGACCGCAGGTCGCAAGCATGATCAAGTCCTGTTCTTGACCAGTTGTGACCGAAATAAGGGTTATTGGTACAAATTTCGTTGAGTCATTATTTTTTCTAGTGTCTGCGGAGTGCGTGAAGCACGAGTGAGAAGTGATGTTATCACTTCGCAAGACCTTGAACATCTGTAATCAGATGTGAAAGGTGTACAGTTCCTGTAAGGAAGAAAGAAAATTTTGAGCACAAAATTATTCTGGTACTAGAAAAAATGATGATGAGAAAGAAATTTTGTAAATTAAAACTAATAATAGTTGCGGAGTCTATTTATCTTGTCGTGCTGACGAATCTTTTCGTGAGCTTTGGCTTCAATCTGTCTGATACGTTCGCGAGTAACGCCAAACTCTTTGCCCACTTCTTCCAAGGTGTGAGTGATACCATCCACCAGTCCGTGGCGAAGTTCCAAAATCTTTCTTTCTTTTTCCGGCAAGTCGTTTAGAATTTCTTTGACTTGGTCAGAAATAATTCTGCGGGCGGATTCTTGCTCTGGTGAGAGAATCTTTTCATCAGCCAAAAAATCTCCGAGTTTGCTTTTGCTTTCGTCGCCATCGTCTCCGATTGGACTCTCCAAAGAAAGGGTGCTTTGATCGATTTTTTCTATTGTATAAACTTTGTCCACCGGCAGATTCATCTCTATGGCGATTTCTTCCGGCAGAGGATCCCGTCCCAAGTCTTGAGACAAACGCCTGACCACTTGTTTATATTTGGCGATGGTTTCAACCATGTGGACCGGCACGCGAATAGTTCGGGATTGGTCGGCTAAAGCCCGAGTGATGGCTTGACGAATCCACCAAGTGGCGTAGGTGGAAAATTTGTAACCTTTAGTCCAATCAAATTTATCAACCGCCTTGAAAAGTCCTAAGTTTCCCTCTTGGATTAAATCAAGCAAAGTCAAATCAGCGCTACGGTTGGCATATTTTTTGGCGATGGAAACAACCAGACGCAAGTTGGCTCTAGCCAGCAGATTTTTGGCTTCCTCATCTCCGGCTTCAATTTTCCTAGCTAACTCTTTTTCTCGGTTTCCGGAAATTAAAGGGTATTGGCCGATTTCTTTCAAATACATTTGGATTGAATCGTAGGAAGATTCTCCGGCTCGTCCTCCGTAAGCGTACTTTTTCCCAATAAGATCATCGTGGGTAGTATTTAGTAGACCGCCGCCCTCCAAAATATCCACTCCGCTGACAGCCAATTTCTCATAAAGCTCATCTAAAAATATAATGTCCTCCTCTACGGTCGGAAATTCCTTCAAAATCTCGTCATACGTGACATACCCCCTTTCCTTGCCTTTGTGCAAAAGTTTTTTCATTCCTTCTGATTGCCTTTCGGATTTTTTGGTTGGAGCCGGAAGTTTAGACACGGTTTTGCCGGCACGCATAGCCAAAGAAGATTTGTTTTTCTTTTTACTTCTGATTTGAGGTACTTTAATCCGTTTTGATTTTTTTCCACCTCTTCTGCCAGTCGTCAAAGAGACCATTTTTTTCGGTTTCTTTTTCCTGGCTTTATATTTCTTATTCTTTTTTGACTTTGTTTTATGTTTTTTCATAAACATTTTTAATGGTGTTTATTCTCTGTGAAATACGTTGGCATTCCTCCAAATATTTTAAAATCTCGCCACTGTTTTTGGTTTGCTCGGCCTTTTGAAGATTTATCATGGCAAGGGTAAATTCTTTTTTTAGATATTCTTCTTCGAGCCCACGGAGTAATTCTTCCAAGTCAGACTCTAAATTAGTTTTGTCATTATAATATGCCTCGGTTTCAAATAACAGCATGTCTTTTTCTTTCAAAAATGCGCTTTCAAGCTCCTCTAGTCTCTCACCTAAAATATCTCCAATTCTTTTCTCCAAACGTTCTATGTTTAAACCAGAAACCTTTTCTTTGCTTTCTCTCTGCCACAAGAGAACTCCGAAAACTCTCCTTTCTATGGCCTCGCTTCGTTTGCCTGGAGAAATACTGGCAGTTTTAGGAGTATAGACGGCCCGACTTGATTTAACTTTTTTCAAATCATCCCAAAGAGCCTCTTCCTTAATAAAAGTTTTTTGGGCAACGTTTTTTATAAAATGAGATTGCTCTATAGTGCTTGGCAATATTGAGATGTAGGGCAGAACATTTCTTCTAATTTCCTCTCCGAGTTCCCTCGGAGGAAGATTGCCAAGAAGCAAGACATCGGTGTAAAAATCTATGATGTGCTTTGAATTTTTCAAGATCTCGGTTAGTATTGGGACGTTTTTTTTGGCCAAGTCCGCCGGATCCTTACTTTCGGGCATTTGAGCAATTTTCAGTTCCATACCCAGAGCAAGAGCAATGCCGGCGCTTCTGTCCGAGGCCCTGAAACCAGCCATATCTCCGTCGTAAGCCATAATAATGCGGTTTGAAAGACGTCGGAGTTTGACAAGGTGGTTTTCTGTAAGGGCCGTACCCGAAGAAGCCACTGTGTTTGTAATGCCTACTTGGTGGAGCATGACAAGGTCCATCTGACCCTCAACAAGAATTGAGTAATTTTTCAGTCGAATATCTTTTTTAGCCTTATCTAACCCAAATAAAATTTCTGATTTGTTAAACAGAGATGTTTCTGGGCTGTTTAGATACTTTGGAGACTTGTCATCAGGAACTAAAATTCTTCCAGAAAAACCGACAACTCGCCCCGCAGAGTCATTTATCGGAAACATTATGCGACCGCGAAAAGTATCGTAGTATTTTTCCTTGGCATTTTCATTGTATTTTATAAGCCCAACTTGGAGCATATCTTGTGCACTAACACTTCTGGAAGATAGGTAGTCAAAAAGTTCTCGCCATTCAAGTGGCGAATAGCCGATCCGAAAATCTTCTATGGTTTCCTCTTTTACTCCTCGAGATTTGAGATAATTTTCAGCTTCTTTGTTTTCAGATAACTTTTTCGTGTAGAAAAAAACTGCTTGCTCCAAAATTGAATGAAGTTTTTGTTTTTCTGTCTTTTCTCCTTTATTGTATTGTCCCAACTCCACCCCCGCTCTGTCAGCTAAAACTTTAAGTGCTCCTATGAAATCTAATCCTTCAAACTCTTGAACGAAAGTAAAAATATCGCCCTTAGCATGGCAGCCAAAACAATAGTAATTGCCTCTATCCGGAGATACGAAAAAGGATGGCGTCTTCTCGTTATGAAAAGGACACTTACCTTTAAAATTACTCCCAGCTTTCTCCAGTTTTATGTATGAAGAGACAAGCGAGACAATGTCTATTTTTGATTTTATTTGATCTACAGATGAGGACATAGATAAATTAAAATTAAAAAATCAAAATGAAAAATTACGATGTAAAATCAGAAATAATGGGATCCAAAATTTTAAATTTTGAATTGTCATTTTGATTTTTGACATTTGCATTTTTAATTATATTTACAAGAACCTGTTTCTGTCTTCGTATACTGCTGGTCTATTGGCTCTCATATCTTCAATCATTTTTGCCTTTTTGCTGTTTTTAAAACCGGTACCTGCCGGAATAAGCCTTCCCAAAATAACGTTTTCCATAAGTCCTACCAATTCGTCTGCGTTCCCTCGAATAGCGCTTGAAATAAGCATTCTGGTTGTATGTTGGAATGACGCTGCAGCAAGGAAACTCTTTCGTGAAAGCGAGACATCGGTAATACCCATAACAACCCCTTCCGATTTTGCCTCTTCCTTACCAAGTGCTTTTACTCTAGTATTTTCCTCTGCCAAGAAAGAAAGTTCAACTAAATCCCCTTCCAAAAAGATTGTATCTCCCGGATTTTTAATTTTCCTTCTGGAGAACATTTGTCTCACAATTGTTTCAATGTGTTTTCGAGAGACAGTTTCTCCTTGAAGTTCATATGGTTTGTTAATCTCGTGGATAATATAGTCAATGGTTTTGTTTCTTCCAGCATATTTAAACAGTTCATCTATGTCTGCCGAACCATCTGTTATAATATCTCCCTTCTTGACCTCATCTCCGACTTTAACCAATATTGAACGATTTAAAGAAATGGGATATTCAACCATCCCCTTTGATTTTGTTCTGTCCTCAAGATTCGGAGTGATTTTAATAATTTTTTCTTTATCATTTTGTATTATCTCTGAAACAGTGCCCCCGACTCCACAGACAACAGCTGGATTTTTTGGTTTTCTTTTTTCAAACAATTCTTCAACTCGAGGAAGACCGGACACGATGTCCCCCGAGACAGAAGCCGTACCTCCGGCGTGGAATGTTCTCATTGTAAGCTGTGTGCCCGGCTCACCGATAGCTTGTCCTGCCACTGTTCCTACCGCCTCGCCAAGCTCAACAACTTTATTTTTTCCAAGATCAACTCCGTAGCATTTAACACAAATACCGTTTAAAGTCTTGCATGACAGTGGCGATCTGACACTGACGGATGTTACTCCGGAAGTTTCAATGAGCTGTGCGTCCTTTTTATTAATAAGAGAATCTTTCTTAAACATCACCGCACCATCTGGGGCGATCACGTCGGCAGACAGAAACCGGCCTTTGATGTGTTTGGCTATTGAAGTTTCGATTCCGGCAATGGCGTGCTTGTCAATAATCACTCCTTCCTTTGTGCCGCAATCATCTTCAGTAATAATCGTGTCTTGGGCCACAACGAACATTTTTCGAGTCAAGTATCCGGATTTGGCCGTGTTTAGGGCTGTGTCAGTAAGACCTTTTCTGGCTCCGTGAGTAGTGATGAAATACTCAAGTGGCGTCAGACCTTCCTTTGAACAAGAAATAATCGGGAATTCAATGGTTTCTCCGGCTGTATTAGTGATAAGCCCCTTCATTCCGGCCATTTGAGTAATATTTGACATAGAACCTCTGGCTTTTGAAAAAACCATGTCGCTTACCGGTCCATTTTTGGGAAGGGTGGACGGCATCAGTTTTTCAAGTTCGGCTTTTGCTCCAAGCCAAACTTCCATGTTTTGTCGAAGTCTTTCCTCCTTTGAAATAAGGCCGGAGTTGAAATGGCTCATTATGGCATCGGCCTTTTTCTTGGCCACAGAAACGAGGTTTTTCTTGCCTTCTGGAATCAAGATATCATCCAAGCCCCAGGTAATACCCGAATGAGTGGCGTATCTAAAACCGAAAGTTTTGATTTTATCAATAATTTTAGGAACATTTTCTATGCCATATTTTTCAATAAGATCGTCAACCAAACTTGAAATTCTGTCACGATTTATCTCGCTGTTTATGAACGGATAATCTCTCGGGAGAATGGAGTTAAAAAGAAGTCGGCCAACAGTCGTTTCAAAAATCTTGTCTTCAAATTGCTTGTATTTAACTGAACTTGGAGGTAAAACTTTGATTTTAGCCCTAAACGAAACCGCTCCCAAGTCGTAAGAGGTTATAGCCGGATTAGGACTGGAGAAAAATTTTCCTTCGCCTTTTTCGCCGGGAATTTCTTTGGTCATCCAGTAGCAGCCCAAAACAATGTCCAGCATTTTAGCCGACACTGTTGGATCTCCGGAACCGGGCTTGAGAATATTTTTATCCGAAGCCATTATTTCTCTGGCTTCAAGTTGGGCTTCATCGGAGAGTGGCACGTGAACGGCCATTTGGTCGCCGTCAAAATCTGCGTTGAAAGCCGAGCAGACAAGCGGATGTAGTTGGATGGCATTGCCTTCGATAAGTACCGGTTTGAAAGCCTGAATGCCAAGCCTGTGGAGAGTTGGGGCCCGATTTAGAAGAACAAATCTGTCGGAAATAACTTCTTCCAAAATTGCCCAAACTTCAGGAATGCCGTCTTCAATTAACTTAGAAGCTCCGCGAATGTTATAGGCCAACTCTTTTTTTAGTAGATCTGAAATAACAAATGGTTTGAAAAGCTCCAAAACCATGTGTTTTGGAAGGCCACACTGATTCAAGTCAAGATCGGGACCAACCACAATAACTGATCGTCCGGAGTAATCCACTCTTTTACCTAAAAGGTTTTGTCTGAAAATGCCTCGCTTACCCTTCAAGTTGTCTGCTAAAGATTTTAAGGGTCGCCTTTGGGATTGGTTGACTGCGCCAGAGGCTCCGCCGTGTCTTACTGTGTTGTCTATCAAAGCATCTACCGCTTCTTGAAGAATTCTTTTTTCGTTTCGCAAAATAACATCTGGAGCGTGAATTTCTTTCAATTTTTTCAATCGATTATTTCTGTTTATCACTCGCCTGTATAAGTCGTTGACATCGGAAGTGGCGTATCTCCCTCCATCAAGCGGAACCATCGGGCGAAGAGCTGGGGGTATGACTGGAATATGAGTCAGAAACATCCATTCAGGCCGAATGTTTGAATTTATCATGGCTGAAACAACACCGATTCTTTTGTTTATCTTGCCAGTTTCCAGACTACTAGCCTCTTTTAGCTCTGCCCGAAGTTGTAATAATAACTTACTAAGATCAATTTTTTTGAAAATATTATAGATTGCTTCAGCGCCGATATTGGCCTCAAACATAGTGCCGTACTTCATTCCAAAGTTGTAATATTCCACTTCATCCAAAACTCTACCTTCTTGGATAGATTCTATTTCTCGCTTGGCGTTAAGGAGCATTTCTTTCACCGCTTCTTTTGTCTTGTTGTCTTGAAGAGATTTGATTTTGGCTTTATATTCGGAATCCAAATCTTTCAGAAATTTAATGCGATCCTCTTCGGAAACTTTGGTAATAATATATCCAGCAAAATAAATGACCTTTTCCAAATCAGCCGTTGGAATACCCAGAATCAGACCAATACGACTTGGCATGGATTTCAAAAACCATATATGAGAAACAACGGTAGCCAGTTCAATATGACCCATTCTCTCGCGACGAACTATGGAACGAGTTATTTCCACCCCACATTTTTCACAAACAATTCCCTTATATCTTATACCGCGATATTTTCCACAGTAACATTCGTAGTCTTTGTCGGGCCCGAAAATTTTTTCGTCAAAAAGGCCGTTTTTCTCCGACCTTTGAGTACGATAGTTTATGGTTTCAGGTTTTGTAACTTCACCAAATGACCACTCTTTTATTCGTTCCGGTGAGGCTATTTTCAGAGCTATGGTTTCAATATTTGAATCTGGGGTTAGTCTTGTTCTCATGGTTTTGATTAGTTTAATTGGACTTTTTCCACTTTCATTTCTTTCGACCCTTTTTTTATTTGAACATCCAAGGCCAATCCTCGCAAATTGTTTAGCAAGACATTGAACGAAGCCGGGGTGTTTAACTGGGTTATCGGCAATCCCTTGACTATGGCGTCAAATGCCGCTGATCTTCCTATAATATCGTCTGACTTTATGGTAAGAATTTCTTGCAAGGTATGAGCGGCGCCGTGTCCCAGAAGGGCCCAGACTTCCATTTCTCCAAACCTCTGACCTCCGTTTTGAGCTTTTCCTCCAAGTGGTTGCTGGGTAATGAGAGAGTACGGACCGATAGATCGCATGTGGATTTTATCTTCAACCATGTGGTGCAGTTTCATTATGTACATATAGCCTACGGCCACTTCTTGCTCAAAAACTTCTCCTGTCCGCCCGTCAAAAAGTTTCATTTTCCCTGATTCAGAAAATCCTGCCTTTTTTAATTCTTCCTTTATTTCCTCACCGGTAGCTCCAGCGAAGGGCGGCACGATGGCCTGGTAACCCAAAGTGTGAGCGGCAAGCCCTAAATGAAGTTCTAATATTTGCCCCAGATTCATTCGGCTTGGCACGCCAAGCGGAGTAAGAATAATGTCAATTGGTCTGCCGTCCGCCATATATGGCATATCTTCTTCGGGAAGAATTTTTGAAATAACTCCTTTATTCCCGTGTCTTCCGGCAAGTTTGTCTCCAACCGAAACGTTTCGAAGTTGAGCCACTTCAATATGAATTCTTTTTATAATGCCGGAATCCAGTTTATCTCCCTTCTCTCTTGAGAAAATTTGAACTTTTATAATCCGACCTCTTTTGCCTCCTTCCATTCTTTTTGACGTATCTTTGACATCATGGGCTTTTTCACCGAAGAGCGAGCGCAGTAGTCTTTCTTCCGGAGTAAGTTGGGTTTCGCCTTTTGGAGTAATTTTGCCGACCAAAATATCCCCCGGCCGGACTTCGGCCCCGACCAAAACAATGCCGTCTTCGGCCAAGTTTTTCAGTTTAACCTCGCCAACATTTGGAATATCACAAGTGGTAACTTCCGGCCCAAGTTTTGTATCACGAACATTAACAATAAACTCTTCTATGTGAATTGAAGTGAATTTGCTCTCTTTGACCACTCTTTCGGAAAGAATGATGGCATCTTCATAGTTGGATCCCGACCAAGACATAAAAGCCACTAGTATATTTTGGCCGGTAGCTGATTGACCACCTTTACTGGCGCTGGTATCAGCCAAGATAGAACCCTTTTTAACCTTGTCTCCGATATTAACAATCGGTCTTTGGTGAAATACCGTAAAACCGTTGGTTCTAGAAAATTTTATAAGATTATATCCCGTTTCTTTTCCTTTGCTGTTTTTGACAGAAATTTTTATCCCGTCAGAATGTGTTACTACCCCGTCTTCCTTGGCAAAAACCAGCCTGCCCGTGTCTTTAAGGGCGTCCGCCTCCATGCCGGTGGCTACAAGCGGAACCTCTGGAATAATGCAAGGCGTGGCTTGCCTTTGCATGTTGGAAGCCATGAGAGCTCTGCTGGCCTCGTCATGATTTAGAAAAGGAATCATTGAAGTGGCTATTGAAAATGCTTGATTGGTTGCCACATCAATGAAGTCAACTTTGTCGCGTGAGATGGTGCTAGGATTTCCTTCTATTCTAATTTCTACATCTTCCACCGTTATTTTTCCATCAGCGTCCACCGGGGTAGCAGCGTGAGCAATGGCATAACTTTCTTCTTCGGAGGCATTGAGATATTGAATCTCGCCGGTAACTTTTCCATTTTTCACTTTTGAGTAAGGAGTTTCAATCATGCCAAAACTGTTTATTCTGGCGTATATAGCCAGACGCAAGACCAAACCGATATTCGGGCCTTCTGGAGTGTGAATCGGACAAAGCCTGCCATAGTGGGAAGTGTGAACGTCCCGAACTTCAAAGCCGGCTCGCGTTCGGTTCAGTCCTCCCGGACCAAGAGCGGAAAGGGTGCGCAGATTTTCAATTTCGGCAAGAGGATTTTCCTGGGTCATAAATTGAGAAAGCTGATTAGTGGTGAAGAATTCTTTGATTCTGGCTTGAAGAGGCTTGGGTGAGATGAATTGCACGGGAAGGGTAACGTCGGTATCAATGGTGGACATTCTATTTTGAATATTTCTCTTGATTTGGGCCATGCCAGTACGAATTTTTTGTTGGAAAAGTTCTCCGACGAAACGCACCCGCCTGGAGCCCAAATGGTCAATGTCGTCAGGCAAAGCCTGCGGAGTGTTATTGAGAAGGGTTATATTTGAAATAATGGTTACAATATCATCGAGCGATATTGTCTTTCTTTTTAGTTCCACCCCTTCCAATTTTTTGTTAAAACGCTTGTTAAATCTATAGCGTCCGACGGGAGATAGATCGTAACGCTCCTCGTCAAATATGGAGGAGATGAATTCTCGGGCGTTTTCTGCCGTAGCCAAATCCCCATCCCGAAGTTTTTTGTGAATTTCTATAAAAGCTTCATCAATTGACTTGCCGTGATCTTTTAGAAGTGTTTTTTCTATTGAAGCCAAAGCAAATTTGTCGCCGGCAAAAAGTTTTTTTACGGCTTCGTCGTCTTTTGCCCCCAGAACACGGAGAAGAGTGGTAACCGCAAATTTTCTTTTTCTGTCTATTCTGACGAAAATGACGCCGTCCATATCCGATTCAATTTCAATCCAAGCTCCGCGGGATGGGATAATTTTGGCCCCAAAAAGCTGGCGGCCTCTGGTTTCAGAACAAGTAAAAAAGACTCCGTAAGAGCGGGCCAGTTGCGGAACTATCACTCTTTCAATGCCGGAAATTATAAATGTTCCATGAGAGGTCATTAGCGGAAAATCAGCCATAAAGATTTCCTGCTCTTTTTCTGTTCCTAGTATGTGATTTTTTAACTTCACTTTGACCTTAAGTGGGGCTTCATAAGAAAGTTTATTATCTTTGGCATAGTATTCATCATACTTGGCCTCAGCCAATTCAAAACCGGTAAAGTCTAGTGTAAACTTTTTTTCTGAATAATCTTTTATTGAGGAAAACTCATCAAAGACTTCTTTGAGACCCTTTTCAATAAGCCATTTGAAAGAATCGAGTTGCGGCTCAACAAAATTCGGAGTCGGAACCAGTGGTCGCTTAAAGCGACTAAAAAACTTCTGTGGCTTGTCAACAGTTGTATGCATAGATAAAAAAGTTTGTACTTAACCCTTAATAAAAATAAATCCGCACACTAATTCTGTCATCATTCTGTTTTTCTGAAATATTCTCATCAATTATCTTAACATTCCTATGATAATCTTTTTCTTTTGATTTCGTAAACCGGAATATAAAAACAATGACAGAATTAGTGTGCGGATAAACACAAACAAAAGTAAGCCCCTCCCCTTTTTCAGGGCTTACTTTTTAAGCTTAATTTGTTAACGATTTAAAAACAAAATAGTGGAACCAGTTAACCGTGTAATTCCATCACTTCTTACCAAAACTCAATCATGTGAAGTAGGTGAAGTATAAGTCAAGTAGGTATAGCTTGTCAACCACAATGTCAATTAACTTATCCACATCTTAATAAGACTATATTTATAGCCCTTTAATATCAAAAACCTTTATCTTGGAAGATGCTCCTCTGACCAATCTGATTTCGGAAAGGGGTACAGAAAAATGTTTTGCCAGGATTTTTAGAATGGCCTCATTGGCTTTTCCTTGAGTCGGCGGCTCTTTGACTGACACGGCAAAATACTCTTTTTCTTGCTCTCCCCTTTCCAAAAGTCTAAGTGGAGGTGGAATTACCTTATTTTCTCTGGCGCCAGCTTTGACTTTAACAAATATCATCATAAGTTATTTAACTGCTTTATTATACCCTTCCTTTTTTAAAATTTCCATTTTTCTAAAGCCATTTTATTTATTTTCCAAAACAAACCGATGTAATTTTTTTGACCAAACAGGACCGCTATAATCTATACCCACCCTCGGTGTTTTGGTTATTTTCAGTTTGTTTTTTACTTTTCGGTTATTCCAATCTTCAACCCACAGTCCGACTTTCTTTCCCAGTATTTTCCCATTGAGTTTTCTGTCTATTTTAAGACTTTTAGTCACTCTTCCGGGACCATGAAAACCGTCTGCGCCGCGGATCAAAACTGCAGAAGGACGACCCTTCTTGCCACAAACTATATTGAGCATCCAGTGCATGCCGTAGGTAAAGTAAACATATATGGTTCCCGGTTCGCCAAACATCGGAGTATTCCTCTCGGTTTTTCCATGCCTGGCGTGAGAAGCTCTATCTTTCGAATCTCCGTAACTTTCCGTTTCTGTGATTTTATAAAACTTTTTTATCCCTTTAATCTCCCTTACCAAATACTTTCCAATAAGATCGCGCGCCACAACCACCGGATTCCTGTCAAAAAAACTCCGCTTTAAAAATTGTCTTGCCATTTAGTATTTTCGGATGACGCCACGAACAATGGCGGCCACCTTTAGATCGTATTGCGGATAAATTGGTGAGTAATTCCTATTAGCCGCTTTTAGGTAAATCAGGTTGCCTTTCTTTTTGAAATATTTCATGGTCCAACCGCCATCCACCTCGGCAATGACAATGTCGCCATCTTTCGGATCACCCCGTCTTTCGGCCAAAACCAAATCCCCTTCTCTTATGCCCTCGTCTATCATTGAATCGCCCTTCACTTCCAAAAGATAAGTCGGACTTTTCTTATCTCCGAGCATATATTCGTCCAGACTCAAAAACTTGGAATTATCCTCCTCAACAGAAGTTGGTATTCCGGCCTCAACCAGCCCCAAGAGTGGAACCTGACCGAAAATTTTCATCGGAGTCAGCCGGCCATTTGAATCCTTGTCAATTATCTCGTCATCAACCATTTTGTTTATTAGTTTGTAAACGGCGTTTTTGGATTTGAATCCAACAAGGGTCATGATTTCCTTGTATCCGGGCATCCGTCTGTTTTTGCGATAAAAATCCAGAATTTTGTTTTTATATTTTGTATATTTTTCATCGTACATAAATTTTAAGTTATGAAACTAAATGAACGACTGAACCAACCGGAGTTTTGCCTCATTCTGCGAATGGAAGAGAGGATGTATTTGTGTCTTCTAGCTTCCCTTGCGTATGAAAAACCCCGAACAATTTTTTGATCAATGATTTCGTTTAATAAAATCAACTCTCTTTTTAAGGCTTTTTCTAAATTTTGTTTTGTCATATATTTTTAAATTAAACCCAATAATTTGTACTTTTTTGTATACAAATATTATAAGTGAACCACAGTTCACCAGTCAATATCCTGCCTGTGGATAAGTCCAGCACATCTCCCTTATATAGCAAAATTAAGGAAAAGTGATATGCTATACAAATGGAAAAAGCAAATGAAAATGACAACGACCTAAGTAAAAACGACCATAGAGTTATAGGCAAGGAGCTGGGACTTTTCACCTTCTCTGACGTAGTCGGTAAGGGCCTGCCCCTCTACACCGACAAGGGCGCTACTATAAGACGCGAGCTTGAGAGATTTATTGTGGATGAGGAAATCAGACGCGGTTACAAGCACGTTTCCACTCCCGATCTTGCCAAATTGGATTTGTACAAAAAATCCGGCCACTACCCTTACTACAAAGACACCATGTACGCGCCGATTGTTATTGACGATGAGGAGTTTATGCTCCGACCGATGACTTGCCCTCATCACTACGAACTTTACCTTTCCAAGCCACACTCTTACAGAGAACTGCCGATGCGCATAGCCGAGCTAGCCAAGCTCTACAGATATGAAGCTTCGGGGAATTTGGCTGGACTTGTACGTGTCAGATCATTCTGTCTGGCTGATGCTCATATAATATGTGCAACGAACGAACAAGCTGGGGGAGAAATTCTTAAAGCTTTGGATCTTATCACTTACGTTGCGGAAATCTTTGGTCTCAAGAAAGACGAGGACTTTTGGTACAGACTCTCAAAAGGAGACCGCGCTGACACAAAAAAATATCACAAAGATGACAAGGCATGGGATGATGCGGAAGAACTTTTGCGAAAAGTTCTCAAGAGCCAGAAAGTAAAATTTACCGAGGCAGACAACGAAGCAACTTTCTATGGACCAAAAATAGATGTTCAAATGAAAGATGTCCGGGGCCAGGAAAATACGGCCTTCACCGTCCAGTATGATTTTATCGCTCCAACTCGTTTTGAACTCTCCTACACTGACAAAGACGGTGCCGTTAAGCTTTGTAAAGCGATCATCCACCGTTCATCCATCGGAGCTATTGAAAGAATCATGGCCTTTCTTATTGAACACTACGGAGGTGCTTTTCCTCTCTGGCTTTCCCCTATTCAAGTAAAAGCTATTCCTGTTCGTACAAATCATAATGAATATGCCGAAAAAATTCACAAAATGTTAATTGAGAACGGGATCCGTTCTGAAATTGCTCTGGAAGATGAAAACCTTGGCACAAAAGTACGCGACGCTAAAAATGACAAAATTCCGTATTGGATAGTATTGGGCGATAAGGAAATGGAAAGTGGTAAAGTAACACTGGAATCTCGAGACCAAGGTCAATTCGGCCAAATATCAGTTGAAAAATTATTAGAAAAATTAAAAGTGGAAATCAAAAACAAATCTTAACTAAAAAGTATTCTCATATTCTTGAGAATATGAGAATACTTTTTAAAAACTTATGAATACACACAAAAAATTATATAGAAGTAATGCAAATAAAGTCTTCGCTGGAGTAATCGGGGGAATTGGCGAGTATTTTGATGTTGATCCAACCATACTTCGACTTGTTTATGTTTTGATAACGGTCATGACCGGTTTTTTGCCGGCTTTGGTTGCATACATCATCGCCTATTTTATAGTACCGGAAAAACCCCGCTACTTTAGTGATGCAACTTATTCAGAGAGACCAAAAGAAACCCCTAATCCTTCGAATGGGCAAGTAAAAAAACCAGAACCCAAAAAAGAAGAAGTAAAAAAGGAAGAACCTAAGAAAGAAGAAATCAAAACTGAAGAGAAAGTAGAGGAAGTTAAAACAGAAAAATTAGATATATAATAAGTAAAATGCCCAGGACAGAATCCCGGGCATTAAGCCAGATCATTATCTTTTTCTGGCTATTGTTGCTGACCTCTCGACTAACAAGAAAAGGGCTAGAATTATCAAGAAGCCGCCGGCAAGCGTCATGGTCCCGCCCAAAAGTATTTGAAACTTTTTAGGAAGACCAGTAACCATCATATCTCTAAAAAGCAACTGGTCTGCCGCTAACAGCAGTACAACAGCCATGAGAATATATACGACAATTGCTATTACCGCTTTGATACTGTTTTTCAATTTGACCTCCATTCTTAATATACACTAAAAAATATTTATTGCAAATTAAAGAGAGTCTGGAAATTATATATCTAGATTTGCTTTTGTGGCATTAGATTGAATAAATGATTTTCTAGCTGGCACATCTGTACCCATTAAAACATCGAAAACCTTATCAGCAACAACCGCATCTCCAATTTCAACTTGTTTTAGAATTCGTCTAGCTGGATCCATAGTCGTCTCCCAAAGTTCATCGGAGTTCATTTCACCTAATCCTTTATATCTTTGAATCGAGATTTTTGTGCTTTTTCCTTTTGTTTGTGATTTATTATCATCCCTATCCAAGACTGTCGTAGCTTTCGCCTCCTGTTCGTTGCCTTCGGCCTTTTCATTTTCATCTGTGCCACTCTCTTGCACATCTTGTATTTCCTCAACTTCTTCCTTACCAACAATTTTAACTTTTTCATCATCAGAATAAGCGTAGAAAACTTCCTTTCCTTTCTTTATTTTATAAAGCGGTGGTTGAGCAATGTAAATAAATCCTCCATCTATAAGTGGTCGAAAAAATCTGTAAAGCAAAGTCAGTATCAAAGTTCTTATGTGCGCTCCGTCCACATCGGCATCTGTTGCAATTATTATTTTGTGATATCGCAATTTAGAAATATCAAATGTGTCTCCTATGGCAGTGCCAAAAGCAATGACAAGATTTTTAATCTGTTCCGATTCAAGCATTCTATCTAAACGCGCTCTCTCAATGTTTAAAATTTTACCGCGCAAAGGCAAAATAGCTTGTGTTCGTCTATCTCGCCCCGTTTTAGCCGTCCCTCCGGCAGAATCTCCCTCCACAATAAACAACTCTGAATCCTCGGCGGACTTACTCTGACAGTCTGCAAGCTTGCCAGGAAGGGTCATCCCCTCTAGTGCTCCTTTTCGCAGAACGGAGTCTTTAGCCGCCTTGGCCGCTTTTCTGGCCTTCAAGGCCAAAACTACCTTGTTTATAATAGCTCGCGCATCGTCAGGGTTCTCTTCCAAAAAGTAGGTAAAGGCCTCGGAAAAAACAGTATTGATTGTGCTTTGGGCCTCCACAGTGCCAAGTTTTGATTTAGTCTGACCTTCAAACTGGACCTCACGGAGTTTAATTGAAATAACAGCGGTTAAACCTTCCAAGACATCCTCTCCGGTAAAATTGTCTTCTGATTCTTTGATTAAATTATTTTTTCGTCCGTAGGTGTTAAGTGTTCTGGTTAGAGCAGTTTTAAAACCAGTAACGTGCGTTCCTCCCTCCGAGTTGAAAATATTGTTGGCGAAAGGCAGAAGTCGACAGGAAATGTCATCAATATATTGCAGAGAAACTTCCACCGATTCATACTCGTTTATTTTTTTCTCCACATAGAAAATATTTTTGTGAATCGGTTTTTGGTCGCTGTTGTAAAATTTAACAAGTGATAATAATCCTCCCTCAAAATAAAAAGACATAGAAGGAATTTCCAGCCCGAGCTCTGCGATTTTGAAAACTTCGTTTTCTTGTATCTTGCTTGTAAATTTACTTGCGTCGTTTACGGTAATGCGAAGTCCTTTGACCAGATAGGCTTGTTGGCGAAGATGATCAACAATCTTATCAAAATTAAATTCTATGATTGGGAAAATGGCCGGGTCCGGTTCAAAGACCACGATTGTTCCAGAAAGTTTGGTACTGCCGATTTTTTTTACTGCAGCTTTTCTTTTTCCCTTGGAATATTCCTGAACGTAAACACCTCCTTCTTTGTGAACCGTCACTTTGCAGTAAATTGACAACGCGTTTACAACAGACGCTCCCACCCCGTGAAGTCCTCCGGAAACCTTATAGCCAGTTCCTTCCCCACCAAACTTTCCTCCAGCGTGAAGCGTGGTCATAATAGTTTCAAGGGCGGAAACCTTTGTTTGCTTATGAATATCAACCGGTACCCCTCGGCCGTTGTCAGTAATTCTCACCCGATTTTCTGGAAGTAGAGTCACCTCAATATCGTTTGCAAAACCGCCCATCGCCTCATCGCGAGAGTTGTCAAAAATTTCCGTAACTAGATGATGGAGTCCATCTGGACCGGTTGTACCAATGTACATCCCGGGTCGCTTTCTAACCGGTTCTAGTCCTTCTAGGACCTGAATCGCATCCGCTCCGTATGTGCCATTTTTAGGGGCTTTTTTCGCTTCTTTTTCCTTCGACATTCTGTGTTTATTTAGGATATAATTATAGCAAATCTAACCCTATAAAACAAGTGATTTGGGGACTATTTTAGGCCTATTTTAAAACATATTTTTGTGATTTAGTTGTCTTTATTTGACATTATGCTAGACTTTGTTTATGAACAAAAGTTTACAGCAAACAACAAGTAAGTTTTTCTTTTTCAGCCAAGAAACTAGAAGGCCGATCTTTGCGCTGTAAAAATCTCCACAACTTACAACTCAAACACCAGTCTTCTAAGGCTGGTGTTTTTGTTCTTTGGATAGTTTATTGAAACCTGAAGGGAGATGAGTGGTGAAAAGAATAATGAGACTAGGATCACATAGACATGTTCACCGATATGGTGGGAGGAAACATTCCGCTTTCAAATGTATTCGCTGTGAACAGTCAGTGACTCGTGACGCCAACCAGCTCTCTTCAATGAAATGCAGAGGTTGGGGGCCATGGAGATGCGAGTGTGGTTCTGGGAATGGAGCGTTTCCTCCAAAAATCACATCTAGACATTATCGGGTAAAAGTTCGAGTGGGTTAATCCCCCACAAACAAGCAACGCCCGAAAGGGAAAGTTGCTCGTTTTTATTAGAAATAATCAGATTAATAGGGTTTACTTTTTATCAATTTTTAACTAGACTATTGAAATATCATGAGAGTTATATATATAGTATCAAAAACCGAAGAAAAGCAGTTACTAAAAAATCTGGAGAAAAGAAAAGATACAGAGGCTTCCAGAATCAGGCATTATTTGGGCATACCGGATTTGTCACGCACAGCTGGTAGTCCCATAGCAGAGGTGGTAGAGAAAGTTTTGTCTCTACCTGATTTTAAGGATTTGGATATCATAGAAGTACCAGAGGTGGTGCCCACTGATATGAGTTTTGATCTGTTCGACTTCCCTGTAGACCATCCCACACGCTCAAAATCTGATACATATTATGTGGACGACAAACATATTCTACGCACTCATACAACTGTGATGTGGTACTACTATTTGCAATTACCGGAAATTAAAGAACGGATGTCTAGAGGTGAACCAGTTGGATGTTTTTCGTATGGCAAGGTTTACAGAAAAGATGAAATTGATAGAAGTCATATGAACGTCTTTCACCAGATTGATGGTTGGTATTTAGCGCCTAAAGATAAGCAAATAATTGGCAAAGAGGAACTCCGAGAAGCTATTTTAGGTATAGCTAGAGCAGTATTTGGTGATAATATAAAAACTAAAATTTTCGACGATACGTTCCCTTTTACTGATCCATCACTCCAGATGGAGATAGAAAAAAATGGCAGATGGT
Organism: Candidatus Zambryskibacteria bacterium RIFCSPLOWO2_02_FULL_39_26; assembly: GCA_001825395.1. GTDB lineage: Bacteria > Patescibacteriota > Minisyncoccia > Phycocordibacterales > DATDWN01 > C7867-006. The sequence continues at coordinate 32,521 of MHWN01000025.1, forward strand.
TGGAGGTTTTAGGAAGCGGTGTGGTAAAGGCAAGTGTTTTGGAGAAATTTGGCGTTGATTCTACAAAATGGAACGGTTGGGCATTCGGTCCTGGAATTGAGCGATTAGCCATGGTTTCTATGGAGCTTCCTGACATCCGGCTTCTTTGGTCAAACGACCCTCGTGTAAAAAAACAACTGAAACTTGGTCAGAAATTCATTGAAGTTTCAAAATTTCCACCAGTTGTTCGCGATATTTCTTTTGTTGTTAATAATTCATTTATCCCAAATGATTATTTTGATCTGGTGAGGGATATTGGTGGAGATTTGGTGGAAGAAGTGGTATTGTTAGACAAATACAAAAACACCGAGAAATTCGGTAAAGATAATACGAGCTATGCCTACCGCATCACTTACCGCTCACTAGACAGGACTTTGATTGGAGAAGAAGTTGACGCGGTTCACAAAAAATTGGAATCCGAAACTGAAAAAATATTTAAAGCTAAAATAAGATAATCCCATGCCGGATATAAGTAATTTAATCACATATTTTTTCCTGTTCCTCTCGCTAAACTTTGAGATATTCATTCTTATTACTTATTTTGAAAATAGAGAAAAAATCGAAAAGGAAGAAAAATGGGCAATGATTAAACCCAAAAACTACCCATCGGTTACGATCATTATCCCCTGCTGGAATGAGGAAACAACGGTTTCTCAAACAGTTCACTCGCTTCTAAACTTGGATTATCCGCAAAACAAACTGAAAATAATGATAGTGGACGATGGATCCAAAGACAAGACTTGGTTCGTAATCCAAAAATTCAAAAACCACCCGCAGGTAGAGCTTCATAAAAAAGAAAATGGAGGAAAATATACTGCTTTAAACTATGGCCTCTCCAAATTAACTTCTGACTTGGTCGGTTGTCTTGATGCCGACTCCTACGTCCACAAAGACGCCCTCCGGCAAATCGTCACATATTTTCAGGACAAAGAAATCATGGCTGTAGCCCCCTCCATCAAGCTATGGCAACCAAAAACCTTTCTCCAGCTTCTTCAAAAAGTTGAGTACGGTTTCGGAGTATTCACCAGAAAAATGTACCACTATATGCAAGCAATTTACATCACTCCCGGACCATTTTCCATTTTCAGGCGCGAAGTTTTCCAAAATTTGGGACCTTACAGACACGCTCACAACACGGAAGATATTGAGATTGCTTTGCGCATGCAAAAAAACGGCTACAAAATCGCCCACGCCCACAAAGCCATAGTTTATACTGTCCCCCCAAAAACCGTTCCAAAACTTTTGCGCCAAAGAGTGCGATGGTCGTACGGTTTTATCAAAAACGCCACAGATTATCGGGATATGATTTTTAGAAAAAAATACGGCAATGTCGGAATGATTATCCTGCCAATGGCTTGCCTGTCGCTTTTATCGGTTTTGTTTGTTTCAATATCTTTTATTGTTAATTTTTTGTACAATATTTTTGTTTGGTTGGTAAAAGTCGGCACAGTCGGTCTGAATTTTAATCTTTCATTTAACTTTGATTGGTTTTATTTAAACACCGAACTTTTGGTTTTAATCGGAATTATCGTTACTCTAGGCTCAACAATAATGATTCTTATGTCTAAAAAAATGTCGGAGGGAAAATTGGATATTGGAATGGATTTGGTGTACTATTTGGGCCTCTATATGTTTATCGCCCCGATTTGGATGGGCAGAGCAGTGTTTAACGCCATCTTTTCGGTCAAAACACCTTGGAGATAACCCGCCATGCAAAACTCAAATGGAATAAATTGGAAAAAATACTTTTTTTCTTTTGTTATAACGGCTGTCATTTTTTTCACCGCAATTCTCATCAGCAACTATTTTTCGCAGAAAAAAACGGAGGATATAAGAAACATTCAGGACAAAATCGCCATTGACATACTTTCCTCTGAAACCCAATTTGCCCTGCTTGAAGAATCATCGTGTAACGACGTTGGAGCAGGAACACTTTCTACAGAACTTAGTGAACTGGAAAACAAATTGACATACACTGAAAATCAGCGCGGTTTTGATGACCCGGAGGTGCAGATTTTGAAAAAGTACTATTTCTTGCTTGAAATCAAGGATTATCTTTTGATGAATAAAATAAGCGAGAAGTGCAAAAAAACTCCTCTTTCCGTCGTATATTTCTATTCCAATGATAAAAGGTGCACGGAATGTGAAAAAGAAGGTTTTGTCCTAACTCGCCTAAGAGAGCTGTACCCGGAACTGCGGGTATATTCATTTGATTATGACGCAGACCTGTCGGCAGTTAAAACCTTCATCAGAATAAATAATATTGAAGACCGACTGCCAGCAATTATTATCAAAAGCAAAACCTATTACGGTTTTCGAGATATTGAAGATTTGGAAAAAGCTGTGCCGGAATTAACTAAACTTAAAATCGCAACTAGCACACCTTTAAATTAGAGATTTTTAATATACTTATTCATCCTCCACTTTCTACCCTTTCCCTTATTAAGGTTTTTAAAAAAAGGAGTCAAAGCATGACAGTTTGGACAAAGTAATCTTAGATTTTTTTCTTTATTATTTTCAGCATTACCATCAATATGGTCAATTTCTAGTGGCACACTTTTTGTAACAGGATGTTTTTTATTCCAACTACACTCAGAACATTTGTTTTTATATTTTTCAATCAAATATTTTCTTAGGTGGGTAGAAATATTTCTTGCATTTATCCCAATATTCCCATGAACTAAACCTCTTTTCCATAATGTTAACCATTTCTTGTGCTGATGATTAAGTTGGCATCTATTTGAACAATATTTTATCTTATGACGAAGAACCATAGTGACTCCACAATTAATACAATTTCTTATTTTCTTCATTACTTAAGTATACCACAAACAATACTATGCCGTGGTATACCTAAATATCTGATCTTTTACCCTTGAGAAAAATACTAAAAGGTGTTAAATTGATTGAGGTCTAATTTAAAAATTTGCCACCTTAGCTCAGTTGGTAGAGCACCGATTTTGTAAATCGGATCGCGTCAGTTCGAATCTGACAGGTGGCTCCAGAATTAGACTTTCCGGTGATTTGGCCGCTTAAAATTTTGTCTCCTCAACTCTAGACTCCTCATGGGAGAGTCTTTCCAGAAAAAAGGATATGGAACCGTTGTTTCGGAGAACTCTCCTGCCCCGGAAACTGTTTCCAGCACTGTAATATCTCTTTGAAACATAATCTTTGGCCTTGACCAAAAGCTCATATAAATATGATGGAAGAAATTCAAAAATGAAAATGTGGACGATTTTCTTCAAGTGGTTATACCGAGAAACAAGGCGTTCCAGAATTGTATGGATTTTCCCGTCGCCTCTCTCAAAAATGTTGGCAATAAAATGTATCCTTTTGATTTTTATTTCAAAAGCCTTATAAAATAATAGCCCAAATAAAACCGCAAGAGAAATAATAAATAGTATGGTCATCATATAATTAAAAAGATTAAGAGATACTGAAACGGATGAAACGAGATAATTCTATTTTTTCGCCAAATTTTTGAACTGCACTTTGTATTAGATTGTTAATAGTGACCTCCGGATTTTTAATAAAAGACTGACTAAGCAAAACTCCTTCTCCTGCTTCCCCCGCTCCAGGATCTTCAGCCTTTAGATGTGTGGGATTAGTAGCTGAAACCTGCATTGCGATATCGCGAGCTAAAGTTTGAAACTCTTCGTTTTTGGCAACGAAGTCAGTCTCGCATAACAATTCTACCATAGCCCCGACATTGCCGGTATTGTGTATGTAAGAAGCAATAACACCGGCTCCAAACGTCCTATCGCCCTTCTTTAGGGCTATTTCAGCACTTTTTGAGGCAAGGATAGCCACAGCCTTATCCACATCCCCCCCTGCCTCTTCGAGTGCTTTTTTACATTGCATCACAGAAACACCCGTTTTGTCACGCAAATGCTTTACAAGCTCGGTTGTAATTTCAGTCATAGAACTATAATTATACTACACTGTTGCTGGCTTTTTCAATTGACCTGCTTTATAACTTTCAGCTATTTTTTGGAGGAAAAATTCTATACTTGTGCGAGATGCATCGTTGCCAGGAATTGGAAACTCCACTTCATTTAAGTTGTTGTCTGTTCCACAAAGTGCAATGACAGAAATTCCCATTTTCCGCGCTTCTTTAACCGCAATGGATTCTTTTTTGGCATCAACTACAAAAATTGCCGCCGGTAGATTTTTCATCGGTGATATGCCGAAGAAAAAAACTCGAAGCCTGTCTATTTCACGGTCAATTAAAAGTCTCTCTTTCTTAGTGTACTTTGCAAGTTCCCCTTTTTCCTTTTGCGATATCCAAGACTCCATTTTCTCTACTCGTTTTCGGATTTCAGGAAAGTTGGTCAAAGTCCCGCCGATAAATCGTCCGGCCACGTACGGCATATTTATTTTTTCGGCTGTTTTGGTTATGGCAGATATTGCCTCGTTTTTACCACTAACAAAAAGTATTTGTGCGTTTCGGGAACCAAGGGACTCCACAAACTCAAGGGCTGTGTTTAGTGAATCTTTTGTTTTTTCCAGATCAAATATTTCTATCTTGTTTTTAACTCCAAAAATAAATGGTTTTGCACTTGGATGTCTGCGAGATTTTACGAAACCAAAGTGTGCCCCAGCAGTAAAAAGAGCCTCAACTTGAGTATTTCCTGCATTAGAAGTATTAGTTGTTTTTGACATATGTGAAGGTTAGTCTAGCAGAAATAGGTAAGCTGTGCAACTTAACAAAATCTCTTTCTTACAATATCTCTCAAGGAGACACGGATAAATTTCTGCTGAAATTTTCCTTGAGTTCGCTCCGTCGAGCCTCACTAGTCTCCTTTCAAGATATTGTTCGACGAGATTTTTTAAGTGCCATTGTTTTAATTTATAACAATATACTGTAACAGATCAAATTCCTTATCTTACGATATATCGTAAGATAAGGAATTCTGTATTTTGTAACACTTTGATTTTTAAAATCAAAAAAACCACAACTAGTGTGGTTCGGTGGAGAGGAAACCTCTCCACCTTGTGCGCCTCGCCATCGAGGACTTTACTTCTTGTACATGTTGTGTATCGCGCGATCGGAGACCTCGTTGAGAAGATCGTCCGACTGATCAGCTGGTTTCCATCTTCTTGAGATTGGAAAAGTCGTCTCACCTTCGATCGGCATGTTCAGCTTCTCGCTGAAGAGTTTCGCGACGTCGTGACGATTGTCTTCCGTGACGATCGCGAGGATGCTGGGATCATCGAACTTGAGTGCCTGCACATGCACTTCCATTCGAACGTCTGATGCATCACCGATGTCGTGAATCCGAATGACCTTCTTGGTTTTGTCCGACATGCTTTCCGTCTGATAAATCATGTGCCAACGCATTGAAGTACCTCCTGTGAATGAACTTTTAGCTCCCTTATTACCTATACATTATAAACCCTTTTATCTATTCTGTCAAGTCTAAAACCGACATCAAAAAAGCCTTTAAAATAAGGGGTATTTGGGATTAAGTTCAGTTGGTCGAAATCATAATTTTTCAGAGACTTCGCAGGCGATTTAGAAAACAACGACGAAGATAAAGTAAGCCCGAAGCACTGTTTGAGCACTGGTATTCCAGGCGAGTTTGCGAGAGGGCTACGTATCGAGAAGATTGTTTTCTTAGAGAGCCGAGGTAAGCAAAACTCACCAGAGTTTATGCGGTCTCTGAAAAGTTATGGTTGAGAAAATTTTACTCAACTTCTTCTACTGGTTCACCATTAAAATTCGCCATTGCTTCTAGGATTGGTCCGATCCCACCCTCAAGAATTCTCTCAATGTTGTGCCAAGACTCCTTGATACGGTGGTCAGTGATGCGGTCTTGGAGAATGTTGTAGGTGCGAATTTTCTCCGACCGATCGGCTGTTCCGATTTGGGATTTTCTATCAGCTGAATGTTTTGAATCCTCCTCTGCATCTTTCTTGGCTTGAAGTTTTGCAATCAAAATACTCATAGCCATTTCTTTGTTTTTAAGCTGACTTCTCTGCGCAGTAGAACGAACATCTATGCCTGTTGGTTTGTGAATTATTCGGACAGCAGTTTCAACTTTGTTAACGTTTTGCCCGCCCGCACCTCCCGAACGAGATGTTTCTATTTCCAAATCACTTGGCTTAATTTCTATGTTTGTTTTCTTTCTGACAGGCAAAACCGCGACTGTGGCGGTAGAAGTATGCACACGTCCAATCTTCTCCGTGGCTGGAACTCTCTGAATTCGATGGACACCTGTTTCAAATCTTAAATTTTTGTAAACATCTTTGCCCCGTATTTCAAACGAAGCTTCTTTGTAACCTCCCGCACTGCTTCGCGACTCATCCACCACCGCAACTCCCCAACCTTTGTTTTTTGCATAAGTGGTGTACATATGAGCAAGTTCCTCGGCAAAAAGTGAGGCCTCCTCTCCCCCAGCACCAGCCCTGACTTCCAAAATTATTTCGTTTGTCCCGAGCCCGTCGAAGGATTCCTTTTCCTCACTGACTACAATCTCTTCCATCTGTTTCATTACCTCCTCCTTTTGCATCCGCAAGTCTTCTAGTTCCGAATGCGCCAAATCCCGTAGCGTCGGGTCGCTTTCTATCATTTTTAACGTCTCTCCTTCTTCTCGTTCCAGTTTTTGATAACTTTGAGCGAGGTAGGAGGTTTTTTGGTTTTGTAAAAATTTTTCTAAGTCCATTATAGTAAATGTAAAATTTAAAAATCAAAGTGTAAAATGACAGATTAAAATTAAAAATTTAATTCATAATTTTACACCTTACATTGTCATTTTGATTTTTGATGTTTACATTTTTAATTATATAACTAAAAAATACAGCCGTATATTAACTGCAACGACGCAGATGGGATTAGTTATTTACCTTTTTTAGCTTTGGCAACAGCTTGTCTAGCTCGGAACTTCTCCGCTCTACCAGCAGTATCTAGTGACTTTTCATTACCAGTATAGAAAGGATGTGAAGCGCTTGAAATTTCAAGTCGAAAAACTGGATAGTCTTTCTTATCTTCTTTTGCTTTAGCAGTCTCTTTTGTTTGAGCAGTAGACGCGATAATAAACTCGGCACCGTTAGAGTTGTCTACGAAAAGCACTGGTCTATAGTTTTGTGGATGTATTTCCTTTTTCATATTACGAATTATACGAATTTGATCGAATTTACGAACGGGCTCACTGTATCAAAATAGTATTATTTTTGCAAGATTTAATTTTCACCCAAAATCTCTAGAAACTTCATCGCGTCTATGGAAATGTCCCAGATTCTTACGGTCAAATGCAGATGAGGATTTAGGGTGTAACCAGAATCTCCACTAAGTGCAATAATATCTCCCTTCTCTACCTTTTGTTCCAAAGTCACATTTATTTTTGAGAGATGCATATAAACAGTCTGGAGTCCGGCGCCATGATCAATTATGACTGTACTGCCATAATTACGGAGACTACTTGCAAATTTCACTACACCGCGATTCATAGCATATACAGGAGTTCCCATGTCGGCTTTTAGGTCCGTACCTTTGTGAGGCATGGTGGTGGATTTACCGATAAGTCTTGTATACCCATAATCGTCTGTCACAACGAGAGGTCCTTTTAAGGGCGAGCCAAATTTTTCGGTCCAGAGTTTTTTCCAGACAACGGGAAGGGCGTTAATAATCTTACCCTCTAGGGCAAGAGTAGAGACGAGCTCTTTCTCGCTCTCGTTTGTGTTCCCGCCGAGCTTGTCGGGAATATCAAAAGGTTTTCGGACTATTTGACGCTCTACTATGACGAGATTTTCTTTTATTTGCCTGCCATCATTGAAGGTCAAAATAATAGGATATGTGTCGGGAACGGCACGCAACTCTACACCGAGAAGCGCTGACACCTGACCTTCGTGAAGAAATATAAATAACGGACGATCATCAAACGTAAAAGACTTTACATCTCTCGTGGTTGTCGCTCCTTCTGCTGTTATAAGTGCGGGATCACCTTGGCGGACCATTTTCGGAGTAATAGTTAGGTAAGGTTTTGCTCTAGATTGGGTTTTGACTGGGGTTGTTGTCTCAAGAACTCCTTTATTCTCCTCGTTAAGGTTCCCGTTTGAATTGCCCATGACAAACCAAAATGCCGCCCCCAACAGGCCGAACAAAAACAGAAGGGCGGTCATCCAAAAAACTTTTTTATTTTTATATTTTTTTTGAGAAATAAGATATGTCATAGTTTCTAAATTACCCTGTCAATTACAGCAACCGGCATCGGCTCTTTTTTTGCCCCCTTAATTTTTTGTATGAATGGGTGCTCAATAAATCTGTAAGTTATTGCCGAAATAATAATAAGAAGAATAGCGGCTAAAAAGACAACAAGCCAATACGCCCATGGACTAAGAGATGTTATGGGATATAAGCGATTTACACCATGCAGGACAAAATATAATATTATCCCATGTAACAAATAAATACTATAGCTAATAGTACTCAAAAATTTAGCTGCAGGAATTTTTAAAAGTCCGAAGAGATTGTTGCCATACACAAAACATAGAAAGACTAACATGCTGATGGCATATTGTGGATAGGAATAGGGTTTATATTGAATAAGATAGACAGTTATTAAGCCAAGAAGAGGCAAAACTCCCGACCAAGGATATTTTTTAAATAAAGCTACGGTCGGATGATAATGGACAATGTAAGCGGCCAGTATCCCGAATAAAAATATGGCCCAGTATCCTCTGTCTGGTAATAAAAGAAATACGATTAAAACCCCGACTGAAACAACTTTGCCTAATTTATTCTTATACAAAAGAGCTATAAGAGGCAGGATAAGGTAGAAGGCCCATTCGTAGCGCAAAGTCCAATGTATGCCTGCATTAATAGGAATAATGTAATATCCATTAAAGCTCACAATTGTTTTAAGCCCGAGAGTAAGCCAGTAAAAAATATCCCGGAAAAGTGCGCCTATTGAACTGACCTCAAAACCAGTATTAAAGAGAGCAACAAGTCCGACTATAAATCCGGCAAAAAGATATAAAGGAGCAAGCCGGAGTAGTCGGCTTTTATATAAACGAAACATTTCGGCACCGGGAGAATTTGCAAGTAGTTTGCCCCAGTAAAGAAAACTGGTAGTTATAAAAAATAAAATAACCGCTTCGCCACCTAAAAACCTGTAAAACCTGGCATCTGTAATTACCCAAACGCCAGTTTGAAAAAACTCATAGTTTTGTACCGCGTGCTGAAAAAGTACGCCCATTGCAAGAAATCCTCGAAGACCATCGAGAGCCTCAAAGCGCTCACTCTGCTCCGCTTCAACTATTTTACGAAAGAATTTTATTTTTTTAGCAAGAAAGGTGGCTAGAAAAATTATGGGAAGCATCACCGCGAAGTACCACCAAATGCTCGTGAATTGCTGTTCCATCTCGTTATTAGAAGTTTAAAGGATCAATCATGTTAGTCTGGATGTCTTGGGCAATTTTCATGACACTGTCGCCGTAAAAAGCGTTGGGTGGCCGACGAGTGGACGAGCAGGACGAGCCGGAGTAATACTTGCAAGCGGCGTTGCGTTCGGCCGTATAAGAGCCCAAAACTGCCCCCAAATCTTGTATGTAAATAGCCGTGGCTATGAATGCATGTTCCGGATTCCATGGGTCTGCTGAGTCAGCAAGAATCCCCAACATATTGCCAATTTTATTTTTAAATAATTCCCAAGTTGAAGGTATAAATTGCGACGGCCCCATCCCCCCTCCGAACCCCCGACCAGAATAATATTTGGCTGAAGGTGGACAAGAAACCGGCGTGGTTTTCCAATCAAAGCCTAAGCGACTAGTGATGTCTTTGAATGGCACCGTGTCCCGCGGCGCCTTCATCACTTGCTCAAAAACCGTTCCGGTATTTTTACCAACTCCGTCACCCGAATCAAGACTTGATAAAATACACGAGCCGACATTTTTACCCAAATTGCTTTCTTGAGTGAGAATGGCTAGAAGAAAAGCCGGCCGAGTTCCGGTTTTTGCTGCCGCCACTTGGGCGTAACGAAAGGCGTCGCCGAAAGGAATGGCCGCGCTGTCTCGGAGATTGAAAAGGGCCGCTCGTATTTGGGCCGCTCTCTTTTGTCTTTCAGCTAAAACTTCTTCATAGGTTTTTTCTTTAGTTTTATTAACAGTAATCAGGTACTGTTTTTCTTTTTCATTTTTTTCTACCTGTTTTTTCCCCGCCTCAACTGCCATTTTTGTGTCTATCTCTTTTGTCTTGGCTTTATCCAATGCTTCTTTTTCTTTTTGAGTTAGGTCTTTGGTCGCTCTTATTTCTTCAAATAAATCTTGAAGGGATCTTTTTATGGCATTAAACGACTGGACATCTTCAAAAAAATCGGAAAGATTTTGGTTGCCTAAAACAACCTCCACCAAAGAAGATTCGTTAATCTCGTTTGTTTTGCGGATAAGTTGGGCCAAGGACTCATGACCTTTTTCAATCCTAGCTTCAAGTTCTCCGATTCTGACGATTTTAATATTGATGTCTTTGCCAAGCTGGGCGATATTTATATTTCTCTGTTTTATCAGAGCTTGAGCTTGTTTTATTTTGGCGTTCAAAACAGCCGCTTCTTGTTGAAGTGATTTGGTATCGGCTTTGGTACTATCGAGTATGGCCTGCCACTCGGCTATGTCCTTTTCTGTCTGTGCCAGTTCGGCTCGCCAGATGGCTTCCTGTTCAACATCTGATATGGCCAGGACAGTGGCGGTATTTAAGGTAAAAAACCCGATTACAAACAATAAAAATAACCATTTCCGCATAAGTTTATTATACCAAATATGACGAAGGAGTGACAATAAAATTACAACAAAGTCTTGTCGTGGTCATGTATATTTTGGAGACTTCGCAGGCGGGTAGCCGAGAGAGAGCAAAATTTCAGCAGAAATTTATGCGCGCTCCAAAATATATGTGACGAGACAAGACTCGTTATTTTGCTGGTTTTGCTTCCTTTTTTGGTTCAGGAGCGGGAGCCTCTGGAGCTACTCCTTCCTCCTCTTTCTTGCCTTTCTTCTCAACTTCAATAGCTGAAAGATCAACTGGGACCTCTTCCACTTCCTCTTCTTTTGGTTTGGCGCCAGAAGCTACCACTTCTGTAGGTAGTTCAATAAGAGTTACACCATCGGGCATTATAAGATCACCTGCCAAAATTTTACTATCAAAATCAACTAGGGCTGAAATATCTACTGTAATATCGTGAGGAATATGTTGTGGGTCAGCAGAAATTTTAATTTCATGGAGAGCCTTGACCACACTTCCACCTAAATCTTTTGCCACAAGAGCTACCCCAACGAAAACCAAAGGCACATCAAGTTCAATTTTCTTTCCTTTTTCAAACACATAGAAGTCAGCGTGGCAAGGAATATCTGTCACTGGATCAAGGTCAACAGCTTTTATCAAAGTATCCACGGAGTCCTTTGGAGTTTTTATTGTCACTACTGAAGACTCGCCGGCTTTGTGCCACGCTTTTATAAATTCTTTAAGAGAAATGGAGACAGGTGTGGACTCCGTTTTCTTGCCGTAAAAAACAGCAGGTATTTTACCTTCTTTTCGAAGTGTTTCTAGACCTATTGCTTTATCTCGTGCTTCCGCTTCCAAAATTAACATCCAGGTAGTAGAAAATGACATTGCCCTAAGAGCAGAATGTTGTTTCAATATTATATGTTTTTAATTTCGACTTTATCATTTTTTCAAACCAGTAGATTGTTCAGATGTCATTTTCACTACTGGATAGTCCTGTAGTGAGCTACGCTCTACTACTGGGACATTCCGCTAGTATATAGAAAAGAGAGAGAAAAATCAACTACTGTAAGAAAAATCTCTTCCTCGGCACAACCTTTTTAGGGCACGCATAAAATCAGGACTTGATTTTTGCTCGCTCTCGGCTTGTCAGCCTGCGAGAGTCCCTAAAAAGATTATGCGCTCGACGAGATTTATAGTGGAAAATAGCCATTAAAATAAGAGTTATGGTGCCACTAACAAAATCTTGTTGAGTCATTATTTTTTCTAGTATCTACGGAACCTGTGAAAAGGTGAGTGAGAAGTTGTGTTACAACTTTGCAAGACCTTGAACATCTGTAATCAGATGTGAAAGGTGTACAGTTCCTGTAAGGAAGAAAGAAAATTTTGAGCACAAAATTATTCTGTTACTAGAAAAAATAATGGCGAAAAAGAGATTTTGTGTCGCTAAAGATTATTGAAAAATTTAAGTTTTGAAGTTACTACATCCTGCACCGCTTTGACTCCGGGTTTTAAAAACTTATACGGAGCAACTTCTTCTGGATCCTCCTGGAGAGATTTTTTGACTGCGTCTCTGTAAGCCACACGAATTTCTGTATTTATATGAACGATGGAGATTCCGTTTGCGATGGCTTTCTTGAAATCATCTTCGGAATTTCCCGATCCACCGTGCAAAACAAGTGGGATGCCAACCGCACTACTTATTTGTTTTACCTTTTCAATATTTAGTTTTGGATCAACGCCACTGCGAAGCACGCCGTGAAAGTTCCCCACTGCTGGCGCGAGCATGTCCACCCCGGTCAGTTCCACAAACTCTTTGGCTTTTGCTGGGTCAGTCAGCGATTTTTCTGAAAGATCCACTCCTTCCGGAATTGCATCCAAAATCTTTGACGATGTTCCAATAAAACCGAGCTCCCCTTCTACTAAAACCTCTCGCCCACAATTTCGAGCATACTTCACACACTGTTTTGCAATTTTAATATTTTCTTCAAAAGAAAGTTTTGCTCCGTCAAAAATTACAGAATCAAAACCAGCATCTATAGCTTCTTTCACCCTATCAAATGAGTAAGTGTGGTCTGCGTTTAGGAAAATCGGGTACTGAAACTCTTCTCGGATACTTTTGACCAGTGCCACAACTTGCCTCACTCCTACAAAATCCCTCTCTCCCTCTGAAACCCCGATAATTACTGGTACGTTAAGTGACTGCGCCGCTTTGAAAATCCCCCACAAAGACTCCACATTAGAAATATTGAAATGCCCAATAGCCACTTTTCTCTCTCGAGCTTCAGCTATACATTCTCTCAACGTTTTCATCTTCATAATTATACCATAAAAAGAAATCCAACTAGTAATCCTAATGGCTGTTAGTAATTTTAATATCCATTTATATAATCCATAAATAGTTAACCTTACAGTATACTGTAAGGTTAACTTAAGAGGTTTTTAGTATTTTTCTGTGGTACTTTCTATCAATATCATCTAGCCAAGACAATCTCTTCTTCCCGAGTTTTTTTGAAACACCGTCACGAACCATCTGCTCAAAAATATTCCATATACTTCTGGAATTATTTTTTAGAATATTTGAAATATATGGATATTTTCCTATTTCGTATTTTAAGGAAATTTTGTTTATTGTTGTTGGGCTTAACAATAATACTTCCGCTATATAAGCATCTGAAACTCCTTCATATAACATACAAATTACAGCTAGTCTTTTTGCAAACATAACTTTTTCTGTGTCTGTTAATAATTCTCGAAGAAAGATGTCGCTCTTCCTAGCAGTGCCAGCCGTATCAAAAACTGATATTAATTGATCGTATATTTTTTCAAAATATTTATCATCTAGTTTTTTGCTTGAGATATGTGGCATATTTTTTATTTCGATTACAACTTAACCTTACAGTATACTGTAAGATTAAGTTTATTGTATAAAATAACAACAAAAGTGTAAAGTTTGTTATAATGTTAAGATGAAGAAAATAGATATACTTTCGATTGGTGACTTGGTGATTGACGCTTTTATTAAACTGGAAGATGCTACTATTAATTGCGATATTGATAAACAAAACTGCAAATTGTGTGTGAGCTTTGGGGACAAAGTTCCATATGAATCAGTTGAGGTTTGTACTGCTGTAGGAAATGGGCCGAATGCTTCTGTTTCAGCCGCCAGACTCGGACTTTCTTCGGCTCTTTTTTCTTACGTTGGAGAAGATGCTAACGGTAAAGATTGTTTGAAAGAATTGCAAAAAAACAGAGTGGACACGCGCTATGTCCACATGGAGACGGGAAAGAAAACCAACTACCACTATGTCCTTTGGTACGATGTGGACCGCACCATACTTATAAAACACGAGGAATTTTCATATAATTTGGGGGAAATTGACAAACCAAAGTGGATTTATTTGAGTTCTTTAAGTCAGCACTCGGTCGGTTTTCATAAACATATAGAAAATTATTTGGAAAAAAATCCCGAGGTTAAACTGGCTTTCCAACCCGGAACTTTTCAAATAAAAATGGGGATTAAGGCTTTAAGTAAAATTTATAAAAATACCGAAATATTTTTTTGCAATGTGGAGGAGGCACAGAGAATTTTGAATATTGCCTCCCGCGACTTGCCGACACTACTTAAGTCAGTAGCCAAACTTGGCCCGAAAATTGTAGTGATAACAGATGGATTCGCCGGCGCCTACGCTTATGATTCAAAAAGTAATTCTTCCTGGCTTATTCCGATTTATCCGCACACGCCGTTTGAGCGGACGGGAGCGGGAGATGCTTTTTCTTCCACCATCGTGACCGCTTTGGCTTTAGGCAAGTCTCTGGAAGAAGCCCTTTTATGGGGACCGGTTAATTCAATGTCTGTGGTACTACAAGTCGGCGCTCAAAAAGGGCTCCTGTCACGCGAGAAATTGGAAGAACACCTCAAAAAAGCTCCGAGGAGTTTTAAATTAGAAAAATTAAACTAGGACTTGCGCTCAATCACTCTTTTGCAGGCTTTGAGAATATGACTTTCGCCCATTCCGTAATGTTCCAAAAGTTCTTCCGGTCTGCCCGACTGGCCGAATTTGTCTTGGATACCGATAAATTCAATCGGTACCGGGAAATTTTGGGACAAAACTTCAGCAACCGCTCCGCCGAGACCGCCGATGATTTGATGTTCCTCAACTGTAACAATTGTGCCTGTAGTTTTTGCAAGACTGACTAACGCTTCTACATCAATTGGTTTTATCGTAGCGACATTTAAAACTTTAGCAGATATATTTTCAGCTTTCAAAGTTTCGGCCACTTTTAAAGCTTTGTACAAAAGAGCCCCGGTAGCCACAATACCAACATCAGTTTTTTCTTTTTCCTCGCCGTAATATAGTTGTGCTTTTCCTACTTCAAAAGGCGTATCGTCTGTTGTAATTACCGGCGTGGCTTCCCGTGCCAAGCGGATGTAGGTCGGTTTTCCAAGACCTGCCGCGGCAACTGTGGCTTTGCGAGCTTCTATGGCGTCGCATGGTGAAATGACAATCATGTTTGGGATAACGCGGGCTAAAGCAATGTCTTCAATAGCCTGATGGGTCCCACCGTCAGCACCGACGGAAACTCCGGCATGCGACCCAGCGATTATGACCGGTCTATCATTGTAGCAAATGGTTGTGCGAATTTGTTCCCAATTACGACCAGGAGAAAACATGGCGTAACTTGAAATATACGGGATTTTGCCCATGGCGGCCATGCCACTTGCTACAGAAGCCATGTTTTGTTCCGCTACCCCCATTTCCACAAACCGTTCCGGAAATTTATCGCGGAAAAGATTCATGGTTGTTGAAACAGTCAAATCGGAGCACAGCCCAACTACTTGCGGATTTTTTTCTCCGGCAATGACTAAACCATCGCCAAAACCTTTGCGGATTGGAATTTCTTCCACTTTTTTATCAAATAATTTCGGATTTAATTTTTGGGATTGATTTATCATGTTATTAAATTTCGTTGAATCGTATTTTTTCCGAAGCATCCGCAGGTCTCTAGCATGGTTCTGTCAAGGCACCCCTTCTTGACAGATAGAGACCGAGGACTAGAACAAACTTTTCGCTGGAAAAGTTTGTGTCTTCGGAAAAGATATGATAAAAAAGAAATTTTTTATTATTCATGTTCGCCTTTTATTTGTCCACCTAGTGTACGCAAGTCGTGAAGCGCGATTTTAACCTGCTCCTCCTTTGCCGGCTCGCCCGCCATATCCTTTATGCCCGGCGGATCTCCGTGCCACTTATAGTCCCCTTCCATGAAGGAAACGCCCTTGCCGGGAATAGTTCTGGCAATAACAATCGACGGTCCGTCAAAAACTGCTTGAGCCCGTCCAACCGCTTCAACAATAGCCGAGAAATTGTGTCCGTCTATTTCCTCCACGTGCCAGCCGAAGCTTTCAAACTTGTGGGTCAGCGGCTCAAGAGGCATGACATCTTCCGTGTAGCCGTCTATTTGGATATTATTGCGGTCTAAAATGACTATCAGTTTTCCGAGTCTCTCCTTGCCTGCCAAAAGTATGGCTTCCCAGCTCTGGCCTTCATCAAGTTCTCCATCGCTCATCAGACAATAAAAAAATCTGTCAGATGTTTTGCCGCGATCCATTCTGTCGGCGATGGCCATTCCCACCGCTTGCGACAGACCAGAGCCTAGGGGCCCGGAACTGTTTTCAAGCATCGGCAAATATTCTCTATGAGGATGACCTTGGAGACGAGTGCCAAACTTTCGCAAAGTCAAAAGCTCTTTAACGGGAAAATAACCGGCGTGGGCCATGGTGGCGTAAAGGACTGGATTAATATGGCCGTTGGAAAGAATCAATCTGTCTCTTCCCTCCCAAAATGGGTCTTTTGGATTATGTTTTAGAATGTAAAAATAAAGAGTAGTAAAAACATCGGCCATGCCAAGTGGACCAGCCGAGTGACCGGAGCCGGCGGAAACAAGCATCTCTATTATAGAAACTCGTATGTCACGAGCTTTTTCTTCAAGAAATTTTATTTTTTCGTCTGTCAGGTTGCGCATAAACACCATTTATTTACCAATTGACTTAAAATATTTATAAACTTCTTTTGGATTATCCGCATCCAGTATCTCCGAGCCAGAAATAAGCTTATTGGCCCCGGCAGAAACCAGCGTTTCTACAGTATCGGTATTAACGCCTATATCAATGGCAATTGTACGCTCCGGATAGAGTTTTCGCAAAGATTTTATGAGTTCCACCGCTTTGAAATCAAGCTCCATGCCGTGTTTACCAAGATGATCGTTGCCCATAACTTGGATAAAATCAACTTGTGTAATTAAAGGTGTAATAAGATCAATATTTGTGGACGGTTTGATGGCGACACCCAAGGAAACCGAAGCCAACCTGCAGGTACCCACAACTTTTTGAAAGTGATTAGTCGATTCTATGTGGACAACCAGAGCCACGACCCCGGTTTTAATCCAATCCGCCACAACATCTTCCGGGTTGCGAACCATGAGATGTATTTCAAAATCAACTTTATCCCACTCTGGCCAGCCTTCTTCTCCTTTTTTTAATTTCTCAAAAAAATCTTGGTCTCTGCCGTTGTACGGCCAGGTTTTTATAGGTGTGAAAAGCCCGTCAGAAATATCTATTTGCACAAGTTCGGCAAAACCGGATACTTTTTTTATTTCTTCTGTCAGTTGCCTTCTTGTCTGTGGAATTATGGCCGGAACTACTTTAGTCATAGTAATTAAAAATGTAAAAATCAAAATGAAAAATTACAATTCAAAATGAAAAGATAGGATTTAAAAATTTTGTATTTTACATTGTCATTTTTCATTTTGATTTTTAATATTTACATTTAACTATATTGTTCTATTTTCTTAATTCTTCTCACATGCCGTTCGTCACCGGAAAACTTTACATGAAGAAAAAGATCTACTGCTCGTTTGGCTTCATCTTTTGTCAAAAAATCTGAACCGAGAGAAATCATATTGGCATCATCGTGTTCTCTTGAAAGAGTAATCATATGTTTTGAACCGCCATAAAAAACTGCGCATCTAACATTTTGGAAACGATTGGAAACTATCGCCTCCCCCTGACCGTTACGGCCTATAACAATACCAATTACATTTTTTTCTTTAGAAATATGATCAGCAACAATGGACACATAATCAGGGTAATCATCATCGTGGACATATTCTTTCGGACCGCAATCAATGATTTCATGATTATTCTGAAGTAAATAGGATATCAAATCCTTTTTCATTTCAAATCCGGCATGGTCACTCCCAATATATATTTTCATTAATTGTATTATATCAAGAACTTCACTAAATTATAAGTTTATATTAGTAATTCGAAATTCCTATACTTTTCTGTAATTTATATGTGTTTCCATGACCCAATAATCCTCTGTAGGAATTTATAGTTTCTGGTCTTGGATACCATTTCATATTTTTGACTACTTTTCTTTTTGTAGTTGTTCTAATAACTCGGTGATGAGGAAAATGAATCCAGCCAAGAAAATCTACCCCAAAAGCGTAAGTTTGTATAAAAACTTTGTCAGGATGGAGAGAGAGGTGAAGTTTATCTTTTAAGAAAAACTCAATCTTTAACAGAAGACTTTCCAAATAACTTTTATCTTCTGAAAGAACTATGAAGTCGTCGGCATACCGAATATAATACTTTACTCGAAGTTCCTCCTTCATATACATATCAAATTCGTGCATATAAATATTGACTAATAATTGAGAAGTGAGATTGCCGAGTGGTAAACCGATACCAATATCAGTTGTATGAAAACTTTTTACAACTTGACCAATTAGCCATTTGATTTCTCGATCTTCAATATGGCATTCGAGAATTTTCATGAGAACTTCCTGGTCAACCGAAGCAAAGAATTTCCGTATATCGCATTTCAATGCGTAGCATATTTTTGTATGATTTTTTGAGACTTTTCCTGCAAATAATTTAAACCTGTCCAGCGCCCTATGTGTTCCTTTATCTTTTCGGCAAGAATACGAGTCAAAAATAAATCGCTCATTAAAATACTGGTACAATTCTTTGTATATCAAGTGATGGATAACTCTGTCTCGGACGAGAGCTTTGTGAATATTTCTCGGCTTTGGATCGGACAGGTTAAAAGCCGAGTACCCACTGTGTTTGTATGTTCTACTTTGAAGTTCTCTGTAGAGAAGCGTCAAATTATCAGCAAGCTGTAACTGAAAAGTAACAACATCTTTTTTCTTTCGTTTACCACGAATAAAATTCTCCCATGTTGCCAAAAGATTTTCTATGGTTATGATGTCTGTATATTTAGGAATAAACATAAAAAACTATAGCATGAGAAATTACACCACAAATAATTCAGTTAAGCCCCCCCCCCCGCACAGACCCCGCTTGTATTAGTGCGTGCGAAACAAGCATACCAGATTTGGCACCAATATCTCTCAAACCTTAAACGTCCGGATCGTGATACTATTGGAATTAAAATTGACGACATATTTCTCTCGTTACTTGAATTCATTTTCCGTGCCTGTTTTGCTTATGACAAATTTGAAAAACTTTCTATGTTGTCCCAAGCTATCGCAAAGAATGATCTGATTAAATTCTTCTTACAAATTAGCTGGGAGCAAAAAATTCTTGATCACAAGCAATACGGGTCTCTCATTCTTCTGTTTGATGAAGTCGGTCGACAACTTTACGGTTGGAAAAAAGATACTCAAGAAAAGCTTTAATACCAAACTCTCCCTCCCTACTAGCAGGGAGGGAGAGAAACAAACCAGTGGCAGAAGCACAGGAGGCAGTTGTTGTCGTTCCAGTCACCCTCCCAGTTGCCGAGGTTGAACTTGAAGTCGCCAGCCGAGTCCCGGTACACGTCCGGTACCTTGTGGTAGTCGCCGCTGAACCAAAGTGCAATGTACATCATACTGTCCGGATCTCCACCGAAAGTAGCACCGGCCACCTTCTGAATTTTATGCCGAGCCTTTGTTCGAATATGTATGCTCGATAGTATGATGCACCGACTTATTTGTTTTTTTCGCAAGAGGCAGTTCTCATTCGCAAAGCTAAGCTAAAAAATACTATTGACTATTGCCCGACAAACCCTGACTGATTTCTCTTACGAGATATCGGTAGTATGAAACCGTAGCCGCATACCTAATCGAATATCCAAAGATAGTATACATAAAATTTCAAAATAAAAAATAGTTGGAAATGGCCCCTACTTGCGTAGGGGCCAGAGAGGAACGAAGGATCAAAGAATCGAAGAAGATGCCTAAGCGACTAAGTGCCAGAGGTCTGGGGCAAGTCGCAGAAGCACAGGAGGCAGTCGTTGTCGCTCCAGCCACCCTCCCAGTAGCCGAGGTCGAACCTGAAGCCGCCAGCCGAGTCCCGGTACACGCCCGGCACCTTGCGGTAGTCGCCGCCGAACCAAAGTGCGACCTTCTCGTCGAAGGAAACTGACCATTTGCCTTTCGGCAAGTTGTCCTTACCCTGTTCGTACGCCAGACTTGCACCTTGCGCACCGACCAGAACTGCTCTTTCGGAACGGAGCTTTGTCAGGCACTCGTCCGACGTCACAGTCTTCTTGATGCCGAAGACCTTGACCGCGAACTTTCGGCCGGGCGTGAGTTGCGTCGTCGCCTTGACGTAGTTCGCGTCGGTGATGTTCGGATTGTAGTAATAGAACTCCGACTTGTGCGCCGCGGCGAACGTGTCGAGGCGAGTGGCGTGGTCGTAACCTTCGGGAATCGTGACTTCGAAGGTGGTCAGAAGCTCGAACTTCTCGGGCTTCGGTTTCGGTGGTGTGACAATCGCCGTTTTCAATTCGGTGATCACCACTCCATCACTAACCTGCTTGATAGTAGTGTTCACTCCAGCAGGGTCTACCCCTCCGGAAATGAAACGGTTCACAAGTTCCGGCAACCGAGTTCCGAAAAACAACTCATGCTCTTCCACTGTCGGCTTTCTCTTGCCGATACCGTCTGCGACAACATAGCTGGTCGTCATGTGACAGTCTCCTTTTTTCCTGGTTTCTGCCAGGTCAGTCTATTGAGATTATATCATACCCAGCTCACAAAAGTCAATAGCTGAAAAAAATGGCTAGAAACAAGGACTTTTAGTCACAAATAGTTGGTATGGTTCAAAAACTTTCCAATTTGAGACAATGTCGCGTATAAAATTTAAAAACTACTCCATACGTTACAATGTTGCTATAGCAACATTGTAACGTATGGAGTATAAATTTTCATTTTTTGTAACTTTCTAAGATATATATACATCCATCAACTGATACATCATGCCATTCTCGACCTTCAGATATTACTTTATTATAGGCTGCGACTCGTTCCTTACAATACTTTATATCTTTTTCTATGCCACTGTTTGTTACATTTTTATTTATGAAAAAAAATGCAAATCAATTATAAAAAACTTGCGGTTTTGACGACATGCTCCACAAGCGAGTATGTATAGCCCATCTCGTTGTCATACCAAGCCATCACTTTGACCAAATTCCCTCCGACAACACGGGTAAGCGAAAGATCGGCGATGGAAGCGAACTTGCTTCCAATAATATCTGATGAGACTATCGGGTCTTCGGTAACAGAAAATACTTTATTCCAATGGTCATCCTGCGCCGCTTTTTTCAAAATATCATTTATTTCTTCAACTGAAGTTGGACGACTTGAAATAAAAGTGATATCGGCGATTGAACCGGCAACAACCGGCACTCTCATGGCCAGACCGTCAAACTTGCCGGCAAGAGAGGTGATGGCTTTGGTCACCGCTTCGGCTGAACCGGTTTTAGTTGGCACTATGTTTTGGGCAGCCGCTCTTCCCTCTTTAAAATCTTTGGCGTTCATGCTGTCCACCACGCTTTGACTGGCAGTGTAACCATGAACGGTATCTAGAATGGCTTTTTCAATTCCGACGGTTTGGCGCAAAATTTCCAAAACAGGACTTCCGGCATTTGTGGTGCAGGATGCATTCGATGTCACAACTTTTTCTTTTAACAAATCGCAATTCACTCCAATAAGTATCGTACCTTCATCCGCGGCAGATGCTTCTCCATGAGCCGGCGCGGTAATAACAACCTTTTTTGCTCCAGCTGTTATATGGGCTCGGGCTTTTTCATATGAGGTGAAAAATCCGGTTGACTCAACCACCACATCAATATCCAAATCTTTCCAAGGCAAATTGGCCGGATCTTTTTCCGACAAGAACTTCACCTCTTTTCCATCAACCTCCATACTTTTTTTGTCTCCTGCCATTTTTATTCGAAACCCGCTCGGACCATAAACTGTGTCGTATTTGAGTAAGTAGGCAATGTTTTCTAAATCGCCAAGATCATTTATAGCCACAACATCAATATCTTTTCTTTCTTGAGCAATTTTGAAAAAAGCTCGCCCAATTCGCCCACCGCCGTTAATAGCAACTTTTATTTTCTTCATATTTTAAATTAAAGAATTATAGTTTGATTATACCAAACAATAACAAAAAACACACCGTTAGCGTGTTAATTGTCAACCTTAATAGAGTTTGTTTTAAGCCTTAACTTGGGCGTCAATAGCCACAAAGTCCACCTCACACACCCCACCAATACAAGCCAACTCCTTGGCTCCATTCGTCTCATCACTCTTTTCATAGAGCAATAATTTTGAAAAATCAATGTGATTTAAGGCCTTAGTGCGTTTCTCATATTCTTCCTTGGTAATTTCTTCATAAGGGGCTAGTTGGTAAATATGGTCGTTTCGCGGCAAGAAAGACAGTCCTCCGATAATGTCCCAGTTTTTATAAACAAAATCAGCCACGGCAATCCACTCATCATCTCCGACATAAATAGTGGATGACGGATTATGTTCTGTGAAGTTAACTTTCAGTCGTTTCCATTCATGAAGCAATTCCAAAGCGGTGACATCTTTGTTGACCATCGCTCCTTCCGGCGCCTTACATGGAAATTCCAAAACCATTTTTGATGCGCTGGCGGTTGAATAGCCCACTTCAGGTTTGACCGTCACGCCCTGATCTTGAGCTAATTTCAAAAGCGGGTCATTTACCGAAATTCTGACACGGCGAATAAAGTAATGCGAGTACCATGTGTGCATTCCGGAACCAACGCCTAAAAGTTGCCCAGAGTTGCCGTGCGGCTTGACGCAAGTTATGGCCGTAGATTCCTTTGAGCCAAATCGTTTGGCATATTTTTTATTTGTTTTGATGGCCTCGGCCCGAAGAATTTGTAAATTTCTGTCATCCCTAACAATTTTATTGTCATAATAACCGGTGATGGAAACTCCAAGAAGCTGTTCTTTTTGACAATTTTTTTTCCACTCTTTTGAAAGATATTCAAAATTAGTTAAGGTAGCCTGATATGTTCCCAAAAGGGTGGCTAAACGCATTTTTGATTTGAGAGTTTCCATCGTATCGTGAGGACGAACGACAATAGAAGTAAGATTGCAAAATTGTTTTGATTGAAGATAAATCTCTCCGCACGGATTCATCCCCGGTTGTTTAGCTTTCCTTAAATATTCCCATCGGCGTTTTGGAACTTGGGTTTCTAAACCGGCCCGATTGAAAATTCCTCTTTCACCGGCATGCGAAGTAACCAGAGCGGTCCATTCCTGCAAAAATTCTTCGGCGGTCGGCTTGTTTTCATAGACAGCAGAATTGTTGGCCATGGAACGCTGACCTTCGGTTTGCCAAAAAGCCCCTTTTTTGGCATCGCGCATTTCAGTATCGTCAAAAGCCGAAAGAGAAATGAGAGCTGAACGGCGCGTCCCGCCAGCATCCACGATAAGTCCGATCTGACAGATAATATCATGTAGATCAAGGGTGGAAAGCCGTCGCCCTTGCTTGGCTAAAATCTTTCTTTTGGTAAATTGAAGCAAATCCTGGAGTGGAGCTGGTCCCGAAGCCCGACCGCCCATTGTTTGAAGTTTTGAACCGACTGGGCGAATCAGTGAATAGTCAATTTCAACATCCAATCCTTTTTCCCAGGCCTGACAGGCAGAGACAAACGATTCGCACCAACCGACTTTACTGTCAGGAATTTTTATTTTGGGTGCAAATTTTCCGGTTTGTTTTTGAATTTGAGGAAACTTTCCGACATTTTCCGGTTCAACAGAAAATCCACAACCGGCGCCGCACATAGAAACATACATGATTTCGGAAAGATCTCGCCATGATATTGGCGCCACGTATGCGCAGTTATATGCACAAACATTGGTTTGTCGAGCGGCCCTTCCTGATGACCAGAGAAGCCTCATTGACGGGCAAACTTCCTGATTTAAAATTGCAACTTTGATTTCAGCATATTCAGTTGAAGTTAATTTCGTCCCCATGTTCTCTTTCATGTAATCCATGAAGCGATCAATTGCTTCAATCCATGTTTCTCTGCGTCCAAGTTCGTTTCGCCATCTTGAATAAAATTGATAGAAAATAAATTCCTGATATGGGGTTTTAAAATATTTACTGCTTTCGGCAATTTTTATTTTCACCTCCTTTGGAATCATTTCGTTTTGTTGGCGAACTCTTGTGCGTTCAGCTCGATAAAGAATGTAGGCTTTGGAAGTGTTCACATATTCGGATAAAATCAACTCTTTTTCAACAGAGTCTTGGATTCCTTCAACAGTTGGAACGAAAGTGGAATATTTTTTAGAGATTCTAATGAGATCAGCCAAAACTTTGTTGGCTATGAGAGAAGCTTCATACTCTGATCCTTCATTGGCCGCCCTCATGGCCTTCCAAATGGCATTTATAATTTTTTTTATGTCAAAAAGAGTAATTTCACCAGTTCGTTTCTGAATACTTTTTATCATTAGTGGATTTTCGGAATTTGCAACAGAAGTCGTTTCGACTTTTTTTTGTGATTTTCGCGATTTTTTGATGAACTTCGGCATGATTTTGTCTAAAAATTAAACTTTTTTCTAATAAAAACAAAAAAATTAAAACTTCCTATTTCGTATGTTAATTGTACTCCAACCACTAACAAAAAACCTGTGGATAACCATTTAAAAAAAATCAAGTAATGAAAAACTTTTTATGTAAAGGAGAGTATTTGAAAAATCTTATCTCTTATACCTTTTTAGTCGGATTTTTTCCAGAATTTTGTCTTATCTCCAATTTGAATTCCGAGTTTTTGGACCTGACCAGCCGAAATTTCCAAAACATACAAAGAATTGGACTCCGGAGTAAAAATTTTTGGATAAGTTTGAGGAGAAACTGATTTTTCAACGTGAATAATTTTGAAATTTTGGTCAAACCAGATTATATCTATCGGAAAAAGCATATCTTTCATCCAAAAACCATATTTATCCGGTTTTTGGAAAACAAAAAGCATTCCCTGATCTTCATCAAGCGACATTCTGCCTGACAAACCTTTGCTTAAAAGATAGTTAGTGTCAACCACATCTACTTCAAATACTCTTCCAGCCAAAATTACTTCAGATTTATAAGTTTTGGTGGAAAAAAAGGCAATTATACCGACAAAAATCAGAATGGAAACAAAAATCCAGATAAATCTTTTGACTAGCCTGTGGTGGAACATATATATAATTGTATCACGAGATTTATTCATCCGCACACTAAGTCTGCCATCGTCCTGCTTTTTCAGAAAAGAAAAACCCATTATTTATTACATCTACAATATTTACGTTAAAGATAAATATGATAACAGAACATAAAAAGCAATGGCGGACTTAGTGTGTGAATAAACAGCAAAAAATCCGCTTTTTTTGCGGATTTTTTGTTTATTTGGAAAATTAATCTTTAATGATTAAATTACCATGTGCGACCTCCTCGGTCACCACCCCGGTTGAAACCTCCTTCTCTTGGAGCTCTTGGTTCCATTGGACGAGCTTCATTTACTGTAAGCTTTCGTCCATCAAGTTCCTGGCCATTCCATTTTGCAATTGCTTTTTCGGCATCTGCATCGTTAGCCATTTCGACGAAACCGAATCCTTTTGATCGGCCTGTCATCTTGTCCATAATAATAGTAGCAGAAACAACTTCTCCTACTTGTGCGAAAGCGTCCCTTAGTCCACCATCATTGGTAGTATAAGAAATACCTCCAACATATAACTTCTTTGCCATTATTTTTGAGAATTTATTAAACTCTCTACCTAGTCTTTATTTTAAAACTGTAAGGCGACTAGCTCTCTCATTTTTCAAAGCTTGCGCCACGAAAACCTACGAGATACTTACATTAACATCAGTATACTCTATATGAATAAATAAGTCAACTTCTTTAATTTAATTAAACTTCTTGGCGGAAGAGGTGAGATTTGAACTCACGATGGATTTTACCCCATGCCGGTTTTCGAAACCGGTGCATTAAACCACTCTGCCACTCTTCCAGGATTTCAATATATCACAAACTCGTATATTATTGTCTTTGAATGCGGGCATGGTTCAGTGGTAGAACGTGGCCTTCCCAAGGCTAAAACAGGGTTTCGATTACCCTTGCCCGCACATTATTCCAAAACTTTTGTTTCAAGCGTTGGTAAAACTGCTGAACGAATTATATTGAATCGTAGACGCCCTATGACTTGTCCGCCTTCCGTTAAAACATTTACTCGCCATTTACCTGAAGAGAGATTGTTTTTTATTGAAAATGTTCTGAACCCGCCGTCTCTTCCGCCAAAGACTGGCAGAGAAATTTTATCAAAATCTTCCCAACTATTTACATTTGGATTGAAATATTGCCACTCATGAATAATAGTAAGATTCAAACCTGTCGGAGAAAAAATAGCGCTGTATATATAAACTGAACTCTCCCCATAAACATGAAAGTTTGTGTATATCTTAAAATAAGATTTCCAACCAATATTTTCATACTGTCCAATATAACCTTGTTCGTTTCTCTCAATTAAATGATAAACACCAGAATCTTTCAAAGATATTGGGATCGGCGGAATAAGATTGGCAAAATAAAAAATATTTATGGCCAAATATATGCCAAGTATGGAGAAAGAAACCATTTTGTTATGTTTGTAAAATTTTTCCCCGCTAAAGTTAGCAAAGATGTGGAGATACCCAAGCATTATGGCAAGACTCAAAAACCCGGCCAAAACAAATACGCCTCCGCCCATTCGGCGTATTACCACTGGCACAAGATATATGAGAAAAGAAAATAGCGATAAGAAAAAAAGAGACAGCTGAAAAGTTGCTCGGACATAATGCCGCTTCAGTGATTCATTGGCCCAGAAAGCCAAACCGAGAAGGAGAATGAAGGGCCAGCTGGATGATAACTCGGCACTGCGAAAATAAAAAACAAGAAAAACCGATAACAGTCCTCCAAAAAAGAATTGCAAAATGTTCACCAGCCAAAAGTGAGTTTTTTCCGGATTAGTTTCATCTCCTGGTTCATTTTCTATGGAGTGAACGAGGATGATACAAACACCAACCACAATAATGTGGCCAAGAATCCATAAATTCTCCCAGAACATATCCACCCTTTTCAAAGTCAAAGCGTCAAAAACGAATCCGCCGATAAGAGAGAGGGAGGAGATCGGCCGCTCAAACTTTCCATACCAAGTAGTCACTTTTTTTGGATTTATCCTGCTCTTGATTTTGCTAAGTATTGCCATAAGATTTTATATTCCACACAATTCTTTCACCGCCTTGATATCGTTTGAAGTCAATTTTTCGTTGTAACCGTTGTTTAATCTGTACATTATGGCTTTCGGATCTTCCAAGTGCTCCAATCCCAAGGCGTGTCCAAACTCATGGGCCAAGACTCTGACAAGTTTGCTTTTATTTTCAAATTGATAAATATAAATCTCCTGTCCATCCGGACCAGTCTTGTAAAGGCCTTCGTCAAATTCCTCTCCAAGATTTTGGCCAATGGTGTTATATTTTTTAACATCCAAATTCAAGCTACTGGCCAAATTATTCAAACTTTTAACCATCGTGTTAAGTTCCACTACCTTGTTATTTAAACTGTTTTGTAAAACGTTTAACTCGCTGGCTTCTTGGTTTAAATAATTTTTTTCTACGTTCAAGCGAGTATATGTTTCTTTATTGGCTTTGCCAGTTCTGTTTATTTTGGAAACTTCCGTTTCATAAGCATTTTTACGAGTCTCAAAAGCCGAGACTCTTGATTCAAATAAAACTTTGGCTTTTTCATAATCTGCATTTAACGACTCATACTGTAACTTCAGTGAATCGTAATAGCTTTTTGTATTTTCCACCGAGGTACCCAAGTTTTTCAAATTGACGGTTGCTTCCTGACGAATATCGTAAATTAAATTTATTTTAAGATTTCCCGTATCTTTGTACTCAAACAAATTTTTACCAACCGGTTTCTCCCAAATATCTTCTGCACTTTTGACGACCGAAAGAAAATCGGCTTTTGATATGCCGAATCGAGTATCAAATGTGCCAATACTGTAACTGATTGCCGTTTTGCATGGAAAATAATTTGCAAGCGTCTGCGACCAGACGTTTCGCAAAGTATCCCTGTAAATAAAACCGGCTGTTATAATTGCTATTAAAAAAATAATGTTCCAAAATTTATTCATGGCGGAAGGGACAGGAGTCGAACCTGCAAGAGCTTTCGCTCGCTCGCTTTCCAAGCGAGTACCTTACCATTCGGTACACCCTTCCATTTAATTTT
>MHWN01000026.1:0-704 GCA_001825395.1 Candidatus Zambryskibacteria bacterium RIFCSPLOWO2_02_FULL_39_26
ACGGTCAAATAGTTATACGAGCCGTTGGCGCGCAAGGCGCAAGAGTATGGATGTATGCCAAGATTTCCACCTTTATTTTCGTGTAATACGACCGGACGGGAAGTTAATTTTTTATTTTGTTCTTTCAATCTCCTTGTCAGTTTGTCGCGAAAGTAATCACTCAAAAAATGCTTCCTATCAATTTCATTGTCCGGCTCTAAAATATCGGTGAGAGTTTTTGTTTCTCCACCGCTTGTCGGAAACTCAAAAGGATGGTTTTCTTTGAAACCGACAATCATAATTCGTTCTCTTTTTTGCGGCACTCCAAAATCAAGCCCGTTGAGAACTTTGTAGTGAACAAAATATCCCAAATTTTTCAAACTTTCCAATATGACTTTAAAAGTTCTGCCTTTGTCGTGCGAGACCAACTGCTTTACATTTTCCAATAAAAACGCTCTCGGTTGTTTTTCTTTTAGAATACGCTCCACATCAAAAAATAAAGTTCCGCGTGTATCCGCAAATCCTTTTCCGTGACCAATAATACTAAAAGATTGGCACGGAAAACCTCCGGTCAAAATATCGTGGTCAGGTATGTCTTGCGCGTTCACTTGGGTAATATCCCCGTATGGCATTTCTCCAAAATTAGCTTCATACATCACCTTACAAGGTTCGTCCCATTCGGAAGTAAAGACACATTCTCCGCCAGCGCGTTCAAAAGCAATACG
>MHWN01000026.1:726-12143 GCA_001825395.1 Candidatus Zambryskibacteria bacterium RIFCSPLOWO2_02_FULL_39_26
GCCATAATTTTATTTCATCAAATCGTCAATTCCGACCCTAAGAGCGTCAGAGATTTTCTTTAATGTTTCAACGCGGGGATTAGAAGTCGCCCCCGATTCAATCTTAATAATCGTGTTGTAGGTAACATCGGAAAGCTTGGAAAGTCTATCTTGGGAAATACCAAGTTTAGCTCTGTATTTCTTAATATTCTCGGAAATGGTTGACCTCTTGAACATATAGTAGTTATTTACTATGCTTTATGATAGTATTACAATATAAGCACTCTCTCAATTACATAACCATTATAGCACCTTTTTCGCAAACAAATAAAAACTATGACGAACAATTATTTCTTATACGCCCGTAAATCCACCGATGTTGAAGACAAGCAAGTCCGGTCTATTGAGGACCAACTTGCCGTCTTGCGGGCGTTGGCGAAAGAGCAAAATATTTCCATCGTCCGCGAGTTCGTGGAAAAGCAATCGGCAAAAATGCCCGGACGCCTCGTTTTTAACGAGATGATGGAACGGGTAGAGAAAGGCGAAGCGCAGGGCATCCTCTGCTGGAAACTTGACCGCTTGGCTCGCAATCCAGTGGACGGCGGGCAGATAAGTTGGATGTTACAACGCGGCATTATCGCTCATATCCAAACTCACGAACGAAGCTACAAACCGACGGACAACATTCTGATGATGTCCGTTGAGTTCGGAATGGCTAATCAATATATTATTGATTTGAGCGCGAACACCAAACGCGGACTTCACGAAAAAGCACGACGCGGAGAATTTCCGAGTGTCGCTCCAATCGGTTATCAGAATAACCCACGAACCAAGAGAATTGATGT
Organism: Candidatus Zambryskibacteria bacterium RIFCSPLOWO2_02_FULL_39_26; assembly: GCA_001825395.1. Taxonomy (GTDB): domain Bacteria; phylum Patescibacteriota; class Minisyncoccia; order Phycocordibacterales; family DATDWN01; genus C7867-006. The sequence continues at coordinate 1,551 of MHWN01000026.1, forward strand.
TGATAGAAAGAAAGCCCCGATTATACGGGCGGCGTATGAACTATACGCCGAGAATAAATCTCGTTTGGAGGATATATCTATGTTCCTATACGAACGGGGCATACGAACCAAAAAGATTAAGCGTTGGAATAGCAACGGCAATAAGCCCATTAAAAAAGATACGATAAAAGAGATTCTCACGAATACCTTTTATTACGGCGACTACCAATACGGCGGAGAAATTTATCACGGCATACATACGCCGATTGTTTCCAAACAATTATTTGACCGCGTTCAAGAAGTCATAAAAATACGGGGGAGAGGGCAAAAAGCAATCAAAGACCCGCAAGTCCTTTGCGGACTTTTGAAATGCGGCGAGTGCGGGTGTTCCATTACCGCCGAAGCGATAACCAAACAGCAGAAGAACGGCAATATCCACCGCTACATATATTATCGTTGCACCAAGAAAAAAGGCCGTTGCTCCCAACCCTATATCCGAGAAGAAGAACTAAGCGGGCAGTTATCAAATCTGCTTGCCCGCTTTGTGCTTCCCAAAGAATACGCCAAAGCTATGTTGCTTATGGCCGACAAAGACGAGAAGGAAGCCCAAAGCGTGGCGGCGGCGTCCGTCCAAGACCTACGGGCAAAGGTGGCCGATATAGACGGCGGAGTTAGCCGTCTTACCGACCTCTATATTGAACAGGACATAGACCGCGACGCTTACCTTTTGAGGAAGCGTGCGCTTATGTCCGACCGGAAGACCACGGAGGAGCAGATAACTCGTCTTGAACGGAACGCCGCCGGTTGGCTCCAACCTATGAGAGAGTGGATAAACGACGCTTCGCGTCTTGATGAAATACAAAAAACGGACGACCTCCCCTCCAAAAAAATCTCCCTCCAAAAAATCTTCGGCTCCAACCTCACACTAAAATCGCGCGAAGCGCGCGGCGTGGCTCAAAATCAATGGGCTTCCTATGAGGAAGCCCATCAAAAAAATTCTAATTCTACCTCTGTCCTATCTATGGTGCTCGGAGTGGGGATCGAACCCACATCCCTTACGGGACACGATTTTAAGTCGTGCGCGTATACCTGTTCCGCCATCCGAGCATTGAGGTGCGGGGCGGATTTGCACCGCCGCATAAGAGTTTTGCAGACTCTTGCCTTGCTGTCTTGGCTACCGCACCTTATTGATTTAAGAGCGAATCTATTCTTTGACGGTTTTTTTCGCCGGAATCTATAGCAAAATCTAAAAAAGGTATTCGGCCTAATTTTGACTCCTCCTTGATGAATTCCTTGAATTCACTGCGTTTTCTTTTAGCGAATTCTAAGGCCGTTTTTTCAAAATTTTCCGGAAAAACCGTAAAGAAAATAGTAGCACGTTTTTCATCTTTTGTTAATTCCACATTTGTAACTGTCAGCAAAGAAGATTTATTACTATTTAGCGATAAAAAACGAGCGCCCAAATCGTGTAATATTTCCTTTATTCTTTTATCACGCGTACTCATTTCTCTGTAATTATAAAATTATCAATGTAATCCCCGGGGGCAATTTCTATGTTTGAAACAATAAGTGCCCCGAATTCTCTTCCCTCTTTCACTTCAGCAGTTGTCACTTTTTGCTGCTGAAGTTCCCTGATTTTTCCTTCCCCAATCTCAACTTCCCTTCTCTGGATTTTTACTTGAGCACCAACAGTAACACTTCCTTTTTCTACTCTTCCACCTACGATTTGCTTATCTTTTACTTTGCTGAATATTTTCAAAATTTTTGCTCTACCAATGGATTCCAGCACTTTTTCTTTTGGAATTTTTGTGGCTAAAGTTTCTTTTACCCATTCATTCATCTCGTATATAATATCAAATGTTTTTATCACTATTTCATCGCGTTCTGCCAGATGTTTGGCAGGGGAATCAACTTTTACACTAAAGCCGACAATTACAGCTTTTTCTTTTCCGCTTGCTTGACGAACGTCACTTTCGCCTATTGTTCCAATGCCGGAAAAAATAATTTTGGCGCAAACTCTATCCGTTGCTAACTTTTTAATCTCCGAAATAATTGCTTCCAAACTGCTACCCGTGTCTGCTTTGAGAATAAGCGGAATACAATAAGTTGAAGCCCCGCTTCCATTTGAAGTTATGTTACCGTTGTTTGTTTCAGTTTCTCTTGCCTTTTTAATTTGTTCTCGGGCCAACTCCCTCTCTTTGAAAACTTTGAAACCGTTTCCGACTAGAGGTAACTCATCCCAGCCGATTATTTTTATCGGACTTGAAAATGTGGCATTGTCCAGCGGTTTCCCAAGGTAATTTTCCATAATTCTGACAGGACTCGATGCCGTTCCAGAAACAATAAACATTCCTTTCTCAATCATACCGTTTTTGATGATGCAGGTCGCAGAAATACCTTTTTTAATGTCACGGTTGCTTTCTATAATGACGCCTTCAGCCAGTGCATGCGAGTCGCCTTTAAGTGTTTCCATTTCTGACACAAGGAGAATCATATTAAGCAAATCATCTATACCTTGACCGGTTTTTGAAGAAACGGAGACAGATGGGATATCTCCGCCATATCCTTCAACATATATTTCATTTTCAGCCAGACTTTGTTTTGTTCGCTCCAGATTGGCTTCCGGTTTATCAATCTTTGTGATTGCCACTAGGTATGGAGTTTTACTCTCCTTTATAAGATTAAAAGCCTCAAGGGTTTGCGGTTTTACCCCATCTTCTGCCGAGACCACAAGCACCACAATATCAGCCGCGCTCACTCCGCGTCTTCTGATGCCGCCGAAGGCTTCGTGTCCGGGAGTGTCTATAAAAGTTATCGGATGCTTTTTGCCATCTTTTGCAATATGCTCAACTTCATATGCAGAAATGTGCTGAGTTATACCACCAGCTTCATCGAGAGGTTCTTTATTTTTGCGAATATATGAAAGCAGAGTTGACTTGCCATGATCTATATGCCCCATTATAGCTACGACAGGCGGACGAACTATTATTTTTTTGGAATTTTGGGGTATCATAATAGTTAATTCGAATTGCGCGTATCCAATTTTTAATTTTGTAATTTTTAATTTTTAGAAATTGAATCATTAAAAATTCATTAAAAATTTTAAATTAAAAAGTAAAAATTTATCCAAGCTTTCCTTTTGCTTCCTTTATGACCCCTTTTTCTTCACCAGTTAATTCAAAATTGCTTTCGAATTTTGAAAGTGGTTTGGAAAAGAGGCTAATTCTGTCTCGTGAATACAAGCTGGAAATGACCACCCCGTCTCCGTTTTCGTTTAAAAAAGAAGTTGAAAAGCTTTGATTGCCGCCATCACCCGTGCCCTTGAAAGGATTAAAGCGAATGGTCTCAACCGACTGCATACTGCGTTTCAATCTTTTTTCAATGTCTAAAAAATGTTCAACGGCTGCTTTTTGGAATTCATTCAACGCTTCCAGATTTTTATGGCCGACAACAATTGAATCTTCCAACGACTTCCCATTTTTGCCTTTAAGAAATCTTCCCATTTTTATTTCAAGTCTTATGATCCAACCAATAAGTATTACAATTAATCCCAAGAGCGCGTATGTAACATATAATGGATCAAAAATCATCCAGTTATTATTGCATATTTTATTGTTTTTTGCAAAAAACCAAGTATGATGTGTGTATGAAATTTTTGAGGAAAATCAGCCAGAAGCTGAGCCGCCTCTGGCGGAGAAGGATATTTTTAGACCATGCTTCCACCACACCTATTGCGCCAGAAGTGGACAAAACAATGCGGTCGCACAAAATTGTCCAATTTGCTAATCCATCAGCGTTATATACCGAGGCACTGGAGGCAAAAAAATTACTAAATGGGTCGCGAGAAAGGATTGCTCGGATTTTGAACTGTCGGAAAAATGACATTGTTTTTACAAGTGGTGGGACAGAAGGGAATAACCTGGCACTTTTAGGAGTTTTCGAAGCTCAACTTGGACATCGGATGTCTAAGTTGGGTAATTTTGCTCCCCACTTTGTAACAACAATCATAGAACACCCATCAGTTCTAGAAGTGTTTAAGGAAATTGAAAGACGTGGCGGGAAAGTAACCTACATTCCAGTTGATGAGAAAGGAATGGTTAATCCTAACAGCATTCGCGCGGCTTTGAAGAAAAATACGGTTTTGGTAAGCGTGATGTACGCAAATAACGAAATTGGTACGATACAGCCAATCAAAGAAATTAGTAAAATAATACAAGAATACAGGCGTAAAATTAAACGCCAGAATAGTACTTGGCCATATTTTCACACCGACTCTTGCCAGGTTCCACTTTACTTATCGGTTGATTGTCTGAAACTTGGCGTTGATATGATGACTTTGGACGGCATTAAAATATATGGTCCAAGGGGGTCTGGAATTCTTTATGTCAAATCTGGTGTTGAAACTATGCCGATTGTTTTTGGAGGTGGCCAGGAAAAGGGGTTGCGAAGCGGGACAGAAAATATCCCTGCTTTTGCCGGTTTTGCCAAAGCTTTGGAAATGGCCGATGAAATGAGGGAGAGAGAATCGGAAAGATTGAAAATTATTCGAGATTACGCGATAACAGAAATTCTAAAAAATTTTCCAAAGGCCAGTTTGAACGGTTCAGCAGATGAGCGTCTGCCAAATAACGTAAACATCTGTTTCCCCGGGCTTAATGCCGAATTTGCCGTTATATCTTTGGATGTTCTCGGGGTTTGCGCTTCCTACTCGTCTTCCTGCAGAACTTTGAAAGAAGATTCATCTTCTTACGTCGTAGAGAGTTTGGGCAAGACAGAGTGCAAAGAATCAAGCTTACGCTTTACTTTAGGTAGAGACAGTAAAAAAGGTGACATTGATTATTTGATTGTCGCTTTGAAGAAAATAATAAAGCAAAATCTCGTCGAACCAATACCTTTTCAGAGCATCCGCATCCCTCCTCAGTTTCTAGAAACTGAGGAGGGGGAGAATTAAGTGAGCCTTTCGCTGGAAAGGCGAGTGTCTCTGAAAAGGTATTGGTGAGTAAAAGATTTTATGTTAACATTCTACACATGGAAGATCTAAATAAAAATCAAATTATTCTGCTGACTCTCCTAGTCAGCTTCGTCACCTCAATCGCCACGGGCATTATTACTGTCTCTTTATTGCAAGAAGCCCCGCTTGAGGTTACCAGAAATATAAACCGTATTGTTGAAAAAACCATTGAAACTGTTACGCCGGGAGCTATTGCGCCAGGGCCGAAGGAAGTGACAACGGTTATTGTCAAAGAAGAAGATTTGATTATTGATTCTATAAACAAAAATATAAAAAGTATCGTACGTATAAACGAAAAGGATTCTGTTTCGGGCACAAGCATTTTTTACGGAATCGGGCTGGTTGTTGGCAAGGATGGAAAAATCAGCTCAGACAGAAAAGTGATTGTTTCAGAAAATAAATATATTGCCACGATGAGTGACGAGACTGAACTTGATTTGACTCCTTTAGATCCGGAAAAACAAACAAATTTTATTTTATTTAAAGCAAACTTGCCTGAAAAAAGCACCTACACATTTTCCCAGGCCGTTTTTTCTGATGTTGAACCGAAACTTGGACAGACTGTTATTGGCCTTGGAGGGAAAACTGCCAATGCCGTCATGGTAGGCAGAGTGGTTTCTCTCATGATGAAAGATGTTAGTGTGGGCACAACTACCGCAAAAATTTTAACAAGCATTGAAACAGATCTGGCTTCAAAAGATTTAGTGACCGGCGGTCCGATTTTCAATCTTTCCGGAGACGTAATTGGTATACAATTATCACTAGACGCGCCAAAAACTTTCACATCAATTGCTTCTCTAAAAAAAGACATAGCTACTTTGACGCCTGCAGAAACAAAAGCCCCATAACTTCACCTTAATTTGACCCGGGTTAAAAATACGGTATAATAAGCATAAAATATGCCACCATTTAAAGATTTTACAACAAAAGCCAAGGATGCCATACGAAAAGCCCATGAACTGGCCATTGAACGAGGGCAAAATCATGTCAGCCCACTGCATCTTTTGACTGCCCTGGTTTTTCAGGAGGAAAGCGTGGTCACTTCCATATTGGATAAAATGCAGATAGACACGATGCTTTTGTCCGACTCTCTGATTGAATCGATTGAGGGCGCTGAATCGGGCCAAACGCTCTCGGCCTCATACCAGATGTATCTTACTCCGGAGCTGGCTCAAACCATAGAAACGTCGGGTAAGCAGACTTCTCTTTTGGGCGATCAGTTTGTCTCTACAGAGCATCTTTTCTTGGCTTTGATTGAGGTGCCAAGCGTGGCTAGGGATTTGCTTATGAAATTTAAGATAAGCAAGGACGCGGTTATTCGAGTTTTGGAGGAAATAAGAAGTTCAAAAGGGCAAGAGGTAGAAACTCCGAAAAAATTCAAAACTCTTTCAAAATACACGAGAAATTTGACCAAACTTGCCAGCCAAAACAAACTTGACCCTGTTATTGGCCGCGATGATGAGATTTCCCGGATTATCCAAATTCTCTCCAGACGAACGAAAAATAATCCAATACTGATTGGTGAGGCTGGGGTGGGCAAAACAGCCATCGTTGAAGGATTGGCTACCAGAATTTCCATGGGCGAAGTGCCGGAGTCTTTACGGGACAAAGAGCTGGTCTCACTTGATCTGGGACTTTTAATCGCCGGCACAAAATATCGCGGAGAATTTGAAGAGAGATTGAAGAATATTTTGAAAGAAGTGGAAAAATCAGACGGCAAAATAGTTCTTTTTGTTGATGAGATTCATACTATTGTCGGAGCCGGTTCAGCCGAGGGGTCGCTTGACGCTTCAAATATGTTAAAACCGGCTTTGGCTCGCGGGGAACTCCGGGCTATCGGCGCGACCACACTCAAGGAATACCAAAAGCATATTGAAAAAGATCCGGCTCTTTCAAGACGCTTCCAACCGGTTTATGTTAACGAGCCAAGTGTTGAAGATGCCATAACAATCATGCGCGGTTTGAAAGAAAAATACGAACTTTATCATGGAGTCAGGATAACGGATGAAGCCATAGTTTCTGCGGTTAATTTAAGCGCAAGATACATTACCGACAGATTTTTGCCTGACAAAGCAGTTGATCTTATTGATGAATCAGCCTCATTTCTCAAAATTTCTCTTGAAAATAAACCGCTGGTTCTGCAAAATGCCCACTCAAAAATCATCAAACTTCAGATAGAATTGGAAGCTTTGAAAAAAGAAACCGATGCCAAGTCCAAAACTCGAACTAAAACCATCTCCCAATCTATCGCAGACCTCAAGGAAGAAATCAGCGAAATTGAGCTAAAATGGAATAACGAAAAAGATACGGTCAATGATATAAAAACAATCAAAAAAAGATTGGAGGAACTTCGTCGTGAAGCAGAACTGGCTGAGGCCAAGTCCGATTTGTCTCTGGCCGCTGAAATAAGATACGGCAAGATTCCAGCTCTTGAGAAAGATTTGGAAACAAAAACAAAAAGGCTAAAAAAACTGCAAAGTTCGAGAAGAATTTTGAAGGAAGAAATCACCGAAAACGATATTGCCACTATTGTCTCAAAGTGGACTGGTATTCCTGTCACTAGGATGCTTGAAGAGGAAGCCGAGAAATTAAACCGTATGGAAGAGGAATTGAAGAAAAGAATTGTCGGTCAAAACGATGCGGTCCAGAAAATTGCAGATACCATAAAACGAAGTCGCGCCGGCATTGCCGATCCGCAAAGACCGATCGGATCCTTTTTGTTTCTTGGTCCGACCGGAGTTGGAAAGACGGAGCTGACCAAAGCCCTAGCCCAGTTTATGTTCGACGACGAGAAAGCTCTTATAAGAATTGATATGTCCGAGTTTATGGAAAAACACAGCGTTTCCAAAATAATCGGAGCTCCTCCAGGATATGTCGGTCACGAAGAAGGTGGAACCATTACCGAAATAATTCGTCATAGGCCATACTCCGTTGTGCTTTTTGACGAAATCGAGAAAGCTCACCCGGAAGTCTTTAACATACTTCTGCAGGTTTTGGACAACGGTCGGTTGACAGACGCCAAAGGCAGGACAGTAAATTTCAGAAACACGGTTATAATTTTGACCTCAAACATCGGCGCTCGATACATAGATAAGATGGAAAAAATCGGTTTTGCGGCGGATAGAACAGAAAAGGCAAATTACAATGATGCCAAAGCCAAAATTTTGGATGCCTTGAAGGATCACTTCCGACCGGAGTTTCTCAACAGACTGGATGACATAATTGTCTTTGACATTTTGAGCAAGGAAGCTGTTGCTGAAATTGTTAAAATTCAGGTGGATGTCATTGTTGAAAGACTACAGAAGAAAGAGATCAAACTGAATCTCACTTCCACTGTTTATGCTCATCTGGCCAAAGAAGGATACAGTCCGCAGTATGGGGCAAGACCGCTGAAACGTTTGATCCAAACAAAAATTTTAACTCCAATAGCCGGGCTAATGATAAGCAAGGGTTTGTCCAAGGGCGGGGCAATAACGGTAGATATGAAATCTGCATCATCGGCGGGCGAGGGAGAGGAATTTACTTTCACAGTAAAAAAGGGCAAAAACGGCTCGTTTGTTACAGACAATTTTGTCCACGACGGAGCGTTGGCGAAATAGGATTTTAAGTTTTTCTATGCTAAACATCATCTTGCAAATATTTTTTGTTAATATACTATTTTCTAATAGAACTTGGGAGGAGGCCTCGTGTCACAGATAATTTCTCCATGTATATGACCAGTATGTCGCAGCACTTTCTTATATTATTGTAAAATATTGGATTCAGGGACTTTCTTGTGTTAAAGTATTTAGGTTTTACAATGCGCCGATCGGATAGTGGCTATTCCAGGAGACTGTAAATCTCCCGCCCTCGGGCATCGTTGGTTCGAGTCCAACTCGGCGCACCACTTGACAAGTGTCATTACTCATGCTACTCTATTTTTTAGATTCATTCCTAAATTCACCCCTGAATTAGGACACTCCTGTTAATGATTTAATGATACCACACGCTCTCGCGACCTCGAGAGCTGTTTTGTATCCTAAGATCTTTCTCGGTTTGTTGTTGATTGTGTTGATTGCTTGATCAACTTTTCTTTGTGATATCTTTCTAAAGTTGGTTCCTTTAGGAAAATATCTTCGAATCATCTTGTTTCCATTTTCCACACCGCCCTTTTGCCATGATGAATACGGTTCACAAAAGAATGTCGGGAGACCAAGTGAATGATGCTGTTTGTTCTCTGTGCCATTGTCAAAAGTGATGGAAAGAGTTTTGTATATCCCGATTTGTTTTTGGATTGCTTCCATATGCTCAAAGGTGGACATGCTCTCCACTTTTGTGGCAGTGATCAGCCTAGCTTTTCTTTCATATCCAACCGAAAGTCCTCCCGAACAACCTTTTCTTGAGACAATTGCGTCATCTTCCCAATGACCATATCTAGTGCGGTTGTTTGCTCCCAAGAAACGTTTGTTAATGCTCACTCGATTTGGAATCATGACCCGCTCGGTCTTTTTTAGACGTTTCTTTTTGTGATATCTCTTTGAATACAGATGGACGCAATATCTCTGACCCTCAACCGAACGCAACCATTCGTATATGGCAGTTTTGGATGCGTACCAGGGTTTCTTTTCTTTTTTCATTCTTCCTGATATCTCATCTGGGTTCCAATGTTTTTCCAGACCTTCAATCATATATGTTTTGAGCTCTTGATTATGCTCAATTTTTGACCATTCTCTACGGGTATCTTTTTTACGCGTTCTCGCATACATATCCGCATTTACTTGGAAGCCTTGCTTCCAAGTCAATAGCTTCTTTTAACCTAAACTTGTTAACCTCGCAGGTTGACGAGTTAATACTTGGAAGCCTTGCTTCCAAGTCATTGCTATTTTGTGATTGTTGTAGTATAGTCCAGAAAGGAGGTTCAAGTGACCGTAAGGGCAAAAGTTATCAAACGGCTGATCGAAGTGATGTCGTCTCGACCTAATTTGGGTGTGGCCATAAGAGAGGGGGTGTCTCCAGACGAACTCATCTTTGATACCCCTTATGGAGAGTCAGTGATGACTTTTCAAATCAAAGGAAAAGACATCATTGCCACAGTAAATGGTAAAGAAATTTCCATCCCACTCGAAAAGTTCTCAAGACCCGAACTGGTTTACTAGTTCGGGTTTGTTTTTTGCTCAAAAAGTTGCAGAAGCATCATTATGTGTTGCTGTTCAGCGGGATTTTTTGTCATTGCTAAATCAAATTTCAAACTGTTTATGATTCCCATAAAAACCTCATCAAGTAGACTTTCGGTAATGGAGGGGTCGCCGCTATTTACAAAAGCCAGGACTTTTTCCGGATCCATCCAAACCAAAGTTTTTGGGATGGCCGTATCTTTAAGTCCCATTTCATCCAATCTAACAAAAGGTCTATCTCGTAGAGATTTTATTTTCTCATCCCTTACTCGCTTATCTCTGGCTGTGGTTATTTGCATAGTCATGGCAGGTCTATCTTTGAGGTAGGCCACTGTGTCAATTTGGTCTCCTCTTCCTATTTGTTCCAATCCCGAATCTTCTCCACTGGTTGATAATCGGACACTCATATCCGGCAATCTGTTTCTCAAAATATCAACCAAAACTTCTTCA
>MHWN01000027.1 GCA_001825395.1 Candidatus Zambryskibacteria bacterium RIFCSPLOWO2_02_FULL_39_26
ACTCTCATTCCGGAATATATCTGGGCGGTTTTGTTCGTCGGTTTAATCGGTTGGTTTGCTTATTTATTCATTAAACAACTTAAAAACAATGAGAACTAAAGAATACACAATTTTTGCAGTCTTAATTGCTGGCGCATTTTTGTTGGGATTTTTTCTTTTTAAGAATCCGCCTGGTAAAACTGCGGTAAGTAGTGGGACACTGGATCATCATGGCGGGACGGCAACCGTCTCTATAAGTAATGCGCTGTTAAATTCACTTGTTGATAAACCCCTGCCGGATATCATACTTGTTGATAAAGACGGTAATACTACAACTACGGCCGATCTCAAGGGTAAAGCTGTCGTTTTCTTCTTTAACGAGGGACTGATGTGTTACCCGGCCTGTTGGAACCAAGTGGCCGGATTTGGCAGCGATCCCCGATTCAATAATGGAAAAATTCAGGCTTATTCCGTTTTGGTGGATTCGGCCAAGGATTGGCAAAGGGCCATAGATAAAATGCCGGAGTTGGCCAAAGCTCAAACCCTATTTGACACTGGGGCTTCAGCTTCAAGACAACTTGGGCTTTTGACTCTGCCGTCCTCAATGCATAGAGGTTCATTGCCCGGACATACCTATATAGTGGTGGATAAGGACGGAATAGTCAGATACGTCAAAGATGACCCGAATATGGCAATGGCCAACAATGAAATATTCAATAAAATAGCGGAGTTTAAGTAAAGTTATGGTTAAAAATTATCAAATTAATCTGACAATATGAAAAATATTATAAGCATGGAAAAATTGCTGGAAAAAGTTAAAAAAATAAAGGAAAGCGGCTCATTTGATCTATCTATGGAGGAAGACTTGAGTATCGCCATAATGAATCTGGTCAGTCTGGAGGAACATTTTTATTTTACTGCAGAAAAAACCGGGAAAAATGAGTACTTTGACTTACTGGCCGAGGTCAGGGAGATCAGGAAAAAATTATTGGCAAAAATGATAGACCAACATGAGGGCGAGACTTGGTGCATATCCAAACACTTGCTTGCCGCCACAATGCGCTTAATTGAGGTCGGGACAAAATTAAAATCAACCGGGAAAAATGACGAGGCCGAAAAAACATGGAAAGAGGCTTACCGGATTTACGCTTTGTTTTGGGGACTCCGATTAAAACTCATAAATATTTCCGACATTAAAAAATCAGTTCCAAAATTGCAGGAAGAAAAACCAAAAACCAAAGAAGAGGTTATTAACAAATTATTAGATTGTTGTAATGAATAATAATATGGAACAAGAAAATCAAAAAAAAGACAGTCCGTACTCAATATCAATAGCAATTGTTATGGCAGCCATTATTCTCTCCAGTGCTTGGATTTACACTTCCAGGAGAGAGGCATTAAAAAGTATAAGTGCAGAGAAAAATACAGTACAACAAACCCAAGCCCAGATTTCAGCTATTGAAGAAACGGTAACTCCCTCAAACGGAGTGGTCCTGCCTGTATCGTGGGGTAATCTCGGAATACAACTTGTAAATTCAGGAGTAATTGACGCGGAAAAGTTCAAAGCTTTATACGAAAAAAGAGGTCGGTTTACGGATGAATATAACAAGCTTCTTACGGAAAAAAGTGACGGGAAACTGAAAATCACAAAAGAAAACGCCGGGTATATCCTAAATTTATTTTGGGCTCTTGGTTTGGCAAACAAAAATGCCATTTTGGATTCAGGCGAGATGGCCAACAAAGCTTACGGCGGAGCGGGAAACTTCGCTTCAACCGGGGGGTGGACTATGGCAGTCGGAAATCCGATGAATCACTATAGCCGTCATTCATTGATTGTCTTAACAGCGGAACAGCAGGCCTTAGTTGACAAAGTGTCCCGCGGAATATACAGGCCATGTTGTTCCAATTCTACTCATTTTCCGGATTGCAATCACGGCATGGCCATGCTTGGCTTTCTGGAGCTTATGGCCTCCCAAGAAGTCAGTGAAAAAGACATGTACGGCGCCGCTTTAACTCTCAATTCATATTGGTTCCCATCCACATATATGACCATATTGGAATATATGAAAATTAACGGTATAGCTTGGACCGATGCCTCTCCTCAAGAAATTTTAGGCGCTAATTATTCAAGCAGTTCTGGATTTGCCAGAGTGACTTCACAAGTGGCACGGCCTGTCCAAAAAAGCGGTGGAGGATGCGGAGTTCTAAATGAACAACCTGCGGTTCAAAAAGACGTTGGCCAGGAGAAGCAGGGTGGTTGCGGAGTTTAATAGTTAATAATTAATATCTAAAAATATGCATAATCATAATGACCAAACCAAAGGGCATAAAAGTATGGTCTGGATGATGATTCCATGCCTTCTTCTTTTGGCTTTTCTGTTTATTAGTGGAAGTAATTTAGCGGGTTCCAGATATTTCTGGCTTTTAATCGTCGGCGTTTGTATCGTTCCGCATGCCTGGATGTTGTTTAAAAGAAAGAATAGGGCAATGACAGAAAATCCGGCAGGCAGTTCAGTAAAACAATCTGAAACAACGGACAAAGATAAGCACAAGCACGGCGGATGTTGTCACTAACTAAGATGAACAATATCACAAAGTCAGTCTTGTACGGGCTGGTTGCAAGCGCCATCTTGTTTGGAATTTATCTCGGCACGCTGTCGTTTGTTTCCGGCTGGCAATATACTCAAAACCAGTTTGTAACCTACTGGTATTTTGTCGTCAGTTTAACCTTGGGATTTGGAATTCAGATTGGACTCTACCAGTATATTAAAAGTCTAGTGCATCATGGAAAAAGCATGGGCAAAATAGTCGGAGTATCCGGCACAACATCCACCACGGCCATGATTTCCTGTTGTGCCCACTATTTGGCAAATTTGGTACCCATTCTTGGAGCAACGGGGCTGGTGGCATTTGTTACCCAATATCAGACTAGAATTTTCTGGGTCGGACTGTTATTTAATTTTGGCGGCATTTTATACATATCCAGACAAATTATTAGATTTAAAAAAAATTCATGAACACAAAAAGAGCATTGTTGTTAGCAGTTATTGCGGTCATTGGAGCTTTATTATTGTTTATTTCAAACGATATTAAACATCCTGTCTTGGAGCAAAAAGTTCCAGTTAAAAAATGGGAATCAAAACTAAATGCCGAAGGTGCGGTGGTAATTGAGATTACTCCGATTAAACTTTCGCCCAAAGACAGAGAGTGGAAATTTGAGGTGGTTTTGAACACTCATTCTGTGGAATTAGATCAGGATATGGCCGCTATTTCCAAATTGCTAGATGATAAGGGCAATCAGTATGACCTTTTATACTGGCAGGGCGATCCGCCCGGCGGGCATCATAGAGAAGTGATGCTAACATTTAAACCGATTATTCCGACCCCAAAATACATTGAATTGAGAATTCTTAATGTTGATGTGCTGGTTAGAAGTTATGTTTGGGATATTTCTGGTTAGTAATGGAAATAGTTATTGTTCAAAATAAATTTAGTGATATACTATCACGGCCAACTGACAACTGTCAGTCGTGTTATGTATAATAAAAATGATTGATTTGAATAAAAAAACTTACACGTTTCATGTTCATGGCATGCACTGCAATGCTTGTGTACTTCTGATTGAAAGTGAGTTGAGTAATTACCCGGGAGTGATTAGTGTCAAAGCTAAACTTAACAGTCGTTCGGTTGAAATCACAGGAAATTTTGGTCATAAAACAGAAGGAGAAATTGCAAAACTTTTATCTGTACCGATCGAAGACAATGGCTATACCCTTTCGCTTGAAAAACAGATAGATTCAAAAAATTGGTCGGATTTCAAAATAGCCATACCCATTGCCCTGGCTTTGGCCGCCTTGTTTGTTCTTTTACAAAAACTTGGAATTGTTAATCTCGTCAGCGGTGAAAATGTCGGATTTGGCACGGCATTTTTAATCGGCATTGTGGCTTCCCTTTCCACTTGCATGGCGGTGGTCGGAGGCTTACTGCTTTCCATGTCGGCAACTTTTGTGAAAGTCGGGGATAAGATTAAGCCGCAATTACTTTTTCATCTTGGACGATTAATATCTTTTTTTGTTTTGGGCGGTGTTATTGGCACCTTGGGAGCAGTCTTTACTTTAAATATCAGCGCAACATTTGTTTTGAATTTAATTATTGGCATGGTTATGCTTATTTTAGGTATTAACCTTTTGGATACTTTCCACTTGGCTAAAAAGTTTCAGTTGGGCGTTCCAAAGTTTATTTCAAAACATACTCTTGATATTTCAAAATGGAATCATTCCATCACTCCGCTTTTAGTCGGTGTTGTAACATTTTTTATGCCATGCGGATTCACCCAATCAATGCAAATTTACACACTTTCTACCGGCAGTTTTCTGGCAGGCGGATTGACTATGTTTTCATTTGCTCTTGGAACGTTACCAGTTCTGGCTCTCATCAGTTTCAGCTCATTTAGCATCAAAAACAGCTCAAAATCTGGGATATTTTTCAAAAGCGCCGGCCTGATAGTCATTATGTTTGCCTTGTTTAATCTTATAAATGCCTTAGTTGTTATCGGAATAATTCCGCCAATTTTTAATTTTTAGTATAATAGCCAGATGAAATCATCCCTTGTACCAATTTCAATTCTCATAGCTTCTCTTCTTATTGTTGGAGTTATTTTGTTTGCTGGAGAAAATTCAGGGGATAATGCCGGCAATAATGTCAGTATAGTTGACGGCAAGCAGATTATTGAAATCGACGCCAAGGGCGGCTACAATCCAAGAAAAACCGCAGCAAAGGCGGACATACCGACTGTTTTAAAAATAAAAACCAGCGGTACTTTTGATTGCTCGTCGGCTCTGGTCATACCAAGTTTGGGATATCGCAAAAATCTTCCGCCGTCCGGAGAAATTTTAGTTGATATCCCTTTGCAAAAAGCCGGTTCCGCTATTCAGGGAATGTGCGCCATGGGAATGTACAATTTCACACTTGATTTTAATTAAAAAATTTCGTTTTTTAAGAATTGAGCCAGGAAAGCGCCTCCGGTTTAGTCTCAAAAAATTTTATATTTGTTCTACTGGACAGGACTACTATGGTTTCACCGATAATTCTGACCTTGTCTGAACCGCCGAAAACAGCTGTTTTTTCCACGAGCTCCTTATCTCCTCTGGCCAGTTCAACCAAGACATCAACCGCTTCACTGACATATTGGGCTTTGAAACTGACAATGTCTATCAGGACCTTGATTTTTTTTGATTGTTCTTTGTGGAGATTTTTTATAGCCGTTGACACGGTATTTACATCAGACCTTAAAACATTTATATCGGTCGTATCATTAATCTCACCGACAAAAGTTAGAAGTAGAATACCTCCCTTCTCTGAAGAAACATTAATGTTCTCCATAGTAAGTTTATTATAACACGGAAATACTACAAAAATAGCAAGTCCCTGTCCAAATCATCTGTATCCATGCTGGAAACCTTGCCTTTTAGAGCTTTGTGAGTCACGCCGAGATAAACTAACCGCTTACCAAATTTTTTTTCCAAGGAATCAATCTGTTTGTGAATCTTCTCAAACCTCTTCGTCTTATTTCCTTCTCCAAACAAGTCAGCTTGTAAAACGGACTCCGGCTTAAGCTCTTGTAAAACCACTCCTGCACTGCGGTAAAGAATTCCTTTGGTATGAATTTTTTTAAAATGTTCATCAACCAGAGAAATCAGAACTTCCGGAGCGTCTGATGGTGTTAGAAGTTTTATCTCACAACCGCAATATTTAAATCCTTGAGTTTTGAGGAAAAAGAAAACTTTTTTGGACGTAAGGCCGTAATGCCTGGCTTTTCTACAAGCATCTTCTATGTGTTTGGATAATTGTGATAGAAGAAAAACTTCGTCGTTTGTCGGTGGATGGAATGTTTTAGTTTTTTGAATAGAGGAATAATCGGTTTTGGGTTTTGAATCTATTTTCATGACTGAAATGCAGTTGAGTTCGAGCCAAATCACTTCGTACGGTTTTGGGAGATTTATTTTAATCCACTCTTGGTTTTTTTTGGCAAAGTCACCGGCGGTAGAAATGCCCCTTCTTTGCAAAAATTCCGAGGTCCTTGGCCCAATGCCCCAAATTTTTTCAATCGGTGTTTTCCTAAGAAATTCCAGCGCGGTATTTTTTAAAATTTCGGTCAAACCATTCGGCTTCTGCCACTTGGAAGCCACTTTGGCTAAAACTTTTGAAGGCCCGAGACCAATTGACACTGACAGCCCGAGTTCTTCGTTCACTTCTTTTTTAATCCGCTCGGCAATTTCCAGGTAAGTCATGTAAAGTGGCCGATCTAGTCCGGTCAACTCGGCAAAACATTCATCAATGCTGTATTCCTCCACTTCGTCTGCATAACGGCGGACAATATCAAACATTTTTCGTGAATATTTTGCGTATGAAAGATAATCTCCGGGCAAAATCAAAACTTGTGGAAATTTTTTCCATATGGTAAATATCGGCATGCCCCGAGTTATACCGAGAGCTTTGGCTTCGTATGAAAGCGCCGAGACAATCCCCCTCTCCTCTCCAGTCACAACCGGCAAACCTTTGAGCTTCGGATTTTTTGCCACTTCGCAGGCCACAAAAAAAGCGTCACCATCCATGTGGAAGATGACTTTTTGCTTGCCCACCAACGAGGCAGGTTTTTTTGTTGTGAGTTTATTCACTACATATAGTATAAGTGAACTATGGTTCACTATGCAATTGACAACCAATCTTTTCAGAACTATTTTCAGTTTTTTCTTTAAACAATCCATTGTCTAATTCGCGCGAATTAGACAATGGATTGGACTAGGGATTACTTTTTGATTTTTGAAATTTTGGTGATTTTTATGAATTTTCTATATCGAAAACTTGATGGGGTCCTATACCCGGCCTCCCCGCCCTATTCCCCATTTTGGCATAATTTTTCATGTTTTTTCTTTTAGTGAAATTTATCAATTTTTTCTTGAAGATATCCGGAAAAATAACCGCTGTATCTGTTTTGCAATTCAGGAATTTTCCAATCATTACCTGTAACTACTCCCCGACACTTTAAAAAACCGCAGTTGCATTTGAAACTATAATCCGAGGATTCCATCATGGCATAATCTATAGTTATTTCCTCCCCAACGTCAATATCTTTCCTCGCGACAATTTTTAATTTATCTTTTATCCCGCAATTTGAATCACACGAATGATTTATATAATCCGCATCCTCTGAATCACTGTTTTTTACAGCTGCAAAAAACAAATCGTCGTCTATCTGTATCATGTGATCGTTGCCTTTTTCAAATAGTTCGTCAGATTTTTCAGTATCAATATACTCTCCTGTTCCATTTGTATAGTCTGCCACAATTTCACCTTTACTAATTTCTTCCACAGCAGACAAACCCCTGCCAGAAGTTTGACTGAATCTATTTTTAACCTTCGGTGAAATATATGAGGCCATTAAACTAAATCAAATTTAGCATTTTGTGAAATCTTTCGCCGGATTAAACATCTATTCGTCCATTCGCACGAATTAGGGATTAGAGATTGGAAGTTGGGAATACTAAGATGGAACATGTATTTTTGGAAAAAACTTAGGGGCCACCGCGAGCCCGAGTGCTAATGCAATTAAAATAAATGGTGGCATGAGGTTATTTTGATATAATATAATAGGTGTTAAAATTAGAGCTTAGAAATAATTTTTAAATATTCATCTCTTGATATACTTAGGATTCTTAAATTATTAAGAATAATAAAAGCAGGAAGTTGTGTGTCGCGCGGAATAACAATTGGTCTACTTATTCCCGCTTTCCAATATATACGATGATCACCTTTTTCTCTTTTGAACTCACATCCAACCCTGAAAAGAAACTTTTCAAATTCTTTCCAATGAACCGACTGGATGCGCGGCATAAAATGTTAAGCTAAGGAAGGTATTTTTAAATTTATAAAGTTTGATGATACAACTTTGGGTGGAGCCCATTTTTTTTGAACTTTTTTCCACCCTAATTCAGATAGAACATCTTCTATGGTCTTTGCTTCAATAATTTCCTCCAAAAAAACGTTGACTATTTTTACGAATCTTTTTTTAGCTTCTTTTTCAGATTTTCCAGATGTAGAAATGTCTAAAGCAGGAGTATACACCACAAAACGCTTGTTTTGCTTAGTTATTAATACGGGTAAATTGAATGATAATTTATTGTTTAACATATACAGATATTACCAACATTTAGGGTTTATTACAAATCAATCCCCTTGCCCCATCTAGATAAACAATCTGTTCAACTATTCGAACGAATTAGAAAATAATTAAGCCATTCGGATTAGTACCACTTGGCGAGAATGACCTCAATATTAGGGTCGGATTGGTTAACGAGAGTTTTGAAGCGGACAACGTCGCTTAAACCGTCGGGACCGCGATAGTGGTAAGGCCAGACTTGTTTTGGTTTGAAAGCGAGCACGGCGTCGGCTGCTTCTTCTACGCTCATTGTGTACGGTAAATTCATTGGGATCAAGGTGATGTCAATGTCCTCAAGCACTCGCATTTCAGGAATGCCGGAGGTGTCGCCGGCAATATACACACGGAAACCATCTTTCTCTACTACATAACCGTTACCCCTACCTTTCGTGTGAGGAGCTGTCGCCGATTCTGGAATATTGTACATCGGGATTGCTGTTACCGTGAACTCGTCAAATGTTTTCGTCTCACTGTTTTTCATAACTTGCACTTTGTTCGCGAGCGCTTTCGGTAATTTATCCCTCACTGCTTGTGGAGTAACGAGCACTGCCCAGCCCAAAACTTTTTCCAAAGTTTCATCGTCCAAATGATCGCTGTGAATGTCAGTCAGCAAAATAATATCGGCTGGTGGCTGTCCCATAAAAGCTTCTGCCCCGCCGACCGGGTCCGTGTAGATATTTTTATCCCCCCAGTTTATAACTGCCGTGGCATGAGAAATTGGAATTATTTTTACCAGAGCGTTTTGTGTAACTTCTGTGGTTTGTGATGTTTCTATCATAGTTTTATTATTATCTTTTTTAGTAAACAAATAAATTCCGCCAATGATCACTACTAAAAATAATATTAAAATTAAATATGTCTTTTTCATATTTGTATTATACCAAATTGAGGATTTTTGATAGTGAAAAAAGCGACCTTCGCGGGGAAGGTCGTTTTTTTAGGAATTGAGATTATTTAAGAAAAAAGAGGTAGAGGCCGACCACTGTGGAGATGAGACCGTAGATACCGAAAAGATTTCGGGATTTCTTTATGGTCATGACACTTAATATCTTTGGAAAGAAGATGTAAGACACACCTTTTAGAAAAACTATCCAAGCGAAGATAGTGACTGCGGTTCTCCAGGTCCCGTCCCAAACATTGTACTGAATCAAATACATTGCGGACAAAAAGATCAGGATAATTCCTGTTAGGTAAACTGTGGCCGGGTGATTAAAAAAGTCGTTAAGTAAATGTGGAATAGTTTTTCCTTTGAAAAGGAGAAACAAACCGCTGACCACAAGGTATATCGCTAATATTTTCAATGTCAAAATTGAAATATCCATAATTTTAATGAACTATTTATAATATTTTAATTATACAACTAATTTGATGCCCAGTGAATAAAGTTATCCCCTTTTGTCTATAGGAAAAATGCCAGATGAAGGAGAGATGAAGTGTGTAACCGAAAGAAAGTTGGTTCGTCATAAGAAGTAATAAAGGTCGTTTATTAGCAATAACAAAGAAATTTATGACAAATTACTTAAAGCTAAAATCACTTTATTCTATAAGAACGTATGCCACTGTTCTTATAATTTCTGCTTTGTTCTTCGGGATGATAGCATTCTTGCCAGTAAAAACAGGAGCTGCAACGAATATTCCGCTTTGTGAAATAACTAGAAGTCTGAAATCCGGAGATTCCGGTGAAGATATCAGATGTCTTCAAAGATTCCTAAACTGGTCCGGATACACTTTGGCTGCCACAGGGCCTGGATCAGTCGGCAGTGAAAGCGCCTACTTCGGACCGCTGACCGCAAACGCCCTCATTAAGTGGCAAAACGCTAATGCCTTTCAAGTTTTGACACCAATAGGTCTTACGGCCGGAACAGGTTTCTGGGGCCCAATGTCTTTCAATTGGTATGTAAGCATTGTCAGAAACCAGTTAGGCTTGACTTCTTAAAGTCTTGAAAGCAAGCACAAAAGGGCTGGATTGGTCCAGCTCTTTTGGTATTAAATTTTTTATGTAAAAACCCGAGGTAATGAAAGCGCCAATGCCAACGGCAAGTGTATTTCATGGCTGTATACCCCGGTCTAGAACTCTAGTAGGTCAGATGGCTTACTTAATGTAATGTGTAATATAAGTTATTTATACTTCCTTTTTTACATTAACTTAAGAGCAACCTTCCTTCGATAAAAGAACTTTCTGACTTCCTCAGCGACAATAATAGAAGCGGCGATCGGTATAATGAGAAGCCATTCGGAAAGTTCGAGCGGTACGGTGCGAAGAATTTTCTGCATGATCGGCATGTATATGGCAGCTATTTGGAGCACGATAACGACAACAGTTGCCCCTACTAGATATTTATTTGAAAACCAATTTATACTGAATATTGATCTATTTTCCGAACGGCAATTCCAAGCATTGAACCATTGAAAAACCGCGAGCACGGTAAGTGATATCGTCCACGCCTTAGCAATATCAGTTTCAAAATATTGACTGAATAGAAATAGAGTCCCGAACATCATGGGTAATGCCATAACGACCATTCTTTGAATCATGAGTGAATCAACAATATATTTTTTGGGATGTTCAAATTTTCCGGACAAAAGTCCTTCCTCCTTCGGCTCCATAGCCAGAGCTACATCAAGAAATCCGTCAGTCACAAAGTTAAGCCAAATGATTTGAGCGGCAAGAATCGGTAGTGGATACCCGAGAAAAAGCGCCGCAGAAATCACAAACACTTCTCCGGCACTGGTCGAGAAGAGATAGAGGATGACCTTCTTTATCGTCTTATATATACTCCTGCCTTCCTCAATCGCCGATACAATACTCCCAAAATTATCATCAAGCAAAACTATGTCCGAAGCCTCTTTTGCAACTTCTGTACCTATTTTACCCATTGAAACACCGAGATCAGCGGCAACAAGCGACGGCGCATCATTGACCCCATCTCCCGTCATAGCAATAATCTCTCCAAGACTTTTATATGCATTAATAATCTGCATCTTGTGTTCAGGGGTCACTCTGGCAAAAACGGTTGTATTCCCAAGTTTGCTTGCAAGTTCATTACCGTACATATTTTCAATTTCTTCTCCTGTTAAAACAGTGTCTCCTTCTTGGTATATACCAGCTTCCTTTGCAATAGCTGTGGCAGTTATTTTGTGATCACCTGTAATCATTACAACTCTAATACCAGCTTCTTTTGCCCGAGTCATAGCAAGAGAGACCTCTGGTCTTAGAGTGTCTTGCATAGCAAAAAATCCAACAAAAGAAAGTGAGTGAATCGATTCTACTTTCAGCTGTTTTGATGCATCATTGCGAACTGCAATGGCTATAACACGAAGTCCTTGTTCTGACATACGAACAAATGTTGCTTCCAATTCTTTCTTTTCTTTTACCCCAAGTGAATGATTTTCTCCGTCACGCTTAATGTGAGTACATAAAGAAAGTAATACTTCTGGAGCACCTACTACAGTCACAAGAAGACTATTTTCTATTTGGTTGGCACTTGCGTGATATTTCAGTTTATAATCAAAAGGAATTTCTGATATAAGCGGAGACTCACGCAAGAGATCGTCTTTGTGAAACCCCAGTTTTTCTCCAAACACCAAAATAGCCGCATCGGTTGGGTCACCTGAAATACGCCAATTTTTTGTTTCTTCTGCGTACAGAAGTCGAGCATTCGCCACAAGTGAGGAAACTCTGCCGAGGTATAATAATCCATTATTATTTTCTGGTGCTATAATTTCTTCACCAATTTTTATTTCTCCCTTTGGTTCATAGCCAGTTCCTCCAACTTCAAATATCTTGTCATTTATCCATACTTTACGAATAACAAGTTCAT
>MHWN01000028.1 GCA_001825395.1 Candidatus Zambryskibacteria bacterium RIFCSPLOWO2_02_FULL_39_26
GCAGTTTTCTAGCCATTTTTGGCTGGGTTTTGCAGTTTTTTTGGTTTCAATTAAAACTCTGTCACCGTTTTGGAGGGTTGTGTCTATGGCCACAAACTTTCCATTAACTTTTGCTCCTGACATTTTATTACCGATATCTGTGTGTATGGCGTAGGCAAAATCTATAACAGAAGAACCTTTCGGTAAGTCAATTACATCACCAATAGGCGTAAAAACAAAAATACGCTGTTTGAAAAAATCTTCTTTTATATCGTCAACAAATTCATCACCAGCTTCTTTCTGATATTCAACAAGTTCTTTCACCCAAGTCGGTACTTCCGTCATAGCTAGCTCTTCAGGTGTCTTATTGCCTCCACTTTGTTCTAATGGCTTTCTAGCTGGTAGTATTTTTGTTACCCAAGCTAGTTTCGGGTTGGTTGTCTTTTTCTTCAAACCTTCTTTATATGACAAGTGAGAAGCGATACCAAACTCTGCCTCCTTGTGCATTTCTTCGGTTCTTATCTGGACTTCTATAATACCTCCGTCCCCAGAAAATATCGTGGTATGTAGTGACCTGTAGCCGTTTAATTTCGGTGTGGCTATATAGTCTTTTATTCTATCTGGAAGGGGTCTCCAAGAGCCATGAATAATACCTAGAATTTTATAACACTGCGCAACATCTTTTACTATTATACGTATGGCAGAAATATCATAAACTTTTTCTATATCAACATTGTCCAGAATAAGTTTTCGATGGAGTGAATACAAACCTTTAACCCTATGGTCAATACGAAAATCAATTATTCCGTTTTTTGCCAATTCTTTTTTGATTGATTTTTCAAATTTTTCAAGATGCTCTTCTTGTTCTTTACCTCGGGTTTTCAAAAGTTTTTGTATTTCTCTAAATCTTTGCGGGTCAACATAAGAAAAAGAAATATCCTCCAGTTCTCGCTGGATCTTTTTTATACCAAGACGGTTGGCGATCGGTGCGTATATTTCCAGTGACTCCTTAGCGATAAGGAGTTGTTTGTCCTTTGGAATAAATTGCAAAGTTTGGATGTTGTGAAGTCTGTCACAGAGTTTAATTATGAGTACTCTGATGTCTTGGGACATGGCCATGAAAAGTTTTCGTAAACTCTCATTATATCTTTCAGTTCCGTGATAGCGGATTTTTCCGAGCTTTGTTACACCTTGAACTAAAAAAAGTATTTCACCTCCGAATTCTTTCTCTATTTCTTCCGGAGTTGCTTTCGTGTCTTCAATTGTGTCATGAAGAAAACCGGTCGTGATGGCCGTGGCGCTCATTCCAAGCCCGGCAATGTTTTTAGCTGTGGCGAAGAGATGATTGAAGTACGGCTCTCCGCTGTTTCTCAAGTGTCCCTCATGGGCCTTTATGGCAAAATCATAGGCCTTTTGAATAAGGACGATGTCCTTGTCAACAGGGTTTTGTAGTAGAGAAATGATTTCCTTTATATCTGGCATATTCTGTATTGTAATGGAAAGAGCCAGAAATACAATTTGTTGACATGCTTTAAGAGTCACAGTAATATCTAGACCAAAAGTGCAGAATATACTTGATTCAAGGGGTTTTCTTTCAGCGTAGTCGTTCGTTGGGTCTAGATTTTGGTCCTGACGGAACTCAAGCGATCATTCGTGAAGATCTCAACTACTCTGTTTTTCATGGCATGTTCGGTGAGGGTGAATGGCCAGGCGAAGTAGTTGGAACAATGAGTGATCGTTTCGGCGACTCAGTCCTACTCTGAGATCAAACTTGGCGAGAACAAGTTCAGTTTCTAAAAGAAATATACCCACAGAGACTATGAAATTGCCTATGAATTCTACAGGCAATCCGATGGAACATGGGTTGGTGAGTTCAATTCCAAGGGAACTGGATCTGGACGTTGCCGTTGCGTTCTCATGGAGGTTTCTCCAGAATTCCTAACACCACCTCAGCCCAGATAGGTCTCATGAAAAGGTTTCGCTCAAGCGACCTTACGTGAGGCCTTTTCTATAAAAAAATTCACAAAAGATTTTTCTCCTTCATCCACTTGGAAGCCTTGCTTCCAAGTGGGCTTACAGGTTAAAATAAACCCATGTCTCAAAGAAAGACTGATTTCGTTACCGGGGAATTTTACCACATATATAATCGGGGCGTAGACAAAAGAGATATCTTTATGGATCAATTGGATATTGATCGTTTTTTTCAAAGTATGGAAGAATTTAATACTATCAATCCAATCGGAAGTATTTACGAAAATCGTTTTGTAGACAAAAAAGATAAATCTGGAAGCAAGGCTTCCAAATCAAAGTTAGTTGACTTTATTGCATACTGTCTCAATCCCAATCATTATCATTTTATCCTCAAACAAGTTGATGATAAGGGGGTAGAAAAATTTATGCAAAGAATAGGAACAGGTTTTGCAAAATATTTTAATAATAGACAAAAACGTTCCGGCTCACTATTTCAAGGTAAATTTAAGTCTAAGCATATAAATTCTAACGAATACTTACTTCACTTAAGTGTTTACGTTAATCAAAATAACAATACTAAACTACTTGGAAGCAAGGCTTCCAAGTTAAGTAAATCGAGCTGGTCAGAATACATCAATAATTCGACAAAAGAAATTTGTAATAAAGAAATAATTTTAGAGCAGTTTAAAAATATCAATGAATATGAAGAATTTTCAATAAGTTCTCTCTCGGATATTATAGAAAGAAAATCTAAAAACTTTGATTTTGATTAGTTTCTATGTAACTTGGAAGCAAGGCTTCCAAGTTACCAAGTTACAAGTTAAATGACTTGCAGTAAGAGATTTAATATCGCGTCTACTTGGCTTTCTTTTTAAACCCACGTTTTTTCTTTTCTTCTTTCAAAATTTCCAAAGCGCGCGGAAGTTCAATCGTATAAACATCATCATTTTTTAATGATCTGAAATCTTTTTGGTGGACAATATACGGTCCAAAGCGACCAATACTTGCGGTAATTTTTTCTCCAGTTTCTGGGTGCACTCCAAGGACACGTGGAAGTGATAAATATTTCAAAGCATCTTGCAAAGTAATTGTGTTCAAATCCTTATCTCTTGGTATTGATGCCATTCGAGGTTTTGGAGTTTTTTCACCCCTTTTTATTTTTCCATTTTTTCGATCACCAAGCTGAACATAAGGTCCGTACTTTCCAACTAGGACAAAAATCGGTAGTCCTAACTCCGGATCAACACCAATCGGCTCGTCCTTTTTTATTTCTACTCCGTCCATTGTCAGCGCCCCTTCACAGTCAGGATATCTGGCACAAGAGAGAAACTTTCCGCTTCGAGCAAGTTTGATAATCATCGGCCCTCCACAAGCAGGGCATTTAAATTTCGGATCGGCGTTACCCATGTTGGTGACCTTGTCCATTTTATCTTTACTTTTTACATCGGCATGGAATGGTTTGTAAAATTTTGAAAGAGTTTTTTCATACTCCTCTTTTCCTTCGGCAATAAGGTCGAGCTTGTCTTCCATTTCTGCGGTAAAACTATCACTTATATAGTTTGCAAAATTGTCTTCCAAAAAACTTGAAACGACGTCGCCTGTGTCTGTCGGTATGAGGGCCTTATTCACTTTCTCCACATAACCGCGATCTTCCAATGTGCCGATGATAGAGGCGTAGGTGCTCGGCCTGCCGATGCCTCTTTTTTCAAGTTCTTTGATAAGCCCGGCTTCAGAATATCGTGGGGGTGGTTCAGTTTGTTTTTCCTCGGTATTAACTCTCTTCAATATCAAGGTTTCGCCTTGATGGACTTTTGGAAGTTCTACATCTTCACCTCGAGAAGCTGGATCTGCTAAGAGCCAGCCGGGGGATTTAACCTGCGAGCCAGTAGCAGAAAAGTTTGGTATTTGAGTTTCATTGGTGTCATTCGTATTCATTCGTGTATTAGTGTCGCGTACGTTTGCTGTGATTTTTGTGCGCAGGGTGTCCGCGTCTTTCATCTGGCTAGACAGCGCTCTTCTCCAGATAAGTTCGTAAAGTTTTTTCTGCTCATCGGTGTGTCCGGCTTTTTCAACATTGAAATGTGTTGGGCGAATGGCTTCGTGGGCTTCCTGGGCGTTTTTGCTTTTTGCTGTGTAGGTTCGGATTTGCAAGTTTTCCTTACCAAACTTTTTCTCTATTGTTTGTGCAATTTGTGCTATCGCCACCTGACTCAAGTTTGTAGAGTCAGTTCGCATGTAGGTGATAAATCCAGACTCGTATAGTTTTTGCGCGATGCCCATTGTGCGTGAAGGCGAAAATCCTAAACGAGATGAGGCAGTCTGCTGGAGCGTGGAAGTGATAAAAGGCGGACGAGTGGATTTTTTTACAGCAGTTTCTTTTACATCAAGAACTTTCCATTTGCCATTTTCAGCTTTTTTTACGATGTCATCCAAAACTTTTTTATCTGTTGGTTCGTCTTCGCAAATCACAATGAAAGGGGCTTTCGTTGGACTTTCTACATCGGCGGAAATAACCCAAAATGTGTGGCTTTTGAAAGCGCGAATTTCTCGCTCACGTTCCATTATTATGCGAAGTGCAGGGGATTGAACTCTTCCAGCCGAAAGTCCGTATCGCACTTTTTTCCAAATAAGTCCTGAAAGGTCGTATCCTACAAGTCTGTCTAACACTCGGCGTGCTTCTTGCGCTTGTTTTAAGTTATCGTCAATCTCGCGAGGGTGTTCGAGTGCCTCTATCACTGCCTCCTTGGTAATTTCATGAAACACCACTCGCTTTGGGCGCTTTAAATCTGTCGCCTGTGCTATATGCCAAGCTATAGCTTCGCCTTCTCGGTCGGGGTCAGTGGCAAGCAAAATCTCATCTGCCTTATCGGCGAGATGCCGGAGTTCTGCTACAATTCTTTCCTTACCTTTGGAAATTTCATAATGGGGGATAAAACCACCCTCGATGTCGATGGCTTTTTTGTTGGACTTCGGTAAGTCACGGATGTGTCCCACGGATGCAACCACTTCGTACTTCCCATCCAAATATTTGGAAATCGTTTTTGCTTTTGCGGGTGATTCAACTATTAGTAATTTCATGATACGAATTTTACGAATGTAATCGAATTTACGAATAAATAATAAGTGCTTATTGCTCTAGTATTACTGTAAAATAATTTTTTTGCAAATTTAAATAAAAAATGAGGACCCGCAATTATCTTTTGGACCCTCAATTTTCTTCAGTGATTTTGAAAAATCCTAGAGGACGTGGCGGAAGACCAACCATGTCGTCTCGCACTCTTCGGCTCATGCACTCGTGACACAAAACGGCTGACTTATTGTTAGGTGGCAGGAGTGGTCCCTTGTAATTTATAATTACGGGTTTTCCTCTGCAATCCTCACAAGCATGTTTCAAAATATTCATAAAGCCTCCAAAAACAATCTAGCCTGAATATCTTCATTTTGCAAATTTTAGTTATTTAATTTCCAATATTTTTATTAATAATAAATTCTTAACTATACGATATATCGTATAGTTAACTAACATATAAAAATCAACAGCTCCGGCGCTTGCGCGCACGGAGCTGTGGTTTTCACATCTTTCTTAGGGCTTCTTCTGCACACTCCCAGAAGAACCGTTGGATTCGACCGTTCCGATTCCAAATGGTGAGGACAATTGCTGTGACACCAATCACGACACAGTCTGGAATCATTTGTACCTCCTAAATTATTTATACTCTAATGATCTCGGTTTGTCCAATTCCATTTACAAACTTTATAAACTTTTAACTTTCTACTTAATATGTATCTCTCCCATAACTTCTTCAATCAAACCCTTAATTTCCATCGTGGCGATGATTGTTTGAGTTGCATAAACGGGTTTGCCGAGCCGGCGGATTATTTCATCGCGTGAAAGTGGTTCCTTCAAAATCTCAATAAGTTCTCTTTCATCGGTGGAGCAGTCAGAATAATCGCGAATTTGAAGAAGCTCGTCGCGAGGTCGCAGTCCAAGTGCTGTGACGATGTCGCTACTTTGTGTGATTGGTGTTGCTCCAAGTCGGAGGAGCATATGCGGGCCTTCGGAAGTTTTGGAAAAAATTGAGTTTGGCACAGTAAAAACATCTCGGTTGTATTCCGTAGCGTATTTGGAAGTGATAAGTGTGCCCGACTTAAGCTCGGCTTCTATTATAAGAGTAGCGTCTGATATTCCGGCCATTATGCGGTTGCGTTGTCCGAAGCTGTAGAGATGTGGGCGGAAATCGTCAGGGAATTCAGAAATCAAAGCTCCACCGCTTTCTACTATTTCGTTTGCCAAGTTTCTATTTGTGGTTGGATAAATAGTTTTCTCACCTAATCCAGACCCTGGAACTCCAACAGTTTTGAGGCCGGCTTTAAGGGCTGCTCTGTGGGCGATTGCGTCCATTCCGAGGGCTAGACCAGAGACAATAGTAATAGAGTAACCACGCAAACCTTCTATAAGTTTTTCACAAACATTTTTACCATACTCACTGTATTTTCTAGAGCCGACGACACAGAGATATTTTTCGGTTTTAGGAAGTTTACCGATGATTCGGAGAGACTTTGGCGGGTCATTTATTTCAAGCAAAAGTGGCGGGAAGTCCTTTTTTGGCAGGTCTCTAATTTCCATTATTATATTGTATCCTATCATTGATTTCTGCTACAATGGGAGAATGTTAGATATTAAGTTTATAAAGGAAAATAAAGATATTGTCCTGGTTGCAATAAAAAATAAGAATCGAAACGTTGATGTTGATGAACTTCTTAGCGTTTACGAAAGGAGAAAGTCAATAAAACAGGAGGTTGACAATATAAACCAGAAAAGAAACGAAGCGGCCAAGTCGAGAGACGCCGAAAAGGGTTCCCAATTAAAAAAAGAACTTGAAACACTTGAGAACGATTTTGCCGAGCTGGACAAGAAATTTATTTCCTTGATGTCAAAAGTTCCAAACGTTCCTTCCATAGATACTCCTGTTGGAAAAGACGAGAAGGGTAACAAGGTTATCCGATCGTGGGGTGAAATTCCAAAATTCGATTTTAAACCAAAAGAGCATGACGAACTTGGTGAGGACTTGGGTATTATAGACATTGAAAAAGCTGGAACTATCTCTGGTTCTCGCTTTGCTTATATAAAGGGGGATTTGGCATTACTCCAGTTTGCCGTTCTCAATTTTTGCTTATCTGTTTTTAATAATAAAGAAAAACTTGAGAAAATCGCAAAAGAAGCAAATATCACAGTTCCGGTTACAAAATTTATTCCTGTGATTCCTCCAGTTTTTATAAGACCCGCTGTCCAAAACAGAATGGCACGATTTATGACGCCTGAAGAACATTACATGTTTCCAGAAGATGACCTGATGCTTATCGGTAGTGCTGAACACACGCTTGGACCACTTCATATGGATGAAATAATCGACGAAAAAGATTTACCAATACGATATGTTGGATACTCAACTGCTTTTCGAAGGGAAGCCGGAAGTCACGGTCAAGACACAAAGGGAATAATTAGGCAACATCAATTTGACAAACTTGAAATGGAAACTTTCTGTTTACCTGAACAATCTCTTCAAGAACAGGATTTTCTTGTAGCAATTCAGGAGCATTTTTTGCGAGAGCTAGGTTTGCCCCATCAAGTCGTTATTATTTGTACTGGAGATATGGCCTTCCCAGATTACCGACAGATTGATCTTGAGACATGGATGCCAGGACAAAACCGATATAGAGAAACACACAGCGCTGACCTAACTACAAGTTTTCAATCTCGTCGGCTTAACACAAAAGTTCGAAGAAGTGATGGGAAAATTGAGCCACTTCATATGAATGACGCCACTGCCATGGCAATGGGAAGAACCCTCGTCGCAATTCTAGAAAACTATCAACAGTCAGATCGGTCAATTAAAATTCCTGAAGTACTACAACCATACATGGGAGGCCAAAAGATTATTGCAAAGCAATAATAATTTCTAATTTCAATTTCTAATTTCAAAAATGGTTTCTAACTTACTGTCTCAAAGAGAAGAATACCTTAAAAAAAAGAGAAGAAAAAAGCTTTTTAAGTACGTCATCATATTTGCTTTAATAATTTTGATTATTGGAATTTTTTCATATGTTACTCATAGACCGGAAATTCGTATTTCTAAAGTAGAGTTGAGTGGCGGAGCATTGGTTAAAAAGGATGAGGTTGAAACAGAAACACTCTCATTTCTTGAGGGTTCATATTTTTGGCTAGTTCCTAAAAATAATTCCTTTCTTTATCCTCAAAAAAAGCTTGAAAATTATCTGAAGGATTCTTTTAAGAGAATTAATACAATAGAAGTTAGCTTGAAAGATTTAGACGTTCTTCAGATAAATATTACCGAAAAGAAAGCCGTGGCGATCTGGTGCGATACTTTGCCTGAAAGTCAAAGCCTGCCTCCACCGGAAGCACTGATGGAAAATGGTTCGTATAAAAGCGAGGGTTTTTGCTACTTTATGGATCAAAATGGTAATATCTTTGCGGAAGCTCCATATTTTTCCGGTGACGCATATTTTAAGTACTATGGTCTAGTTCAAGTCTCATCAGATATTGGAACGCCAATAGGCACTTTCTATATTTCTTCCACCACTAAATTTGCCGAAATTACCGACTTTATAGAAAAAACCAAAAAACTTTCTCTTGATCCGCAATATCTTATTGCTAAAAGTCAAGAAGAATTTTTACTTATAATCGGCGGTGGAGGAGAAATTTATTTTGATACGCAGAAGCCTCTTTCTGTTGTATCGGAAAATTTAGAAACTCTGTTGGAAAATCCGCCGTTGTCAAAATATAAAGGTAAAGTTTTACCAGTGGAATACATTGACCTGCGCTTTGGCAATAAACTCTTTTACAAGTTGAGGTAATGTGGGAGACCTCTTTTTCCTCATAACTTTTTTGGAGCACGCATAATTTTTGGGCTCAAAATTTGCTCACTCTCCCGCCGTCGCGGTCCGAGAGTCTCCAAAAAAATTATGAGTCAACGAGGTTTCTCGTTGGCATTCGGTAGTTTTTTGTGGTATTGATAAAGGAATGAATTTTTGGAAAAACTTAAAAAAACCAATTATGGTGCTGGCACCTCTTGCCGATGTTACTGACCCGGCTTTTCGCTATATAATTGCTAAATACTCAAAATGGGGAGAACAAAATATTGGTGAGTATGGAAAGTTTACCCGCTCACATTTTCAAATTGTGGGCGGGCCCGATGTGATGTGGACTGAATTCGTCTCGGCTGACGGGTTATTTAAGGGTGGTTATGATGTGCTTGTAAAAGATTTGGCCTTTACAGATGCTGAACGGCCGATTGTGGCACAATTTTTTACCGGCAGTCCGGAGATGATGAAAAAGGCGGTGGAGCTCGCATGTGATTTGGGTTTTGACGGAATTGACATCAATATGGGCTGTCCGGACAGGAGCGTTGAGAAGCAGGGCGGGGGAGCGGCTCTTATCAAAAACCCGAAACTTGCCCAAAAAATTATTTTAGCCGCCATGGAGGGAGCAAAAAAAGGCGGCAAAAATTTGCCGGTTAGCGTTAAAACCAGAATTGGCTACAATAAAAACGAACTTGAGACTTGGCTACCAGCGTTACTTGAAACGAATCCAGCTGTTATTACAGTTCATGCACGCACCAGAAAAGAAATGTCACTTGTCCCGGCCAAATGGGAGTGTGTTCGGCACGCTGTAGAGATTCGAAACGGTTTTTCTGACAAGTCTGGCAAAAAAAGTCAAACATTTATTTTTGGTAACGGTGATGTCGCAGATTTGAATGATGCCTTATTGAGAGTGGAAGAAACAGGTTGTGACGGCGTGATGCTCGGTCGCGCCATTTTCGGCAAACCATATCTATTCAACCATTCGCGCGAATTAGACAATAGAGAAGATACGCAAACTAGAAAGAAAATTTTGAAAATAATGGTGGAACATACAAAACTTTTTGAGAAACTTTTACCGCATAAAAGTTTCTCAATAATGAAAAAACATTACAAGGCCTACGTGAACGGTTGGGAAGGGGCAAAAGAGTTAAGAATTAAACTAATGGATGCAAAAGATGTGAAAGAGGTTTCTAAAATTGTGGATGCTTATTTAAATGGCTTAAAATAAGGGTATTTTTTGATTGTGGAAAACAAAGTTGTATTTGACTTGACTATATAAAAGTGTTTTGATAACATTATATGTGGAGCTTGGTTGAGATATTTGGGGACGAGGCGCGGGCCAGGAATTGGCCATACGGCTTCAGTGCCAAAAAAAGTCTCAACCCATCTATCCAATCAAGTTACCGGCAGCCGGTGTCATGGAAAATAGTCCGTGTCAAAAACACGCAACTATTTCTTAACACCTAACTCTAGACCGCGATCAAGCCATGAAGCCACTTGAAAATTGGCGGAAAGGCGAGTGAGTATGCCGCCGTAGCGACATGAATTTCTGAGGTGGAGTCCTCAGACTGGTGGGGAGCTACCAGGATACAAAGTCTCCCCTTGAGTGAGATAGATAAAGGAGAAAGATCTCGGTGGGCGGAACAAAACATCGTTCCGTTCACCGAGAAATGAAGCGACCGACTAGCGATGCTAGCCGGTTTTTTTATTACAAATAAAATCCTTCACAAAATTTTCATGTGATGCTATGCTGATTCTAGAGTCAGATTTGTTGTTTCAACGATGAAAGGCGGTCGCATGACCCTCACCTGTTGTCAGTGCAGAAGAAGATATATCGGCAGGGAACTGAAAGACAAGAAAGCCCTGCGAATCTGTAGGGAGTGCATCAGAAGAGCGATTATCTCATTTGAGAGACAGATGAGGCAACATGAGATCGTGGAACTCGAAAGGATTCATGTTTTGAACCAAAGAGAGGTGCCGGTACGCCTTCTTCGTGTGGAAAATGGGAACTAATCCCGTGTTTTTGGCCGGCTCACAACGCGTGAGCCGGTTCTTCTTTTTCAATTTGTGCTATTAAGTTATACTGTTATATATGCCCCAGTAGTAGAGCGAAGCTCACTACAGGGCTATCCCGTAGTGAATTTATTTTTGTTATGTTCTACATATATTTGTTACAAAGTGTAAAAAATAACTCTCTATATTCTGGTTATTCTAGTGATTTAAGAAAAAGATTAAAAGAACATAACCAAGGGTCAAATTTTTCGATAAAGGCATATAAGCCATGGAAAGTTATTTACTACGAGGCATGTATTTTAAAAAGTGATGCTAAGCGCAGAGAGAAGTATTTAAAAACTACACAAGGTGTTAGAATGTTAAAATTGAGATTAAAAGATTATTTTGAAGAAAGTCGAAAAATTTAAAAAATAAATTCTACTACTGAGATGTCAGAAGCACTTTATAGAAAATACAGACCAGCTAAATTTTCCGGGATTATCGGTCAAGATCATATTGTTAAAGTTTTGGAAGCCGAAACCAAGTCAGGAGAAATTTCACATGCTTATCTTTTTTCCGGTACACGCGGGACTGGTAAAACTTCTGTGGCCAGGATTTTTGCTGATGCCATCGGCACATCCAAAAACGATATTTACGAGATTGACGCCGCTTCAAACACTAGTGTTGAAGATATCCGCGCGCTTAACGAATCAGTTTTTACTTTGCCTTTTGAATCAAAATACAAAGTTTATATTTTAGACGAAATCCACATGCTCTCCAAGTCCGCTTCCAATGCACTTCTTAAAACTTTAGAAGAGCCACCGGCACACGTTGTTTTTATTTTAGCCACAACAGAAACTCACAAAATTCCTGAAACTGTTCTTTCTCGTTGCGAAGTTTACACTTTCAAAAAACCTAGTCAGGAAACTTTAAAAAAACTAACTATTAGCATCGCCAAAAAAGAGGGAAGTATAATTGACGACGCATCAGCCGAGCTCGTGGCGATCTTGGGCGACGGCTCGTTTCGAGATACAATAGGGATTGTTCAGAAAATTCTAGCTTACTCAAAAGATAAGAAAATTTCTGAAGACGAGGTACGTCTTGTTACTGGTGCGCCGGCGGTTGAATTGGTCCACGGTGTTATATCAGCTATAGCATATATGGACTTGAAGATGGGTTTGGATAACGTAGAAAAGGCAGTCTCTCAAAATATTGATATGTCGGTTTTTCTAAAACTTATTCTGCACACAACACGTGCGGTGATGCTCGTAAGGTTTGGCGCGGGGAATATAGTAAAGGACGATTTTTCAGAAAAAGAATTTATTTTCGTAAATGATTTAGCAAAAAAAGATGGCATTTTTTCTTCCGCAATCTTGTTTGAACTTCTGACTGCTTATGAAAACACCACCGGCGCCTACATTTCGCAACTGCCACTTGAACTAGCATTAGTAAAAATAATCGGAGAAAAATAACATCCTTAAATACTCCAGTATTTAAGGATGTTATTTTTCTCCTCTCTTTTAGGAACTGTCTGATAAAATTTTAGCACTGTGAATTTTTATAGTAAAGTTTTTTTCAATTTTTTTGAGATTCCTGTGGATAAGAAATAAATTGATTTAAATTTTTAAAAACGAGTTTACCCACGGTCTAATTCGCGCGAATGGTACAATAGATTTTTTGTAAATGTAAAAAATATAAAATAGCAAAAAATCAAAAAAAATGTTATAAATATTGTGTTTGAATAAAATATATTGGGAGGTCGTCTAATGGCAGGACAGGAGCCTTTGAAGCTTCTAATGAAGGTCCGATTCCTTCCCTCCCAGCCAAAAATTACAAACAACATCCATGATTACCAAACGAAAAAATGGATATTATGTGCTTTCGGAAAAAACCAAAAAAAATTTGGGAGGGTCTTACAAAACCCGCTTGGAAGCGGTAAAACGATTCCGTTAAGTTGAATTTTTTAAACATAAGAGAAAGAAATAAACTACAATTAACCATAAACCCCCTTACTCGAAAAGTAGAATGGATTTATTAAGAGTGATATGATTGGAATAAATATAAATTATATTGGCACAATGAGATTAAAATATATTCCTGTTGTACTGCTGTCAGCCGTTTATTTATTTTTATTCAGTTTTAATATTACGCACGCAGAAGTCACTCAACCTTATACAGTGGACGAAAAGCCCCAAGTTCTTTTTGCTGACAGTGTAGCCACATCAACATATCTTGGGTTGGAAAATTATACGCAGGATTACGTTGGCGACTATGCGCACATAAAATTTACATATACCCACAGAGATTGTTGTTATAGTGTTTATCCGCCGATTATACACGTTAGCTCTCTTGATCCGAGATTAAACTTAAATCCTTATTTCGCAAATTTAAAATCTGCATATTTTGCTTATTTTTTTAGTGAAACAGATCCATCGGATTGGTATTCGGTGGATATACAATTTGACCCTACTGGCTATCAAGTTGTCGTAAAAAGAGCCGGTATCACAGAAGTATCAAATCTGCATACAAATATTGTCGAATTTACTGACAATGATTGGGTATATCTTGCAAATAATTATCCAATTTCAAATCCACCATTGCCTTACTCGATGTCTTTCACTCCGATACCAGTAAAGGTCGTCCCACCAGTCGGCAATTCAAATGTGCTGTTTATACCGGGTCTTATGGGATCGCGATTATATGAAAATGACGGAGTTGAAGAGAATGAACTTTGGGTGTCAATTTCAGATTCAGACCACAGCAAACTTTCGCTAAACAGTTTAGGTAAAAGTACAAATGATATTTATACTAAGGACGATACACAAAACACAGGTGAATCAAGAGAAACAGGTATTATAAATGAGATTTTTGGTCTAAATATATATGAATCATTTATTGGGGAACTCAAAGATTGGAAACAAGACGGGACAATAAATGATTATGCCTTCATTCCATATGACTGGAGATTGTCATTAAGCGACATTATTACAAATGGCGCCACAACAACTGGTAATAAACTTTCCTACAGCACCACAACCCAAAATTTTTCAGAATCTTTCGTATTGAAAAAACTGGAAGAACTGCAACAAAGTTCTAATTCCGGGAAGGTAACAATAATTACTCACTCAAACGGAGGACTGGTAGCCAAAGCTTTAGTCCAAAAACTGAAAGATACCAACAATCCTCTCTATGACCAAATAGATAAAGTGATACTAGTGGCTGTGCCGCAGATTGGAACGCCGGATGCAATGGCGACGCTTCTCCACGGAACAAAGTTGGGCAGCGGTTGGATTATGGACAATGACCGCTCACGTCAACTCTCAGAAAATATGCCCACTGTCTACAATCTCCTGCCCTCGACCAGCTATTTCACCACAGTTGATCCTGGGTTTGCGATAGATAAGTTAGCTTCTTTCGAAGACCAGCCATTTTTTGGTCCACAGATTTCTCAGTACGGGGTATTTGTTTCCAATGAAACGGAATTAAAAAATTACATTTTGGGCACGGATGGGCGAAGCAAGCCCGCATTCAGCGACACGCTCAATCCTAATATCGGCAACAACGGCTTGTATGACCAAGCGCAAAATGTTCACCAGATTTTGGACAGTTGGCAGCCCTCGCCGAACACAAAAGTCATCCAGGTGGCGGGCTGGGGTGAAGAGACGATAGCAGGAATCAATTACAAAACAAAGAAAGAGAGTACTGAAACCATTACCTACAAACCCACGGTAGTCATTGATGGTGACGGCACCGTGGTTGTTCCCAGTGCTCTATGGATGTCAGATTCCGATCCGAATGTGGAGAGGTGGTGGGTGGACTTGCCTAGTTACGATACTCTTGCAAATTTTGAACGAGGCCACCGTGACATTTTAGAGGTATCCAACTTACGAGACTTTTTAGAATCTCAAATAAAAAATTCTACATTCTCTGACCCTGATGATATTGTTTTAGACAGTGACTCAACCTTAGCATCAAATGATGCCCGTCTTCACTACACTCTCCATTCCCCACTCACATTGGGAGTCACGGACTCCCAGGGCCGATACACCGGCCAAGACCCTGTAACAAGAGAAGTTTGGGAAGAAATTCCGGGAGTAAATTACATGCAGATAGGCGAGGTTCAGTTTCTTTCGGTTCCGACAGACATAGCTCATACTCTCAAACTTGACGGTTACCAGACAGGCAGTTTTGATCTTGACGTAGACGAACAGCAAGGCAATACGATTGTTGAGTCAACATCTTTTGAGCAAATTCCGACTTCTCCATCCACCCTGGCAACAATGGAAGTCAATCTAAATTCAGATATTGCCAATCTGGTTTTAGAAATAGATAGTAATGAGGACGGAGCAGTGGATAAAAGCTTGGAAGCTACTCCGGGTGGCGTAACCATATACGACGACATTCCGCCGGAATTATATGTGACTTTTGATGTTACCAACAAAGACGTAATATTTTCTACTAAGGACAATGTAGATCCGAATCCTACCCTTACGATAGCAGGCAGTTCGGTTGTTCTCGCAGATTCGAGCGAGAATACTACAGTAATCCCATTCAAGAAGTTAAGAGAAAATTCAACTAGGTTCAGATTTACCTACAATCAAATAGTCAGAAACGGGCTTGTTACGCAACTTCCAAATACAAATATCATTTACAACTGGAAAGAAAAAAACAGTGTCCTGACTGATCTGGACACAAGGGTTGTGATAAAGGGGGTTGAAAAGTACATCTTTAACTATCGCAAAGCAATTAATGCTACAATTATCCGGGAGAGGAAGAATGGTGGGGTTGTAACGACAACCAAGCCGGGATTTGTGATTGTAGAAGTGCAAACGGAAGGTAGTGGTCTGAAAGTTGATTATTAGTGATTTTAAAACCTATGAATAACGATAAAAAAGCAAAAATTTTTTATTTAACAACTTCTATCTTTGTGATAGTAATTTCTTATATTGTTAATTCAAACCTTCGCGAAACTCTTCCAAGAAATCTTAGTGAATCTATTTTTTGGCTGACAGTTCCTGTCTTTATATTTTCGATCATTACCTTATTCACTAAAAATACCGCCTTTCAACTATGGGCAAAAATAACAAATTATCTATATATTTTTTTTATCTTTATTATTTTACTAACCCCGACATCAACGCACGGGTTAGATTTCCTCCCAATCGTGAAGGAAACCGTAAGTATAGCTCTCGCAATATTATATTCAATCATTTCCCTGATCTTAATTCTCTATAAATCTTTCAAAAAAGATAATCTATAATTACTCACTTTGCTTAAGCAAGGACTGTCCTTGCGATAACACGAGAACAAACGTTGCGAGGAGTCGGAAAGTCAAAGAAAAATGGTGGCCGACCCCATTTATGATCCCATTTACTGACCTAATTTAACCCTTACGTTTGGTCATGAAACCTATTACCCAGAATAACTATTCTAATATTCTCAAGAATATGAGAATAGTTTTTGGGCGATTTTTAGATGAATTATCTTTTATATTCTGATACAATAATTCTTATGGCATATATATTTGTTGGACTTGGGAATCCAGGAGAAGAATATGAGAATACTAGGCATAACACGGGTAGGATGCTGACTTAAAGAAATCCTAGCAATTTTGTAAATGCAAACTATGTTACAATTATAGTGATGCAATCTTTACAAAAAGGTTTCATAGCTTACGTTATTGTGGCTGTTTTGGCCATAATTTTGATTGGCGGCAGTTTTTATTTTAATTCGCGAAATAAAACCGGAAGTTTGTCGGATAATCAACTGCTTCTTTTGGGGGCCAATCAAAAAGTAGAAATGGAAACTGCTAAGCTGGAAGAGCTCCACCGAAGATACCAGGCAGAGAGGAAAATTGTAGCTCAAATTCAAGAGGAATATTCAAACATCAAAACCAATATCCTAAGAAGGACAGACATTTTTTTCAAAAATGCGGAATCAAAAAATCCGCAAATTATTATAAAAATCAGTAATAAAAATATTGAAAAGGATATAAATAATCGTCGTTTGGAGATAACAAAATTGCTCGAGGCCTGGGACAAAGAGAATGAAATTATCAATTCCGATTCGGTTTCTATAAATTTATTGCCGACCCTGTCTGATTTGGTTAAATCGGCAAAAAAAGATATCAGTTACATAGAAAAATATATTGCCCAACTGGAAAGCATAATAAACAATCTTTCCATAGAAAATTCCGACTTGACCCAATCACAAATAAGTTCGTATCAGTTTATAATTGCCAGTAACATAAACGAGGTGGAAAAAGTGGTCTCAACTTTTACCACAATTGAAAATTCGGCAAATGAAATTTATGCCGCCAATGCGGAAACCACAACTGTTTCTATTGTGGCTATATCATCTCCCGGAGAGGAAGCTTCAACACCGTCGCCCACCACTTTAGATAGTACGGAAACTGACACAACCGCTCCTACGCCGCTTTCAATGTCGACAACTCCTCCAATAGTTACACTTTCACAAATTGAGGC
Organism: Candidatus Zambryskibacteria bacterium RIFCSPLOWO2_02_FULL_39_26; assembly: GCA_001825395.1. Taxonomy (GTDB): domain Bacteria; phylum Patescibacteriota; class Minisyncoccia; order Phycocordibacterales; family DATDWN01; genus C7867-006. The sequence goes on from MHWN01000028.1 coordinate 17,310, forward strand.
CCAAGAAGAAGTTGTGGTAGAAGCGGAGGTAGAACAGGCAGAAATCGAGCAAATGATAAATCAACCGGTGGAAATAACGATTGAAGTTCCAATGGCTCCTACAGTAATCGTATATCCAGAAAATTTGCCAGCTCAAGGCATAATTCAATATCTGCCGAATCCCTTTGCCGATCACACTGGCTGGCCGGATCTAACAGTGGACGAAATCTCCGGCAAACCGCTTTTGCTGGACGGAGCAAACAAGTAAGGACTGCATTGTTGGATAAATAAAATAAATGAAAAGTAAACGAATTGTAATAATAATATTGATAATCTTGGCTGGTCTGATCGTTTGGTTTGGTTTTTTCAAGGTCAGAACAGCGGTGGCTCCGGTGGAGGAGTCGAAAATCACTTACGTGAACGCTTCAATTGATTTGATACAAGTCACCTTGCCTTTTCCAGATGCTGTAACCGGCAAGGAATTCAAGGTCGTTGGGCGGGCTAGAGGGTATTGGTTTTTTGAGGCGTCGTTTCCAGTGGAAGTATTGGATAGGAACGGAAATTCTCTCGGAATTTTTGTTGCTCAAGCAAAAGATGAGTGGATGACGGAGAATTTTGTGCCGTTTGAAGTGGATATAGTCGTTCCGCAGTTTTACATTGGACCGGCAAAGCTTGTTTTGAAGAAAGATAACCCATCGGGATTGTCAGAGTATGACGCCTCAATTTCCTTCCCAATAAACATAGAGTATTAGCCATATTTTGACTAAAACTACTTTTCCCCTATACGTGGAGGACTTTATCCTGTATACTAGAATCATTAATTGTAATTAATAATTATTTAAACAATATGGCAAAATCAAATTCAGCGTTTATGAAGCCAATGAATGTTAGTGCAGATTTGGCAGTGGTAGTCGGCAAAGGACCGATGCCGAGATCAGAAGTTGTAAAGAAACTTTGGGCGTACATCAAAAAAAATAATCTTCAGGACACAAAAAATAAGAGAAACATAAACGCTGACGCGGCTCTAAAAAAAGT